>NZ_JBSFNE010000001.1:0-461682 GCF_053586935.1 Nonomuraea sp. NPDC003727
TCGAGGGGCTCCTGGATGCGCGAAAAGGAAACGCGACGGGGACCGGCGGGTACGGCGGAGGCGTTGCGCGAGGCTGCCAACAGATGTCCTTCCGAGGGCTCGCGGCGGACTGACTACACGCACGCCAGACAACCTCGCAACGTGAGCAAGAGAAGCGGGTCGTCAAAGGGCAGCGCAAAGGGGCAGTGTAGCCGAACGGCACACGCCTGTCCACTTCGCTCTCGCTGCATGCTCCACGTTGTCCGCAGCATCGCCCGTCCGAGCGGAAACGTCAAGCCCGCGAGCCGGACTTTCGGCCAACTCAAAGCCTGGACGCTGGGATTTCTTCCCTTGGTGACAGATGGCTAGCCGTAGGCCCCAAGACGATACCCGCGAGCCGGGGCCGCTAACGCTCTGTCACACCGAGGTCTGAACCCATGCCGACGATCGGTGGAACCGTGACGGATGTACCCGTCTCACAAGGCTCGCTAAACCTGGAATTTGATAACAATTGAATGTCGGGACATGCCCGACATCAACTGCTGCCTACCAAAGTGGAGAGATCGCCCACCAACCACCGCGAACCATCCTTCACCATGACGAGCCGTACCCGATTCTGGATCACCTGCTGCCGTGGTTCGGCATCGCTCTGCGCCTGCTTGGTCGTCCCCATGTTCACGAACAGGAGAACCGACACCCTGTCCGGCGTGGCGTCCTGCACGGCGGCCCCCGCGACGGAGACCTCCTGGACCGTCCGCTGCTCGGTGGCCCGGGGCACGAGCGACCTGCGCAGCTCCTGGTAGCGGCCGGCCAGCTCGCCGGTGGTGAGGGCCTGCGCCCTGGTGAGATCATCCTCGATCGTCCGGTAGTTGTACGACAGCAGGTCGGGCGCCAGCGCCCGGGCCGCGGCCAGCGCCTGCTCCCCCGCCGCCCGCCCCTCGCGCAGCTCGCTCAGCTCCCCGTGCATCCGCAGCGAGACCCAGCCGAGGAAGGTCACGGCCGCGGCGAGCATCGCCGCCATGACGACTCTCACAGCACCTGCTCCGCTTTCGCGACAAGCCAACGGCCGCCGACCTTGGACAGGTCCATCGACCAGCGGTAGTAGCGGTCCTGCTGGGGCGTCCCCGTGCCCTCCCAGCTGATCGTGGAGTCGGCGACGACCAGCACCTTCGCGGCGTCGCCCGCCATCGAGACCATCCCCGAGGCGCGCACGACCCCGGTCTGGACGACCTTGTTGGCGATCGTGGTCTCCCTCAGCTTGGGCGCCCCTGCGTGGTACTCCGCGTAGGCGACACCCGTGGAGGTCGCGAGGATCTTGGCGATGCTGGCGTCGGCGCTCTTGTAGTTGAGCGAGAGCAGGTTGAGCGCGTGGGCCGCCGCGGCGTCGATCGCCGCCCGGCGGTCGGTCGCCGCCGCCTCCTCGTCGCGCAGCTGCGCGCTCAGCCAGAAGGCAAGCCCCGTGACCAGCACGAGGATCGCCGCCAGCGCGACGATCAGCGCGCGCACCACGGTCGCCGACCGGGAGGAGTCAGCACTGCCTGCCATATCGCGGGATCATAACGCTCGACCCATTCGTCCAGGCCCCGAACATCCGGGTGGGCATCGGTGGAGCGTCCCGCCGCACAGCGCCGCGTCAGCGCACGCCGTTCATGTGCGCGTTGACGAGCCGGGGATACTCCTCCAGCCAGTTGCGGCCGCGCTCGTCGACGAAGGAGCCCTGCGGCGGGATCACTCCGTTGGCGGCCAGCCACGAGCCGGGCGGCTTCTGCGTCCGGCGGATGCCGTTGCCGCTGGGCATCAGCTGCGGCGGGATCGGCGGCAGCGCGCCGGGGTCGTGACCCATCTGCGCCTCGGCCTCCAGCTCGGAGACGTCCTTCTCCTCCGACATGCCGATCGGGCCGTGCCTGCGCGCGTTGAGGAACTGCCTGACCACCGGCTCGTCGCTCGACAGCAGCATCTCGCGCGGGCCGAACATCACCAGCTCACGCCGGAACAGCAGCCCGATGTCGTCGGGCACCGTGCGGGCGGTGTTGATGTCGTGGGTGACGATGAGGAACGTCGCCTCGATCTCGGCGTTGAGGTCGACGATAAGCTGGTTGAGATAGGCGGTCCGGACCGGGTCGAGGCCCGAGTCTGGCTCGTCGAACAGGATGATCTCGGGGTCGAGCACCAGGGCGCGGGCCAGCCCGGCGCGCTTGCGCATGCCCCCGGAGATCTCGCCGGGCAGCTTGCCCTCCGCGCCCACCAGGCCCACCAGCTCCATCTTCTCCATGACGATCTGGCGGATCTGCGACTCGCTCTTCTTGGTGTGCTCGCGCAGCGGGAAGGCGACGTTGTCGTAGAGGCTGAGCGAGCCGAACAGCGCACCGTCCTGGAAGAGCACCCCGAACAGCCTGCGCAGCTCGTAGAGCTTGTTCTCGCTGCAGTTGGCCAGATCGTAGCCGTCGATCCAGATGTGGCCGCGGTCGGGACGCAGCAGGCCCACGAGGGTCTTGAGGAAGACCGACTTGCCGGTGCCGGACGGCCCGAGCAGCACGGAGATCTCGCCGGCGGGGAGGGTCAGCGAGACGTCCTCCCAGATGACCTGCCGACCGAACGACTTGGTCAGCCCATCGACCACGACCTCGACGCCCACAGTCACCTTCCCATCGCCGGTGGTAAGGGATCGCTGTTACGGAGCTTCCCGTGAATTGGAATCCATTCCAATAAAACGCCGAGATTGTTACTGGGCGGTTATGTCAGCGCCTGCAACGCCGGGCGGAGCAGCCTGGCCACCTCGTCGGGCGGGACGTCACGCAGCTCGTCGAGGTCGAGGAGCTGATGGCCGATGGTGACGCCGAGCAGTACCAGCGTGATGAGCGCGGCCTTGGGCCTGGCGTCCCCGCCCTCGATCGCCGCGGCGATCCGCTCGATCTGCCCGCTGAACGTGGCCCGCGCCGACGCGGCGGCCTCCGGATGGGTGAGCATCGAGCGCATCACGGCCAGCGAACTCTGGGGCAGCTCGCCCAGCTTGACGCCGAGCGAACCCAGCAGGTCGTCGACCAGCCGCTCGGCGTCGTCGCCCGCCACCTGGACGGCCCGCTCGAACAGGCCCTGCTTGCTGCCGAAATGCTGCATGACCAGGGCCGGGTCGACGCCTGCCGCGCCGGCGACGGCCCTGATCGTGGTGCGTTCGAAGCCTCTTTCGGCGAACAGCGCGCGAGCCGCCTCGAGGATCCGCCGTTCGGTCCTGGCCCTGCGTTCGGCCCGCGTCAGCGTCACGCCGTCACTCTACTGGCCCCTTGTTCGCTCAACGGTTGTTGAGTAAGTTGGCCGGCATGACAGAGATCGTCACGCGCTTCCACGACGCCATGCGCCACATGTCGGCCGACGAACTCGCCGACCTCTACGCCGAGGACGGCGTCCACGAGTTCCCCTTCCGGATGGCGGGGATGGTGCCGCGCTACAACGGCAGAGAGGAGGTCAGGGCCGGATACACGGCCTCATGGGGCGCCAGCCCGGCCGTCGTCGAGGACATCCGCAACGTCGTCGTCCACCAGAGCGTCGACCCCGAGGTGCTCGTGGTCGAGCACGAGACCGCCGTCACGGTGAACGGCCGGCCGTACACGGTGCCCGGACTGCTCGTCCTGCGGGTGCGCGACGGGAAGATCGTCCACACCCGCGACTACATGGACGCCACCGCGGTCTCCGGCCTGCGCTCAGGCCGAACAGGGTGACGCCGCGCCGACCGCGCGCGGTGCAGCTCTCCCGCACCCCGGGCGGTCATCCTGACGGCCCCGCTGCCACCGGTGCGGGCGCTCGGCTCCATGCCGCCGACGAAAGGGTGGATCCTCCCCTCCCGGACCTCCTGCTGGAACCGGGCGAGGGTCGGCGCGGGGTCGGCGCCGTTGCAGCCGCCGGCCACCATGACGGATAGCCCGGCGCCGGCTGCGTTCGTGCCACCAACGACCGCGGTGGGCGCGGTGGCAGCCAATAGCGGTCCCGGCGGTCGTGCCGGTCGTGCCGGTCGTGCCGGTCGTGCCGGTCGTGCCGGTCGTGCCGGTCGTGCCGGTCGTGCCGGTCGTGCCGGTCGTGGCGGTCGTGGCGACGGTGGCGGTGGCGGCGATCAATGGCGGTCGCGGCGATCGGTGGCGGCGATGGCGGCGGTGGCGACCCAAGGTGTACGGCTCGGCGCCCGCCTTGAGCAGCGCGGCGGCCTCGATCGCTGGGTGTCGGAGGAACAGCACCCCGCCCCCGCCTCCGGTCGAGGAGGCCCGGAGCCGTTGCCGCCTAAGAACCCGTGCGGCGGCGCGCCGAATGCCCAGGGATCCGGAAGCACACCGCCCTCGCCGCACATCACCGTCCTCCAGATCTCCCCGTGCTCCCGGACCTCGCCACTCCCCCGGACTTCGCCACCCTCGAACCTAACCATCCGCCGGACTTCGCCACCCTCGGGACCTCACCATCCGCCGGACCTGGCCACCCTCGGAACCTCACCATCCGCCGACCATCGAGACCATCGCCACCGCGAAAATCACTGGAACCACCGCCATCCGGGGTCTACGAGCAACGCCGGAGCCACTCCCGGGGAACAGGGCACGCGCGGGAACCGTCCCCGTCCGGCGCGCTGTGGGGCGCCGGACCGTCGTGGGGGCGGCCGGGCTTTTCGTCGCCATCCCGAAGGATCCACGGGCCGACGTCGCCATCTCAGGGTCGCCCAGGCCGGGGCCATCCCGAAGAGCCCACGAGCCGACGCCACCATCCCCGGACCGCCCACACCGAGGCCATCCCAAAGAGCCCACGAGCCGACGCCGCCATCGCAGGATCGCCGGGGGCTGCCCGTCGAGGGGCCCGCGGTGGGGATCCCGCCCGTGTATGGCGAACCTGCGGTCTCCACCGCATACGCCGCGGCACCCACACCGCGCCCTAGTGCCGTCGGGCCGGCCGAGGCATACGGCCACCAGCGGGCCCGGCTCTCCGCAGAGCTGGAGATCGCGTCCGTACCCCGAACCTATGGAGTCCAACGCTCATGACCCGCCAAACACACCGCCACAGCCACCACTGCGGCCACGCTCACGACCCGGCCTCGGCCTCCCGCCACACCCCAACGACCGTCACCAGCTGGCCGTGGACCCGTCCAGCGGCTCCGACTCCTGACCCCGCGGCGCGAGCCCGCCCCACGTCCTCAACTCCCCGTCGCGCCCCACGCCCCGCCACGCGGCCCGAACCCGCCTCACGACCCTCCCGTAGCCCGAACGCACCCCCAGGCATCGCCGGACAACGCACGGCCGAGACAACGCAGGGCCGAGACAACACGCTGCCGGAAGACAACCGGCGAGCGAAGCGAGCGCCTCACACAACAACGGACGGAATGCGGCCCGGACGGCGTGTGGGCGAGACGACGTGCGACCTGAACGGCAGCGGGCGAGACAGACCGCAGGACGGACGACGTGCGGGCGAGACAGACCGCAGGACGGATGGCGTGCGTGCGAGACAGCGCACAGGCAGGACGGCGCACAGGCGCGACGGCGCGCAGCCTGGACGGCGTGCGGGCAGGACACTCCGCAGGCCGGGCAGCGCACAAGCGGGACAGCGCACAAGCGGGATGGAAGGCAGGCAGGACAGCGCGCCCTGCCGAGAAAGAGGCGGGCTGAGACGGCGAGCGTCACCGGGCAACGCGCGGACGGGACCGGCGGATGACCAGCACCACGGGTGACCAGCACCGCGAGTGGCTAGGACCACGAGTGGCTAGGACCACGAGCGGCCAAGACCGCAAAAGCCGGGACAACCAAAGCCGGGACGAACGAAAAGGCCGGGACAAACAAAAAGAGCGGAACCCACCCGGCACCAGGGTGTGTTCCGCTCTTTTCAGAAAGACGCGCCGTCTTACTTGACGGTGACGGTGGCGCCGGCGCCCTCGAGGGCAGCCTTGGCCTTCTCCGCCTGGTCCTTGTTGACCTTGCCGTCGAAGACCGGCTTGGGAGCGCCGTCGACCAGGTCCTTGGCCTCCTTCAGGCCGAGGGAGGTCAGCGCGCGGATCTCCTTGATGACCTGGATCTTCTTGTCGCCGGCGGCCTCGAGGATGACGTCGAACTCGTCCTGCTCCGCGGCCTCCTCAGCGGCGGCGACCGGGGCGGCAGCGGCGGCGACGGCGACCGGGGCGGCAGCCTTGACGTCGAAGGTGTCCTCGAACAGCTTCACGAACTCGGAAAGCTCGAGGAGGGTCATCTCCTTGAACGCGTCGAGCAGCTCGTCGGTGCTGAGCTTCGCCATGATGTTTCCTCCGTATGGATCTTGCTAAATGGTGTTACGGGACCGCGGTTGAAGTTGCGGCAATCCCCGGTCTTACTCGCCCGCCTCGGCGCGCTTGGCGCGGAGGGCGTCGGCCAGCTGAGCCATGTTGGTGGGCAGCGCGGCGAACACGGCGGCAGCAGCGGACTGCTTCGCCTTCATCGCGCCGGCCAGCTTCGCGAGGAGAACCTCGCGGGACTCGAGGTCAGCGAGCTTGGTGATCTCGGCGGCGTCGAGGGCTTTGCCCTCCATGAAGCCGCCCTTGATCACCAGAAGGGGATTGGCCTTGGCGAAGTCACGCAGACCCTTGGCGGCCTCGACCACGTCGCCCGTCACGAAAGCGACGGCCGTCGGGCCGACCAGCAGCGAGTCGAGACCCGTCACGCCGGCCTCGTTGGCCGCGATCTTGGTCAGGGTGTTCTTCGCCACGGCGAACTTCGCGTTCCCACCGAGCGACTTACGCAGCTCCTTGAGCTGTGCGACGGTGAGACCGCGGTACTCGGTCAGAACGGCGGCGCTGCTGCCCTCGAACTCACTCTTGAGCTCGGCAACCGCTGTCGCCTTGTCCGCCCTCGCCATGGGCCTCCTTCCAGATGTGCCGCCGGCGAAGGTCTCCGAACATGGAACAAGCCCCGGCGCAGGCGCACGGGGCTCACCCATATGGCAGGAACCACACGGGAAGAACTCGCATCTCACCTACGCGGGCCGTCCACATGACGTGGATCCTTCGGTCACCGGGCCTTGAGGCACCCGGCGACGACCGGCGGTCTTTGGCAAGGACCAGAATAGGGGGCGACTCGTCAAGATGCCAAATCGCCCCCGCTGGATCAGTTCGTGTTCTTGGGGAACTCGCCCACCTGGTCGGCGGGCGGCGCGGCGATGGAGACCGGCTCGTTGAAGCCCTTGAAGAACAGGTTCGCGTTGAACTTCGCGCCCTTCTCGTCTCCGGACATGGCCACCTTGCGCGGCAGACCGTCCGTGCCGACCCAGATGTCGAAGGCGACGTTCTGCAGCTCGGCCAGCTGCTGCCTGGCCTGCTCCTGCTCGTCGGCGGGCAGCTGCTGCACGGCCGCGTCCACGGGGAACGTGCCGCTGTAGTGGGTGGCGTCGACGCCGCCGACGCTCTCGGTGCCGACCTGCTTGACGTTCTGGGAGGCGGTGACGAGCTTGGTGACGTTCGCCAGGTCGAACTGCTGGACCTGGTCGAGGAACTGCTTCGCCTCCGCGCCGCCCTCACTGACCGGGACCTTGATCCACGGCTTGGTGGCGCCGAGCATCTTGTTCAGCGCGTCAACCTTCACGTAGACGGTGTCGCCCTGCAGCACCACACGCCCTCCGCCGGGCAGGCTCTGCCCGCCGAAATTCGCGGTGTCGAGCGTCAGGTCGGCGGCCAGCTGCGGCTTGCTCTGGTAGACCATGCGCCCCTGGACCTTGCCCGTGCCCTCCTGAGGATGCGACAGGTCGATCACACCGTCGACGGTGTAGCTGGTGACGTCCTGCGTCCTCTGCGCGGCCTGCTCCAGGACCTCGGCGGCGGCCAGGTTGGCCTGGATGGGGACCGCCACACCCGTCGCGGTCGTTCCGGTCGATCCACAGCCCGCGACCGCGACAAGGGCGGCGGCGCCCGTGGCGGCGACGGCGAGACTAATCCTGCGCTTCAGCATGCCTCTGACACTACGTCGCGGATTCACGCATTTTGGCTTCCCTCGATCAACTCAGGGAAACGCCAGGGTCATCCCTGACTGCCACCCTCCCCGTTCGACCCGCCGCTCGACCTCCCCCACCAGCCCGGACGGCAGGCGACACGCACGCATCCATCTTTCACACGGACCCACAAGTCTCGCTCCTTTCGCTATCTCGGCCACGCGCGAGACTCCGCCCGCCCTTCCCCACAGGCGCCTCCCGACAAGCGTGGGCCTCCGTCCCACCCGATAGGCGCCGGAGTACCTCGATCACACACCCTCTCCCATCCGGCGAGATCCCATCCGTCCGGCACGCGCGTCCCATCCCCCCGGGGGCGCGCGATCCGTCCACCCGGCAGGCGCGATCCGTCCACCCGACGGGCCCGGGATTCCGCCATCCGGCACGCGTCCCGTTCACTGGCAGGCGCGCGATCCGTCCACCCGGCAGGCGCGATACGTCCACCCGACGGGCCCGGGATCCGTCCACCCGGCGGGCCCGGGATTCCGCCCATCCGGCCGGCCGCTGGATCCCGCCCACCGACCCGTACGGCAAGCCCCGCCACGCGCCACCCCAGGCGCGTGGCGGGCGTCTGTCCCGGGATACGCGTCACCGAGCGCGCGTGGCCGGCCGCCGCTACGGAAGGCCGATGAAGGGCCGTCCGTGACGGCGGGACGCGGCTGGGCTCGAGGAGCGTCCCTTCGACGGAGGGCAACCGGTGACCACGGAGGGGCCTGACCCGGCTTGCCGTACAGACCGGCAAACGCCCCGAGCCCCACCACCACGAGGCCGCACACCCAGCGAACATCCCGAGCCCCACCAGCACAGCGCCGCACAGACCGGCAAATGCCCCGAGCCGCACCACCACGAGGCCGCACACCAGTGAACATCCTGAGCCCCACCAGCACAGCGCCGCACAGACCGGCAAGCGCCCCGAGCCCCACCAGCACCAGGGCGCACACAGCAAACATCCCGAGCCCCACCAACACGGAGCCGCACCAGCATGAGGTTGGGCGAGGCAAGGGACGCCGCTCCAAGGGCCGCCGCGCGTGGAAACGCACGGCCTTCGTGCAACGGAGGCCAGGGACAGACGGAGGCCGGAGACAGACGGAGGCGGGGGGTGGGAAAGGGGAAGGCCCCCGCAGGGAGATCCTGCGGGGGCCTTCGAGTGAGAGGAAGGGGTCAGCCCTCGAGCTCGGCGGTCATCGCGCGAGTCACGTTCGGGTCGACGGGAACGCCGGGGCCCATCGTGGTCGAGAAGGTGACCTTCTTCAGGTAGCGCCCCTTGGCCGCGGACGGCTTGAGACGCAGCACCTCGTCAAGGGCGGCGGCGTAGTTCTCGATGAGCTGGCGCTCGTCGAACGACGTCTTGCCGATGATGAAGTGGAGGTTCGCCTGACGGTCGGTGCGGAACTCGATCTTTCCGCCCTTGATGTCGGTCACGGCCTTGGCCACGTCCGGCGTGACGGTGCCGGTCTTGGGGTTCGGCATGAGACCGCGCGGGCCGAGCACGCGGCCCAGGCGGCCGACCTTGCCCATCAGGTCGGGGGTGGCGACGACGGCGTCGAACTCGTTCAGGCGGTTGCCCTTGGCGATGTCGTCGATGAGCTCGTCGGCGCCGACGATGTCGGCGCCGGCCTCGCGGGCAGCCTCGGCACGGTCACCGGTCGCGAAGACCAGGACCCGGGCGGTCTTACCGGTGCCGTGCGGGAGGTTGACCGTGCCGCGCACGATCTGGTCGGCCTTGCGAGGGTCGACACCCAGCCGCAGCGCCACCTCAACGGTGGCGTCGAACTTGGTGGTGGTGGTCGCCTTGGCGAGCCTCGCGGCCTCGGCGGGCGTGTAGAGCTTGTCGCGGTCGACCTGGGCCGACGCGTTCTTGTGCGCCTTGCTGCGCTTCACTTCGGATCTCCTCGGTGGAGTCTGTGGTCACGGGCCAGCGCCTGGCCCTCCCACGGATGGAACAAATGGATTGCTGGGCAGAAGCCCGTCGGGTGACGGTGGTTCTACCTACTCCGCGACCGTGATGCCCATCGACCGGGCGGTGCCGGCGATGATCTTCTCGGCGGCCTCGATGTCGTTGGCGTTGAGGTCGGGCATCTTGGTCTCGGCGATGCTGCGCAGCTGCTCGCGGCTCAGCTTGCCGACCTTGTCCTTGTGGGGGACCGCAGAACCCTTGTCGAGGCCGAGCGCCTTCTTGATCAGCTCAGGCGCCGGGGGCGTCTTCGTGATGAAGGTGAAGCTGCGGTCCTCGAAAATGGTGATCTCAACGGGGATGATGTTGCCCCGCTGGGCTTCGGTGGCAGCGTTGTACTGCTTCACGAAGTCCATGATGTTGACGCCGTGCGGACCGAGGGCGGTACCGACCGGCGGGGCGGGCGTGGCCTGGCCAGCGGGGAGCTGAACCTTGACCAGCGCCGCGATCTTCTTCTTCGGAGGCATGTGTCCTTCTCCGGGTCCTGATCGTGTTGCCGTCCGCTCGCGGGTGCGGGCGGACATGTCGGAAGGCCGTCCTTCGCGTGGACGGCCTGCCGAACGTCTGTGGTCGACGGAAACGAGTGACGGATCGCCGGCGGCTGGCGCACTGCCGGGGTCACGCGTTACCCGTCGAGTGTATGCGAGCCCGTCAGATCTTCGAGACCTGGTTGAACGACAGCTCGACCGGGGTCTCGCGGCCGAAGATCGACACCAGCACCTTGAGCTTCTGCGACTCGGGGCTGATCTCGCTGACCGAGGCGGGCAGCGTGGCGAACGGACCGTCCATGACGGTGACCGACTCGCCGATCTCGAACTCGACGGCCGGGCCCGAGGCGGCCTTGGTGGTGGCCTTCTTGGTCTCCTCCGTCGGCTCGGGCGCCAGCAGCTTGGCGACCTCGTCGAGGCTGAGCGGGCTCGGCTTGTTGGAAAGGCCGACGAAGCCGGTCACGCCGGGCGTGTTGCGCACCGCGGCCCAGGACTCGTCGGTCAGGTCCATCCGGACGAGCACGTAGCCGGGCAGCACGCGCTCCTTCACGGGGACCTTCTTGCCGCTCTTGAACTCCTGGACGGTGTGCGTGGGCACCTCGACCTGGAAGATGTAGTCCTCCATGTTGAGCGACACGTTGCGGCTCTCGATGTTGGACTTCACGCGGTTCTCGTAACCGGCGTAGGAGTGGATGACGTACCACTCGCCGAGCTGTCCGCGCAGGGACTGCTTGAACTCCTCGACGGGGTCGACGGCTTCCTCGGCCTCGTCGGCCTCCTCAGCCTCGTCGACGACGGTCACCGGAGCCTGGTCGGACTCCTCGACGTCGTCGTCGGCCTCCTCGGCCTCATCGAGCTCGGTCTCCTCGACCTCGTCGATGGCCTCCTCGGCGGCGACGTCGTCGTCCCACTCCTCGCGAGGGGTGTCTGAAGTCTCGGACACGGTGACTTTTCCTCTTTCGTCGAATCGAATGGTGCCTTGTCAGGCGTCGGGTCAGCTACCGCCGAAGATCCGCAGGACGCCCTCCGTGAGCAGGGCGTCAAACCCCGACACGATCGCAACCATGATCAGAACGAATACCAGAACGACCGTGGTGTAAGTGATGAGATCCTTACGCGTCGGCCAGATGACCTTGCGCAGCTCGTTGACGACCTGCCGATAGAAAAGGGCGGGCGAAGTGCGCTTCTGCTTCTTCTCGCCGCTCGGCTTGCCTGCGGTCTCGCTGTGCGTGTCGATCGCCACAGTCCTCACCTGATCTGTCGTATCCAACGCAGTTGCGCGGCGCGCTTGCACGCCTTGCTGCGCGGACCGCACTCAGCAGGGCAAGAGGGACTCGAACCCCCAACCGCCGGTTTTGGAGACCGGAGCGCTACCAATTGCGCCATTGCCCTATGTCGTCAACCACACTACATCGATTGACTGCCTGTCCGGACCGATCGCCGCATCGACATGCGGCGGCAGGACCATGCGAAAGTGTACGGGCGAATGACCTCCACGTCGAACCAGAACACGATCGCCCAGGTCGGGACGGCTTGCCCGCACTACGATGGACCCCATGTCCAGCCGCATCTCCGCACGCATCTCCGCGATCTCAGAGTCCGCCACGCTGGCCGTCGACGCCAAGGCGAAGGCGATGAAGGCAGCGGGCCGTCCCGTCATCGGCTTCGGCGCCGGCGAGCCCGACTTCCCCACGCCCGGCTACATCGTCGAGGCGGCGATCGAGGCGGCACGCGATCCGCGCTTCCACAAGTACACGCCCGCGGGCGGCCTGCCCGAGCTGAAGCAGGCGATCGCCGCCAAGACCCTGCGCGACTCCGGCTACGAGGTCGACGCCTCGCGGGTCCTGGTGACCAACGGCGGCAAGCAGGCCGTCTACCAGGCGTTCGCCGCGCTGCTCGACCCGGGTGACGAGGTCCTGGTCGTCGCGCCGTACTGGACGACCTACCCCGAGGCGATCAAGCTGGCCGGCGGCGTGCAGGTCGACGTCGTCACCGACGAGACGACCGGCTACCTGGCCTCCGTCGAGCAGCTGGAGGCGGCCCGCACCGAGCGCACCAAGGTGCTGCTGTTCGTCTCGCCGTCCAACCCGACGGGCGCCGTCTACCCGCGCGAGCAGGTCGAGGCCATCGGCCGCTGGGCGGCCGAGCACGGCCTGTGGGTCGTCACCGACGAGATCTACGAGCACCTGGTCTACGGCGGCACCGAGTTCACCAGCATCGCCACCGCCGTGCCCGAGCTCGGCGACAAGGTCGTCATCCTGAACGGCGTCGCCAAGACCTACGCGATGACCGGCTGGCGGGTCGGCTGGCTCATCGGGCCCGCCGACGTGGTGAAGGCCGCCACCAACCTGCAGTCCCACGCCACCTCCAACGTCGCCAACGTCTCCCAGATGGCCGCCCTCGCCGCCGTCTCGGGCGACCTGTCGGCGGTGGCGGAGATGCGTGAGGCGTTCGACCGGCGGCGCAAGACCATGGTCAGGATGCTCAACGACATCCCCGGCGTGGTCTGCCCCGAGCCGATGGGCGCCTTCTACGTCTACCCGTCGGTCAAGGCCCTGCTCGGCAAGGAGATCAGGGGCCGGCGCCCGCAGACCTCGGCCGAGCTGGCGGAGCTCATCCTGGAGGAGGCGGAGGTGGCGGTCGTGCCGGGCGAGGCGTTCGGCACGCCGGGCTACTTCCGCCTGTCCTACGCGCTGGGCGACGACGACCTGGTCGAGGGCGTCAGCCGGCTGCAGAAGCTGCTGGCCGAGGCGAGCTGAACCGGGGCCCGTCCCCTCTCCTGCCCGGACACCACCCCGGTCGTCAGCACGGCCGTGGTGGTGTCCAGGGTCCGCTCCCGGTCGCCTGCCGGCGAGCCTCCCAGGGCCCCGCTACCGGGCGGGGGCCACCTGGATGCCGCGGGCCACCGCCATGAGGTCGTTGACCAGGTCGTCGCTCACCTGGACCCGCACGCCGTAGCCCGGTCTGGCCGTCCACAGCACCATGCGGCCCCTGGACAGGCCCGTGCCCGTCACGATGTCGCCGACAAGGGCGGGCCGGCTCCCCACGGTCGTCCTTCGCAGACCGCTGAACCTCTCGCTCGTGGGCCACGAGACGTGCGCGAGGTCCTGCGGGGTGCGCGCCCGCTCCCCCTTCACCACCTCGACCAGGACCGAGCTGCCCGCCCTGGTCCACCATCGGCCGCGACCGTCCATGCCGCCGTCCTGCCCTGCCGTGAACCCCGGCGGGAGATGCGTGACGGTGAGCCCCTCGAATCTCAGGGGCAGGCCCCGCGTGGCGGGAACGGGGACGATCCCGGCGAGGACGCGGTCGATCTCGGGTTCGAGGTTCTCGCTCATCCTGAGGACGACCCCGACTCCGGGCTCCTGCAGCCACAGCCGGCCGGTCAGCCGGCTCCTGGCGCCGTTGCGGTAGGCGGGCCTGCCGTTGACGGTCGTGCGCGTCCCGTTCCGCCAGTCCCCGGCGCTCCAGGCGGCCAGCTCGTCCAGCGAGGCCGCGTGCCTGCCCCTGACGACGGTCAGCGTGATCTGCCTCTCGCCCGCTCCGGTCCACGTCTTGGCCGTCTCCCCGTCGCTCCTCATGGTGAAGCTCTCCAGGTGGAGGCGGGGCGGAAGGTAGGAGACGCGCAGCCCTTCCACGACGCCGCCGGCCGGTCCCGTGGGGTCTATCACCTGGAGTTCTTCGGCGATGGTCCGCACCTCGGCGACGTGGTTCGCGCCGACCGTCACCCTGAGGAGCAGCCCCTGACGCTCGCTCCAGAGCAGGTCCGTCCCGCCGGGGGAGATCTTCGCCTGCCGGCCCCGCGTGGACGTCAGCTGCCCTCCGGCCATCAGTCCGGGCGTGTCGAGGCCGTCCGCCCCGCCGTACCTGCTGACTCTCACGAGGTCGGCGCCCGAGCCCCAGGTGAGCGTGCCCGCCAGGAGCCTGCCCTCGCCGGAGTGACCCTGGACCGGCTCGCCCAGGCCGGGAGGGACGTGGCGGACCACGACGTCGTCGAGGCGGCCCGTGGTGCTCGGCGTGGTGGCCACCCGCTGCTCCCCGGGCGCCAGCACCCATCCGGCCAGCGCCAGCGCCGTCGCCGTCGCCACCGCCGCGATCGAGTGCCTGGTACGGCGCCGCCGCCGCGAGCGCCGTACCACCCGTTCCGCGAGGTCGGGGGCGGCGGCGAGATGGGCGGTGTCCTCGGCCATGGCCTGCCGCAGGCTGCTCTCAAACATCGCTCGGCACCTCATCCATGACGATCAGCCCGCGCAGCTTCGCCAGCGCCTTGGCGGTCTGGCTCTTGACCGTGCCGACGGCGCATCCGAGGGTCTCGGCGGTCTGCGCCTCGGTCAGGTCCTCCCAGTAGCGCAGCACCACCACCGCCCGTTGCCGGGGCGGCAGCAGGCGCAGTCCGTCGGCGAGAACCTGACGCAGCTCGACGCCCGAGTCCGCGCCCGCCACCGGCACCTCGGGGAGCGTGCCCATCGGGATGAACCGCAGGACGGCCCGGCGTCTGGCGCGGTTGATCGCGGTGTTCACGATGATGCGCCTGACGTAGGGTTCGGGGTCGACGTCCTTGCGCAGGCGGTGCCAGCTGCGGTAGGCGCGCTCCAGCGCGGTCTGCAGGACGTCCTCGGCCTCCTCGCGCGAGCCGCAGGACAGGTACGCGAGGCGTAAGAGGCTGGTGCCGCGCGCCGCCACGTACTCGGCGAACGCGGTCACTCGGTGGTCTCCATACCCCTTGTGTACGCCTGGGATCGCGGGAGGGTTGCCCCGGATCAGCCGGGCGACCGGACGGAGGCCGCCAGCGGGACGAGCGCGTGGGCCAGGCCGTCGCTGACGCGGATCCAGGCGCCCGTGCCGGTGCGCTCCAGCCAGGCGATGACCATGCCGCCGCCGGGATGCCTGCCGACCAGGGCGGGCCTGCCGCGGACGGTGGTCTTGCGGGGCTTGGCGACGCTGACGCGCTCGCGGTAGGTCTCCCAGTCGGCGGCGACCGTACCGCGCTCGACCTGGACCTCGACGAACGCCGCACCCGAGGCGTAGCGGGCCCAGCCGCCCTCGACGCCGGGCTCGGGCGCGATGGCGCCGCCGCCGGTGCGGGTGAGGCCTGACGGCAGGTAGGTCAGCCAGAAGTTGTCGGCGACGACCGTGATGCCGGGCACTGCCTCGGGCACGGCGGCGGCGACCGGTGGAGCGGGGGTGGAGATGGCGGGCGGGGTGGTGGAGGGCGCGACCCGCCCGAACCCGGAGGCGAAGATGGCGTGGATGGTCAGAACCGTCACCGCCAGGGCGGCGAGAGCGAGCGCGGCGCGCCGTCCCCCGCCCGTGCCGGCGACCAAGTCGTCAGGCGCCATATCTCCTTGGTGCCCACCGACCCCGCCATGGTCACTTCGCGGGGCGCACCCCCTCGGCGATCTTCTTCAGCTCGGCGGTGATCTCCTCCGTGCTGAGCTCCTTCGCCCGGGACGGGCTCATCGCCACCTCGACGGCGAGATCGTCGGTGAGCCTGAAGCCGAGGGTCGGCGTGCAGCAGGGCTCCTTGCGCGGCTGCGCGCCGAGCTTGTCGTAGTCGCCGCCCTCGTCGATGTCGCCGAGGTAGCCCCGCCTGTCGCCGACGTCGACGCGTTCGACGCCCTCGCGCTTCAGGGTGTCGTCGACGCGCGCGCCGGCCTTGCCCTCGTGGACGAAGACCTGGATGCCGTAGTAGCCGTTCGGCTCGTCGGGCAGGTCGTAGGTCGTCGTGTAGGAGGTGCCGCCGGACGGGCCGTCCCACTTGTTGGACCACTTGCCCCACGCCAGACCGTCCGGCACGTAGCCGAGCGTGATGCCGCCGAACGTGCGGCCGTCGCCCAGGTCGCCGAGCGCCTGGGGCGGGGCCTCCCCGAGCAGCAGCCGGACCGTGGAGCCGGAATCCACCTCCGTGCCCGGCTTGGGCTCCTGGCCGAAGACCTTCTCCGCCCCTGTGGCCTTCTCGGCGACGAGGCCGGCCGCCTGCAGCGCCGCCTGCGCCTCCTCGAACGTCTTGCCCGTCATGTCGGGCACGGTCACCTTGGTCAGCACCCGCACGGTCGACGTGCCGTTGGCCACGCCGCTCGACTCGGGCCCCGCGGTCACCGCCATATAGACCGGCACTCCCGCGGCCAGGACGGCGGTGGCCAGCGCGGCGCCCGCCGTACGGAACCTGATGACGTGGGCGCGGTGCCTCCTGCGCACGCCGGCGCCCAGCGTGGGTGCCGCCTTGACCTCGGCCACGCTCGCCGCCATGGCGTCCGCGAGGGCTTCCTCCACCTTCATACGAGCACTCCTTCCTTGACGTTCTCGCGGATTCTGGCGAGCCCCCGCGCCGCCTGACTCTTGACCGTGCCGAGCGAGCAGCCGAGCATCTGCGCCGTCGCGTGCTCGCTCATGTCCTCCCAGTAGCGCAGCACCAGGACGGCCCGCATGCGCGCGGGCAGCTTGCGGAGCTCCGCGATGAGCGCGTCGCGCAGGTCGAGATCGGGTGAGCGGGCCTCCGTCTCGGGCGGCCTGGAGAACGTGATCTCCTGGATGACCTTGCGGCGGCGGGCGGCCGAGATGGCCGTGTTGACCACGATCCTGCGGGCGTACGCGTCGGGGTTGTCGTGCCTGATGCGCGGCCAGTGCCGGTAGACCTTCTCCAGCGCGTGCTGGACCAGGTCCTCCGCGTCGTGCTGGGTGGCCCCGCACACCAGGATCGCGGTACGCAGCAGGGACGTGCTTCGGGCGGCAAGGAACTCGTCGAAAGCCGCCTCGTCTTCTTCCTTCATCAGCGAGATCCCCTTTCGCCCCTCCCAACGCGTCAACCGGGGGTCAGGTTGAGTGGCACCATATGGAAATGCCACGTCCGCTCGCCGCCCTTCCCAAAGCCCACCTTCACCTGCACTTCACCGGGTCGATGCGGCATTCGACGCTGATCGAGCTGGCCAGGGAGCAGGGCCTGCACCTGCCCGACGCGCTGGAGCAGGACTGGCCGCCCCAGCTCCACGCGACCGACGAGCGGGGCTGGTTCAGGTTCCAGCGCCTCTACGACATCGCCAGGTCGGTGCTGCGCCGCGAGGAGGACATCTACCGGCTGGTGCGCGAGGCGGCGCTGGACGAGGCGGCGGAGGGGTCCGGCTGGCTGGAGATCCAGGTCGATCCGTCGGGTTTCGCCTCCAGGTTCGGCGGGCTGACCGCGACGCTGGAGCTGATGCTGGACGCGGTGGCGAAGGCCGCGGCGGAGGCGAAGATCGGCATCGCGACGGTCGTGGCGGCCAACAGGACCAGGCACCCGCTCGACGCCAGGACGCTGGCCAGGCTGGCCACCCAGTACGCGGGCGAGGGCGTGGTCGGGTTCGGCCTGTCCAACGACGAGCGGCGCGGGCGCGCCCGCGAGTTCGACCACGCGTTCAGGATCGCCAAGCGCGCGGGCCTGCTGGCCGTGCCGCACGGGGGCGAGCTGCTGGGCCCGGAGAGCGTCGAGGAATGCGTCCACGACCTCGGCGCCGACCGGGTGGGCCACGGCGTGCGGGCGGCCGAGTCGCCGCGGCTGATGGAACGGCTGGCCGACCGGCAGATCTGCTGCGAGGTGTGCCCCACGTCGAACGTGGGCCTCGGAGTGGTCGAGGACGCGTCGGCGGTTCCGCTGCGGCGCCTGTTCGACGCCGGAGTGCCGATCGCGCTGGGCGCCGACGACCCGCTGCTGTTCGGCGCGCGGCTGCTGCCGCAGTACGAGCTGGCCCGCGAGGTCTACGGCTTCTCCGACGCCGAGCTGGCGGAGCTGGCCAGGCAGTCGATCAGGGCGTCGACCGCGCCGGAGCAGGTGCGCAAGGAGCTGCTGCGGGGAGTGGACGACTGGCTGGCCGCCCCTGATCCCTCAGCGGAGTGAAGCGGCGATCTCCAGCGCCCGCCGCCTGTCCGGCACCCCTTCGAGCCTGACGGCCACCTCGCCGTCGAACCAGACGAGGGTCGGGCCCGCCAGGCGCAGGGGCAGCTCCGTGCCGTCCTCCCGGTCGACGCGGCTGAGCCGGTGCTCCCGGCCGATCCACCAGCCTTCGGCGCCGTCGACGCTGACGTGCTCGGGCCAGGGCTCGCCGAGCTGCTTGACGAAGTAGGGTCCGAGGCCGTCGAACTGGTCGATCCTGGTGCCGCCGGACCAGAACAGGGAGACGATCCGGCCGCCGTCGCTGACCGTGACCCGCTCGGGCTCGCCCAGCTCGGCGGGCACCTTCACCGGGAACGTCACCAGGCTCCGCGCCGCGTCGAGCGTGACGGCCCGCTCCCCCGGCAGCGGCACGGGCGAGGCGGGCGGTGTGCCGTTCTCGCCCACGCGCAGCTCGATGCCGGCCAGCCGCAGGACGTGGACGACGGCCGCCCTGCCCTGCGGGGTGGCCGCGGTGAGCGCGACGACCGCGACCAGGACGGCGGCCACCAGCCCCCACCTGGACCTGCGCCACCCGCGCCGGCCCACGGGCCGGGCGCCAGGCCGCCCCACGGGATCAGTCGCGCGGCCGGGGTCGTCGTCGGCCTCGGGCCCCGGGGCGTGGCCGGAATCGTCGTCGGCCTCGGGCCCCGGATCTCGGCCGGGCTCGGCCTCGGGCCCCGGGGCGTGGCGGGAATCGTCGTCGGCCTCGGGCCGTGGGGCGGGCTGTTCGAGGCGGGCCCGTACGGCGGCGGCCACGTCGGCGGGCGGCGGGGCGGCGGACACGTCGAGGAAGCCGGCCAGGGCCGTCAGCTCCGCCTCGAGGTCGTCGTCCGGCGGTGTCACGCCGGGCTCGTCGTCAGGCGAGGTCACGTCCCACCTCCTCCCTCAGCCTGGCCAGACCGCGATGCGTCCTGGACTTGACCGTGCCGACCGGCCAGTCGAGCACCTGTGCCGTCTCCTGCTCCGACAGCTGCAAGAAGTACCTGCAGACCACGGCTTGCCGTTCCCGATCAGGCAGCTCGCGGACGGCGGCCAGCAGCCGCGCCCTGCGGTCGTCGGCGATCGCCGCGCCCTCCGGGTCGTCGGGCGCCTGCGCCGGGGCGAGCGCGCCGAGCCGCAGCGTCAGCTCCGACCTGCGCCCGCGCGACCTGGTCAGGTTGTGCGTCTCGTTGGCGACGATCCGCAGCAGCCACGGGCGGAACGGCGCGTCCATCCGGAAGCCGCCCAGGTGCCTGAACGCCTTGACGAACGCCTCCTGCACCACGTCGTCGGCCTCGTCGCCCGCGCCGAGCATGGCGGCGGTGCGGTGGGCGAGCGCGCTGTAACGGGCGACCAGCACCTCGTAGGCGGCAAGGTCACCGTCCAGGGATCGGGCTATCGCCTCGGCGTCGTCCATGGGCAGGAGAGATTCCATCGCATGAACGCCGCTTCCGTCCATAACGTGATTGCCAGGGACGACCGGGCACTAGACTGCTGGGCCGACCGGTTTTCCATGGAGGAACGGACTTATGTCATCTGGGTACGACCGCGTGGTGCAACCGGCGGCCGGCGACGAGGCTCTGGAGAACCACCTCGGCGGCGACGAGGCGAAGAACTACCGCCAGTACGAGTTCGACATGGTCGCGCCCCACGTCGGCCGCTCGATGCTCGAGATCGGCTCCGGTCTCGGCCACTTCGCCGAGCAGTTCCTGCCCCGCCTCGACCGGCTCGTGGTGAGCGACTTCGACCCCTACTGCGTCGACCAGCTGCGCAAGCGCTTCGCTGACCGCTCCGACATCGACGTGCTGCACTTCGCGCTCCCGGACCCGGTTCCGATGGAGAAGAAGGTCGACACGGTCGTCATGATGAACGTCCTCGAGCACATCGAGGAGGACTCCGAGGCGCTGCGCTCGCTGGCCCGCGTCGTCACGCCGGGCGGCCGCATCATCATCTGGGTGCCGGGCTACATGCAGCTCTACGGAGACTTCGACAAGAAGGTCGGCCACGTCCAGCGCTACACGCCCAAGACCCTGCGCAGCTCGGTCGCCAAGGCGGGCCTCGACATCGACGTGCTGAAGCCGATCAACTTCCTGGGCGGCATCGCCTGGTGGGCGGCCGTGCGCCGCGGCGGCGTCGGCTACCCCGACCCGCGCCTGGTGAAGATCTACGACCGCACCGTGGTGCCCGCCACCCGGCTGCTCGAGCGCTTCATCCGCCCGCCCTTCGGCCAGACGGTCTTCTGCGTCGCCCGCGTGCCCCGCTGACCCTCTTCCCGTCCAGCCCCCGTACGACCTCTTGCCGGGCGCGCCGTCCAGCCTCCCGTACGGCAAGCCTCGCCACGGCCACCGAGATCACTCGGTGGCCGTCCGTCTTTCACGCGTACTCCAGCAGGACTCCGGCCGGTCGCCGCTACGCCGCCCGTATGGCCGGCCCCGTGGCCGATGCTGAACGCCTGGGCCGCCCCGCCCCGCCGCGCCGAAGCCGCCACGCCGGCCGGCCCGTCGTCTGCCGCCCCGGCCCCGCACGCTCGCCTGCCGTCTCCCTGGAGGGACGCCGGCCCCGCGCGGAGGGTGGGCTGGACCGGGCTTGCCGTACGGGCGCCCGACGACCGGCACCCGCGCACGACGCCCGCCTTGAAGATCCGGCTGAGGGTAACGCCGGCCGGGGATGGTCACGGGCAGGGGTGGGGATCAGAATCCGAAGAGAACGGTGGACGGAGATGGGCGGCCGTTATGACCGAGTACGCGCAGGCGCGAGAGGTGGCGGAGCAGGCCAGGCAGGCCGAATGGGAGCGGCCGAGCTTCGGTAGGCAGCTCTTCCTGGGCGACTTCAGGCTCGATCTGGTGCATCCGATGCCCGCGCTCGACGAATCAGCCACCACGAGGGGCGAGGAGTTCGTCAGGGCGCTGCGGCGCTTCCTCGACCGGCAGGTCGATCCGGCGGAGATCGAGCGGACCGCGGTGGTGCCGGACGAGGTCATCAAGGGCCTGGCGGGCCTCGGCGCGTTCGGGATCACGATCGAGGAGGAGTACGGCGGTCTCGGACTGTCCCACCTGTACTACAGCCGGGCGCTCATGCTGGTCGGCTCCTACTCCCCTGCGCTGTCGGCGCTGCTGTCGGCGCACCAGTCGATCGGGGTGCCGCAGCCGCTGCGGCTGTTCGGCACCGAGGAGCAGAAGCGGGAGTTCCTGCCGCGCTGCGCCCGGGGGGAGATCTCGGCGTTCCTGCTGACCGAGCCGGACGTGGGCTCCGATCCCGCGAGGCTGTCCACGACGGCCGTCCGCGACGGCGACGAGTACGTGCTCGACGGCGTCAAGCTGTGGACGACGAACGGCGTGCTCGCCGATCTGCTGGTCGTGATGGCGAGGACCGGGGAGAGGATCAGCGCCTTCGTGGTGGAGGCCGGCTCGCCCGGGATCACCGTGCAGCGGCGCAACGCGTTCATGGGCCTGCGCGGCATCGAGAACGGCGTCACGCGGTTCGCCGGTGTCCGGGTCCCGGCCAGGAACCGGATCGGCCGCGAGGGCGCGGGCCTGAAGATCGCGCTGACCACGCTCAACACCGGCCGGCTGTCGCTGCCGGCCACCTGCGCGGGCAACGCCAAGTGGGCGACGAAGATCGCGCGGGAGTGGTCCGCCGCCCGGGTGCAGTGGGGGCACCGGATCGGCGAGCACGAGGCGGTGGCGACCAAGCTGGCTTTCATCGCCGCCACCGCCTACGCGCTGGAGGCGGTGACGGACCTGTCGAGCAGGATGGCCGACGACGAGTCCACCGACATCAGGATCGAGGCCGCGCTGGCGAAGCTGTTCGCCAGCGAGATGGCCTGGCGGGTGGGCGACGAACTGGTCCAGATCAGGGGCGGGCGCGGCTACGAGACCGCCGAGTCGCTGGCCGCCAGGGGGGAGCGGGGCGTGCCTGCCGAGCAGGTCCTGCGGGACCTGCGCATCAACCGCATCTTCGAGGGCTCCTCGGAGATCATGCGGCTGCTGATCGCGCGTGAGGCCGTGGACGCGCATCTCTCGGTCGCGGGAGAGCTGGTCGACCCGGGGGCCTCCCGGCAGGACCGGACCAGGGCGTTGAAGCGCGCCGGCGCCTTCTACGCCAGGTGGCTGCCCGGCCTGATGGTCGGCCACGGCACGCTGCCGGTCTCCTACGCCGACTTCGGCCCGCTGGCCCAGCACCTGCGGCAGGCCGAGCGGAGCAGCCGCAAGCTGGCCAGGTCCACCTTCTACGCGATGTCCAGGTGGCGGGGCGCACTGGAGCACCGGCAGTCCTTCCTCGGCAGGATCGTCGACATCGGCGCGGAGCTGTTCGCGATGACCGCCGTCTGCCTGCGCGCCGACGAGGACTCGCGCGATCTCGGCCGCCGCCCGGTGGAGCTGGCCGACGCGTTCTGCCGCCAGGCCGCCGCGCGGGTCGACGCGCTGTTCGAGCGGCTATGGCACAACACCGACGCGCACGACGCCCGGGTGGCGCGCTATCTCCTCGAGGGCCGCTACGCCTTCCTGGAGGAAGGGGTGCTCGACCCGTCCATCGACGGTCCGTGGATCGCCTCCCCCTCGGGTGACGATGACGTACGCCGTCATCTTGGTGCTTGATTAGTAATATAAAAGGCCTTGTTTCACGCAGAATCGTGCAGGATGCTCGACACAGGGCACCCTCGCATCACATCCGGTCTAGACCGCGTCAGCCTTTGTGTTGTGAAACCGAGACCAGCCGGTATAGACCGGCCGCCGAACAGGGGCTTACTCTGACGCAAACGCGCGGAGCCGCGGCCCGCGCGCACCCCCAACCCCTGGGCGGTGTCAGGTGGCTGGTACGGACCAGCGCACCCGTCCGATGAGAAGGCGGTATCTACGGTGAACATCAAGCTTGTGGGCGGCGCCGCTCTCGGCCTTGCCACCATGCTGGTCCTGTCCGCGTGCGGGGGCGGCGGCTCCCAGCCCGCCACCGGCGGCGACTCCACCGGTCAGGCCGGCGGCCAGGTCACGCTGAAGATGGTGGCCGCCGACTACGGCGACAACCCGACGGCCGACAACGCGGGCACGAAGTTCTGGAAGTCGGTCGTGGACCAGTTCCAGGCGGCCAACCCCAACATCAAGGTCGACGTCCAGGTCATCTCCTGGAACGACATCGACAAGCAGGTCGCCACCATGGTCCAGAACGGCCAGGTGCCCGACATCCTCCAGACCGGCGACTACTCCGGCTTCGTCAAGGACGGCCTGCTCTACAAGGCCGACGAGGTCCTGTCGCCCGAGGTGTCGAAGGACATGCTCACCAAGTTCGCCGACTTCGGCAAGGTCGACGGCACCGCCTACGGCATCCCGTTCGTCTCCTCCGCCCGCGCGCTCTTCTACAACAAGGAGCTGTTCGAGAAGGCCGGCGTCGCCGAGCCGCCCAAGACGTGGGACGAGCTCAAGGCCGCGGCGGAGAAGCTGAAGGCGGCCGGCGTCAGCCAGCCGTTCGGCCTGCCGCTCGGCCAGGAGGAGGCACAGGGCGAGTCCTTCCTGTGGATGCTGGGCAACGGCGGCGGCTACACCGACGCCTCCGGCAAGTGGACGGTCAACTCGCCGGCCAACGTCGAGGCGTTCACGTACGTCAAGGGCCTGGTCGACGCCGGCCTCACCACCCCGAACCCGGGCACCAAGGACCGCAAGACGGTCTGGGAGGACTTCGCCGCGGGCAAGGTCGGCATGGTCAACGGCGGCCCCATGTCCATCCCGATCTTCGACAAGGGCGCCGTGAACGGCAAGTACGCCGTCGCCCCGATCGCCGGCAAGACCGGCCCGCTCGACACGACCCTCGGCGTCATGGACTGGATCATGGCGTTCAACAAGAACGGCCACGCCGCCGAGATCAGGAAGTTCTTCGACTTCTTCTACACCGGCGACGCCACCCAGAAGATCGTCGACAACTACAAGCTGCTGCCCGTGACCAACGGCGGCATCCAGAAGCTGTCGGGTGACGAGAAGCTCAAGCCCTTCCTCGACGCGCTGCCCAACGCCAGCTTCTACCCCTTCAAGGACCCCAAGTGGTCCGAGGTGAACACCACGATCAAGCAGACGATCGGCGGGGCCGTCAAGGACGACCCGGCGAAGGTGCTCGGCGACATCCAGAAGGTCGCCGAGGGCAGCTGATCCTCAGGGGTCGGTACGGCCGGCGCTCCCCCGCGCCGGCCGTACCCGTATGGAAGGTTCTTCATGAAAAGGTTGCGCGTCCTGGAGCCCCTGGCATGGGTCGGGCCCGCGGTGGTGCTGATCGCGGTGGTCGTCCTGTGGCCGGTCATCGAGATGGTGCGGACGTCGTTCCTGGAGGTCAGCCGGTTCGGCGTGGTCCGCGGCTGGAACGGCACCGAGAACTACGACAAGCTCTTCGCCGAAACCGACTTCTGGCCGGTGATGTTCCGCAGCCTCGTCTGGGTGGTCGCGGTCGTCGGGTTCACCGTGCTGATCTCGCTGGCGCTGGCTCAGCTGTTCAACCAGAGGTTCCCCGGACGCAAGATCGCCCGGTGGGCGCTCATCGCCCCGTGGGCCGCCTCCGTGCTCATGACGTCGATCATCTTCAAGTGGATGCTCGACCCCGAGGTCGGGATCATCAACCTGATCCGGCGTGACCTCGGGCTGATCCCCGCGATGGGCGGCGCCGACGCCGACCAGCTCGGCCAGGCCGCCACCGCGTTCCCCTGGCTGATCTTCGTGGCGGTGTTCGTGTCGGTGCCGTTCACCACCTACGCGCTGCTGGCCGGCCTGGCCACGATCCCCTCGGACGTCTACGAGGCGGCCAGGATGGACGGCGCCTCCACGTTCAGGACGTACTGGTCGATCACGCTGCCGCTGCTGCGACCGGCCCTCACCGTCGCCGCGCTGATCAACGTGATGAACGTCTTCAACAGCTTCCCGATCATCTGGTCGATGACCCACGGCCAGCCGGGCTACTCCACCGCGACCTCGACGATCTTCATGTTCATCCTCAAGGGCTCGAACATCGGCGAGTCGGCGGCGATGTCGGTGGTGAACTTCGGCATGGTGATCATCCTCACCGCCATCTTCCTCAAGATCTCCAAGTGGAAGCAGGAGGTGGCGTGATGGCCCACTCCCGTGCCGTCACCGGCGGTCCGATGCCGTCGCTCAAGAAGGTGCTGGTCGCCGCCGCGGCCTACCTGATCGCCTTCGTCTTCCTGTTCCCCTACCTGGTCATGCTGCTCACCGCGCTGCGCCCGCAGGCCAGCCTGCGCGAGGCGGCCTACCTCCCGTCGTCGTTCGAGTGGTCCAACCTGCTGAACTTCTGGACCGGCGGCCTGGCCGACAACCTGCTCGTGACGCTGAAGGTGGCGGGGGGCTCGACCCTGCTCGTGCTCCTGGTGGCGCTGCCGGCGGCGTACTACTCGGCCCGGCACAACTTCAGGGGGCGCACGGCGTTCCTGATCCTGGTGCTCATCACCCAGATGTTCCAGCCGACCGCGATGCTCGTCGGCATCTACCGGGAGTTCTTCCAGTTCGGCCTGGTCGACTCGACATGGTCGCTGATCCTGGTCAACGGCGGGTTCAACCTGGCCTTCGCGGTGTGGATCCTCAACGCCTACTTCGCCTCGATCCCGAGGGAACTGGAGGAGGCGGCGTTCATGGACGGCAACGGGCGCTTCGGCGCGCTGTTCAGGATCACGCTGCCGCTGGCGATGCCGGGCGTCATCACCGCGCTGATCTTCACGTTCATCGCCGCGTGGAACGAGTTCGTGGTCGCGCTGACGCTGACGACCAGCCCGGAGAAGCAGCCGCTGACCGTGGCGCTGAACTCCTTCATCGGGCAGTACTCGGTGGACTGGCAGAACCTGTTCGCCGGCTCGGTGATCGCCACCATCCCGGTGATCATCCTGTTCGCGCTGATCGAGCGGAAGGTGGTCGGCGGCCTCACCGCCGGCTCCATCAAGTAGACCCCCTCCCCGCGCCGCCGCCCGCGATCCCTCCGCGCGGGCGGCGGCGCACCCCTTTTCCGAGCTCGGCCTTCGCCCTATTCCGCCTGCCCGGGGCCCTCCCGCCGGTCTGAGGCGCCACCCGGGGGGCCGGCGAGCACGATGTGACGGCGGGGTGCGAAGTCCCGCTGGAGTGCCGTGAAGGACGGGCGGTCAGCGGTGACCACGGTGGCCGTGAGCCCGCCCTGCCGTACGGCGGGGACCCGGGCCGGGACAGGCACAGAGCAAGGTTCTGTTGTAACCTCTCACTGACCGAATGTTGCTCGGTTTGGATCCGGGAGGCACTGTGGCAGAGGCGTACATCGTCGGGGCGGTCCGCACCCCCGTCGGTAAGAAGAAGGGCGGCCTTTCCACCGTCCACCCCACCAACCTGGCGGCGATCACGCTGAAGGAACTCGTCGGCAGGACGGGCGTGGACCCCGCGGCGGTCGAGGACGTCATCATGGGCTGCGTCATGCAGTTCGGCCCGCAGAGCATGGACATCGCGCGCAACGCCTGGCTGAGCGCCGGACTGCCGGAGACGACGGCGGGCGTCACCATCGACCGCCAGTGCGGCTCGTCGCAGCAGTCGATCCACTTCGCCGCCCAGGGCGTGCTGTCCGGCACCCAGGACCTGGTGGTGGCCGCGGGCGTCGAGTCGATGAGCATCGTCCCCATGGGCTCGTCGATCACCGCCGCCCTCGAGAAGGGCATGCCGTTCCCGTTCGGGGACATGTGGGTCGAGCGGTACGGCAAGCAGGAGATCTCCCAGTTCCGCGGCGCGGAGCTGATGTGCGAGAAGTGGGGGCTCACCCGCGAGGACCTGGAGAAGTACGCCTTCGAGTCGCACCAGCGGGCCGCCAAGGCCATCGCGAACGGCTACTTCAAGGACCAGATCGTCCCCGTCAACGGCGTCGAGGACGACGAGGGCCCGCGCGCCGACACCACGCTGGAGAAGATGGCCGGCCTCAAGACGCTGAAGGAGGGCGGCGCCATCACCGCCGCCACCGCCTCACAGATCTCCGACGGCTCGGGCGCCGTGCTCATCGCCTCCGAGCAGGCCGTGCGCGACCACGGACTGACCCCGAGGGCCCGCATCCACCAGCTCGCCCTCCTCGGCGACGACCCCGTCTACATGCTCACCGCGCCCATCCCCGCGACGCGGAAGGCGCTGCGGAAGGCGGGCTTGTCGATCGACGACATCGACGTCACCGAGATCAACGAGGCGTTCGCGCCCGTGCCGCTGGCGTGGATGCACGAGCTCGGCGCCGACCCCGCCAAGGTCAACCCGAACGGCGGCGCCATCGCCCTAGGCCACCCGCTGGGCGGCACCGGCGCGATCCTGATGACCAAGCTGCTGCACGAGCTCGAGCGCACCGGCGGCCGGTACGGCCTGCAGACGATGTGCGAGGGCGGCGGCCAGGCCAACGTCACGATCATCGAGCGCCTCTGACGGACCCGCCGGGCCGGTCGGCGGGAGACTGGCGGGCTTCCCGCATCACACGACCGGCCCGGCGACACACTCCCGCCTCCGGAGAGGTGCAGCCCTCCCGCCTCCGGAAAGATTCGCCTCCGGAGAGAGGTGCGCCGCCCCCCGAGGAAACCGGGGAGCGGCGCACTGCCCACCTACCGCCCCTTGGGCGGGATGCGGCGCGGCGGCGCGATGGGCCGCTGCGGCATCTTGGGCATCTGGCGAGGAACCTGCGGCATCTCCCTGCCGGGCAGAGCGGTGCCGTGCTTCTTCTGGCCTGAACGAACTCGCATGAGTGTGCTCCTTTACGCGACTTGCGACGCGGCCGCATCACGGGTGAAGGCCGGTCTGGCAAGCTCAGCTGCCGCGTCTGAACGGACGAGGTCTGACGGCTGAGTGGCGGTCGGCTGATCAGGTCAGCCCCGCGCGTCACAGGTAAAGGCGCATGTCCATGACAGTAGGCGGTGCCCCCTCTGCCCCGCAACGCATTTATCGGCGGTAGAGGCGGTAGAAATGAGCGGGATGTCGGCGGAGAGGACAGGCATGGACCGGATAGGGCGAGCGGTGGGCGCGGTCGTCGGATCAGCCGTCGGCGACGCGCTGGGGGCACCGTACGAGTTCGGACCGGCGGGCGCGTTCTCCGCCGCGTTCCCCGGCGGCGGCAACATGCGGCCCGGCGGCGGCTGGGAGGCAGGCGAGGCGACCGACGACACACAGATGGCCGTCCACGTCGCCGAGTCGCTCCTCGACCGCGGCACGCTCGATCTGGCCGACGTCTTCGACCGGTTCCGGTGCTGGGCGGCGGCCGAGCCCAAGGACATCGGACTCCAGACCGAGGCGGTCCTGGGTGCCGGCCTGCCCTGGGACCAGGCCGCGGCGGCCCACTTCCGCTCGACGGGACGTGCGGCGGGCAACGGCTCGCTGATGCGGGCCACCCCGTCCGCCGTCCACTTCGCCCGGCACGGCCGCGCCGCCACCATGGACGCCGCCCGGCGCATCTCCGCCCTCACGCACGGCGACCCCGCCGCGGGAGAGGGCACAGCGATCTTCCACGACCTCATCAGGATCGCCCTGGACGGCGGCGACCCCCTCGCCGCGCTGCCGGAGATCCTGGCCCACGTCGAGCCCGACCAACGCGAACGCTACGCGACCGTCCTCGCCCCCGGCTGGCACCCGGATCAAGCCACCGAGGTGAACGGCGCCGTCTGGCCATGCCTCGGCTCGGCGGTGTGGGCGGTGCGCACCACCTCGTCGTACGAGGAGGCGCTGCGCGCGGCCGTCGACGTCGGCGGCGACACCGACACCGTGGCCGCCGTCACCGGCGGGCTGGCGGGCGCCGTCCACGGGATCGACGCGATCCCCGCGCGCTGGCTCGAACCGCTGCACGTGCCGCTGCCCGGCGCCACCCCTGCCCGCGTGCTGCGCGCCGACGACCTGCGCGTCCTCGCCGAACGCCTCGACGCGGCCCCCGCCTAGGCACGACGGAACGGCGGGGCCACCGCCTGAAGCACGACGGAACGGCCGGGCCGTTGCCTAGGCACGATGGAACGGCCGGGCCGTTGTCCAAGGCGCGACGGAACGGCCGGGCCGCCGCCTGGAGCTCGGCGGCGCGGCCGGGCCGTCTAGGAGCGGTGCGAGCTGGTCATCGTCGCGTAGACGATGATGTTGTCCGTGTAGTGCCCGGTCGCGCGGTTGTAGACGCCGCCACACGTGATCAGGTGCAGCTGGGCGTTGGCCTGGTCCCCGTACACGCGCTGCGTCGGGAAGGTCGCCTTCCCCGCCTGCTCGACCCCGCCCACGGTGAACACGGCCGTCGTGCCGTCGCGCCGCTTCACCTCGATGACGTCGCCGTTGCGGATCTCCCCGAGCCTGCTGAACACCGCGCTCCTGGTGCGCGTGTCCTTGTGCCCGAGCATGACCGCCGGGCCCGACTCCCCCGCCGTGGACCCGTGCCGGTACCAGCCCACCAGGTTCGGGTTGTCGATCGGCGGCGTCTGGATCGCGCCCTTGCGGTCAAGGCCGACCGACATGACCGGCGCGTTGATGCCGAGCCGCTTGATGACCACCCTGATCGGGTTCGACGGCTGCATCGGCGGCGCGGGCGTGATCGGCGGCAACGGTGGCGGCACCGTCGGCGGGGCCTCGAACAGCGCCTGCTGCGGCTGGCCCGACGCGATCGCGTCCGGCTGGCTCGACAGCGACAGCGACTGCCGCCCCTCCGCCAGGCCGTACTCCTCGGGGCTCATCAGCATGAACACCAGCCCGACGACCACGGTCAGCACCCCGGCCACCGCGGCGAAGATCAGCGTCGACCGCAGGATCTGGCTGCCGCGATCGTCGTAGGGCGGTTCGGGGTACTGTCCGCTCACCGAGGTCAACCCCGAGGCGCGGTACGGCGGCGCAGCATCAGCCCGCCCACCGCGGCGGCCAGCACGATCAGCGAACCGGTCAGCACGAACATCCGGCCGTCAGGACCCAGCTCGCCACCACCACCGGTCTCGGCGGCGCCCTTCGGCGTCTTGTTCACCTTGCCGTTGCCGCCGACGGGGGTCTGGGTGACGGTCGCGGTGACGGTACGGGTCGGCTTGGCGCTGGCCGAGGGAGAGGGGGACGGCGAAGGCGACGGTGACGGCGAAGGCGACGTCCCGGTCCCGGTCCCCACGGTGAACGAGAAGGGCTTGGGCGCGGGAGAGGCCTGGGCCGTGCACTTGTACTGGAAGCTGCTGGTCGAGGTGCCGAAGTACAGGTCGGCTGCCTTCATCGTCACCGTGCCCGAAGTCGTGGGCTTCACCTTGAGCGTGACCGAGGGGAAGGTGGTGATCGTGGCTCCGGCCGTCGTCGTGCTGAAGGTCGTCTCGCCCGACACCGTGCTGCCGGAGACGCCCGCCCCGCTCACCGACGCGCCAGCGATGAACTTCGTGCCCGCGGTGAACCCGCTCGCCGGTACTGTCAGCTGCGTCGCGCCACTCGCGTAGGTGGCGCTCCAGGAGATGGACTGCTCGACGTTGGCCTGCGCGGAGGTCGGCATGGTCATCGTCACCAGGAGGTTGGTGTCCTTGGCATCGGTGTTCGTGGTGGTCGCGCACTTGTAGGCGACGGTGGTGTCACCCGTGCCACCGGTCCCACCACCCTGCTTAACCGGGACGACCATGCTGGGTGTGGTCCCGCTGGGCGGCACATACGTGCACTCCGTGTCGTCCGACGTGGAGATCGTGAAGTAGAGGCTTCCGCCTTCAGCCGCAGGCACAGGAGAGAACGTCAGCTGGCCTGCAGTCTGCGGTGCGAGGAAGCGGTTGTCCGCGACTTCGGGTGCGTTGAATTCCTGGCCGGCATTCAGTGCAGGGATACTCACGTTGGGCTTCGACACCGTCACGGTCTGCGTGGCAGCACCGGTGACCTTGAGATCACCCTCGATGGTCATCGTTCCAGCCGTAAGTGCTCTTGCAGCCTTGGGCTTCGTGGTGAATGTCCACTTGAGCTCGACCGCAGCCCCAGGCTCGACGGACTCGGGGCCGCTGACGGTTGCCGTCACGGAACTACCGCCGAACGGCCCGCCCGTGCAGGTGAAATTGACCGTCATGGTCGGGGCGCCCGCGGTCGAGGTGGACGCCTCGGCCGGGGACGACAGGCCGAGGACCGATCCGGCGAAGAGAGCCAGCGTTCCCGCGAGCCCCAGGGCAGAGGTCTTCAGGGCGTGGCGACGCCGCGCCAAGGACTTCAGCACTGTCTCTCTCCGTTCCAAACAGCGGGGACCATGTTGACAACTGGCGTAACAGGATTCCAGTCCATGGTCACGATTCGGTAGAGATCCTACGAACTGTCCCTGTGAATCGTCTGCAAACTCCAAAAATCACGACAAATTTCCGCGCCGTTAACCCTTCTTCTTCGACAGGGCGGCGTAGACGACGACGTTGTCCTCGTAGTGGCCGTTCGCGCCGACCAGCCCGCCGCAGGTGATCAGCCGCAGCTGCGCGTTGTCCACGTTCCCGTACACCCGCTTTGTCGGGAACGCCGATTTCTTCACCTGCTCGATCCCGCTGACCGTGAACCGGGTGACCTTCCCGTCGGTGCGGTAGACGTAGATCTGGTCGCCCTTGGCCAGTTCCTTCAGCCGCCTGAACACCGCCGCGCCGTTCTTGGTCGTGGCGTGCCCGTTGATGATCGCCGGGCCCTTCTCGCCCGGCACGGGGCTGAAGCGGTACCAGCCGGTGAGGTTCGGCTTGGACAGCGGCGGCGCCTGCAGCTCACCCTTGGCGTCCACGGTCACGCTGCCGACGAGCGCGTTGACCTTGATCTTGGGGATCCTGATGCGCAGCGGCTTGGCCTTCGCGTTGGGCTTGATGGGCGCCGCGACGGCACCGGCCGGGGCCGGCGGCGGCGCGCTCAGCACGGCGGGCGCCAGCGGCTTGTTCGGCCCCCCCGGCCCGACCGCCGGCAGGACGAACGAGTTCGCCACGTTGTACATCGCCAGGGTCTCGGGGCTCTCCCCCTGCGCCAGGGACGGGGTGGGCCCGGAGCCGTCATCGACCGGGGTGATGAACGACAGCAGTCCCGCCATGATGGCCGCCACGCCACCCAGCGACCCCGCGATCAGCAGCCCGGGAAGGGCCTTGTTCAGCAGTGACTTCTGCTCGGTCATGATCCGCCCTCCCTCAGCGCCGGTTCCCGGCGTGCGCGGCCCGCCGCCGTCTCATTGCCAGCCCGCCTGCCGCGCTGCCGAGCAGCAGCACCGTGCCGCCGGCCATCAGCGCGTACGGCTGCCGCGAAGGCTCGGGCGCCTCACCGGACGGCACGCCGCCGAACGGTGTCTTCTTCACCTGCGCCGCGACGTAGTTGGTCGCCGTCGGCCCGGTCGACGTCTTGACCGTGGGCGTGGCGGTGACGGTCGTGGTGCCGTGCACGCTCACGAGCCGGTCGACCGTGGTCTGGTTCCCGCTGTTGTGGTTGCCGTTGTGGTGGCGCGTAGGGGTGGTCGCCGGGGTCCCCGTGGGCGTCTGCGTGGGGCTGACGGTCGGCGAGATGGTCGGGCTGACGGTGGGGCTGACGGTCGGCGACTGGCCGGGCTTCTCCCTGACCGTCACCTCGACCGACACCGGCGAGCTCACCAGCTTGCAGGAGGCGCGGTGGAAGTCCGTGGGCACCTTGGAGGTGTTGGTCGTCACGATGAACGCGTCGAGCCACGCCTTCTTGGCGCTGCCGTTCTCGATCTTGATGGTGTGCTCGCCGTACGCCAGGTCCTGCGGCGACTCCCACAGCGTGAAACCGCCATTGTGGACCTCGTTGACCGGGTCGTCCTCGGCGTCCCGCGACGGGTCCACCTCGGCCCGCTGCGCGCCGTCCAGGGAGACCTTGACCGGACCGCCCTCACGGTCGTGCGGCCCGATGTACTTCACGCCGGTGCCGATGAACTTCAGCTCGGCCGAGGCGCCCTGGGCGGAGGTCTCGTGGTAGTCGTTGTGGATGTGGTGCTCGGAGGAGAGCCGGTCGTTGAACTCGGTCCACGGGCCGCCGTAGTTGATGGTGTGGAAGCGCGGGTTGTCGCCGTCGTTGCCGTTGTTGACGGTCGCCTCGCCGTCCGGCGGCGCGAAGTCGACGACGATGTCCTTCGGCTCGATCTTGATCACGCCGGCCCTGGTGATCTGCCCGGGGTCGGCGATGCCCGCCGGCAGCGCGAGCTGGTCGTCCATCCGGAGCTTGCTGGAGATCGTGGTCGCGCCCGTCGGCTGAAGCACGCCCTGCCAGGCGCCGGTGATCTGCGCGTTGCCCAGCACGTTCATCTGGGCGCCCGCGGCGTAGTAGCCGGGCGAGGAGAAGCGGCTGCCGTCCTTGTAGGCGATCGACCACTTGAGGTCGAGCGCGCCGCCGACCACGAGATCGGTCGCGAACGTCAGCCGGGTCCGCAGCCTGACCGGCGCGTACTTGGCGATGGTGTAGGTGTTGCCGACGCCGTAGCAGTCGTAGTCGATGACCAGGTCGGCCGGCGCGGCCGAGGCCGGCGTTGACGGTACGACGACGCACAGCCCCGCCACCAGCCCTACCGATCCGGCTGCTAATGCGCTCCGCCAACGAGCCACCGCACACTCCGATCTCACAGAAATCCAGAGGAGATCTTAAGGTTTCAAACACCTGCGACACAGGCGAAAACGGCGACAAGCGGCACTTGTGATGAACCCGTGTCCCACGGTGCCGGACCACGGCGTCCCTCCAGGTCCGCTGATCGTTGGAGTAGATCGCCCAGTGGTCGTGGGCACCGAGCAAGAGGGACAGCACCGCGCGCCGTGACCCCTGCGACGACTCGCATCCGGACGATCTGTCGCAGCCTCCAGGAGCAGTCATCCAAGCGCGATAGTCACCCCCCGCCATCGAAGATAGAAGTACACTTCTAAGAAGTACACTTCTATCTTGCGAGGGGCCATGCTTCCCAAGCCGGAGCGCGTCTTCGCCCGTGACTTCGAATGGCGCCATCTCGCGGCCTTCGCCGAAAGAGCGGGAACCCGGACCCAATTGGGTGTCATCAGCGGGCGCAGGCGCCAGGGAAAGACATTTCTCCTCGAAGCTCTGGCCAGACAGGTCGGCGGCTTCTTCTTCGGAGCGACCGAGGCGACCGAAGCCGAGTCCCTGCGGCTGCTCTCGCAAGCACTGGCCGACTACACGCAGGCGGACGTCCCGGTCCGCTTCGCGGACTGGAACGAGGCCATCAGACACCTTCTCGCCATCAGCGCGGAGAAGGCCGCGCCCATCGTGATCGACGAGTTCCCCTACCTGAGCAATGTCTCACCGGCTCTGACGTCGATCATCCAGCGTGAGATCGATCGAGCGGTTTCCAGAGAGATTCCCGCCTCACTCTTGCTGTGCGGTTCCGCGATGTCCGTCATGGGGGGATTGCTCTCAGGAAACGCCCCCCTTCGCGGCCGAGCGTCGCTCGAACTGGTCGTCCGCCCCTTCGACTATCGGCTCGCGGCACAGTACTGGCGCCTCGACGATCCGCGGCTGGCCGTGCTGGTTCACGCGGTGGTCGGCGGGACCCCCGCCTACCTCCGTTTCGTGAACGACGAGCGGCCTACGTGCCTCGATGACTTCGATGACTGGGTCCAGCGCACGGTGCTCGATCCTGGCACTCCCCTGTTCCGTGAGGCGCGCCATCTCATGGAGGAGGAGGCGAACGTGCGCGACACCGCTCTCTACCATTCGGTGCTCGCCGCCGTGGCGAACGGCAATGCCACCAGAGGCGGTATCGCGAGCTACATCGGCCGTAAAGCCACCGACATCGGGCACCCTCTCAATGTTCTGGAGGACAGCTGCCTGCTGCGCCGCGAGATCGATGCCTTCCGCCCAGGTCGATCCGTGTACCGCGTGTGCGAGCCGCTGGTCAGCTTTTACCAGGTGGTCATGCGCCCCCGATGGGCACTGTTGGAGAGCGGCAGGGCAGCGGCTGTCTGGCAGGATGCGCGGACAAGGTTCAACGGCCAGGTCGTGGGTCCACACTTCGAGGACATGTGCCGCGAGTTCGCCAGAACCGAGTCACTTTTCGGCGAGCTCCCGGGCGAGGTCGCCGCAGGGGTCATCGCCGACACGGCACGCCGAAGCCAGATCGAGGTCGACGTGGTGGTCTTCGCGGCGACCGAGCCGGGAAGGCCGCGACGCATCCTCTCTCTGGGTGAAGTGAAGTGGGGCACCCGTATGGACCAGGGTCACGCCGACCGGTTGGCGCGAGCGCGCGACCTGCTGAGCTCCAAGTACGACGTGCGGGACACCGTCCTCTCCCTGTACGGCGGAGCGGACTTCGACCAGGGCATCAGGGGAGCGCGCACCTTCGACCTGCACGAGCTTTACTCGGCCTAGCAAGCGGGCCTCCGGCGGGCACCTCGCTCGTCCGGCCCGCCGGGAGGCGCGCCGCGGAACAGAATCGTATTCTGGTGCCACACCCCACCATGGAGGCGACCACATGCAGCGAGACCTCTTCGAGGAGGAGCACCTGCTCTTCCAGGAGACCGTGCGCGAGTTCATGGCCCGCGAGGTCCTCCCCCACCATCCGCAGTGGGAGAAGGAGGGAATCGTCCCGAGAGACGTGTGGAAGAAGGCCGGCGAGGTCGGCATGTTCGGCTTCTCCGTCCCCGAGGAGTACGGCGGCGCCGGCGTCACCGACTTCCGGTACAACGCGGTCATCGTCGAGGAGATCATCCGCAGCGGCGCGTCCGGGCTCGGTTTCTCGCTGCACAACGACGTGGTGGCCCCCTACCTGGTCGACCTCACCGACGACGACCAGAAGCAGCGCTGGCTGCCCGGCTTCGTGTCGGGCGAGCTGATCACCGCGATCGCCATGACCGAGCCCGGCGCGGGCAGCGACCTGCAGGGTGTCAGGACGACCGCGGTGCGCGACGGCGACCACTACGTCATCAACGGCCAGAAGACGTTCATCACCAACGGCATCAACGCCGACCTGGTCGTCGTGGTCGCCAAGACCGATCCGGAGCTGGGGGCGCGCGGCACCACCCTGTTCGTCGTCGAGCGCGGCACGGAGGGCTTCACCCGCGGCCGGAACCTCGACAAGATCGGCATGAAGGCGCAGGACACCGCGGAGCTGTTCTTCGAGAACGTCCGGGTCCCGGCGGCCAACCGGCTCGGCGCCACCGACGGCCAGGGCTTCGTCCAGCTCATGAACAACCTCCCCCAGGAGCGGCTGTCCATCGCGGTCGGCGCGGTGGCGGCGGCGGAGGCGGTGCTGGAGCAGACGATCGAGTACTGCAAGACCCGCCATGCCTTCGGCAGGAGCATCGGAAGCTTCCAGAACACCCGGTTCGTCCTGGCCGAGCTGGCCACCGAAACCGAGATCGCCCGCCACTACGTCGACGAGTGCGTCACCGCGCTCAACGCCGGGCGGCTGTCGGTGGTCGACGCGGCGAAGGCGAAGTGGTGGACCACGGAGCTGCAGAACAAGGTGATCGACCGCTGCCTGCAGCTGCACGGCGGCTACGGCTACATGATGGAGTACCCGGTCGCCAAGGCCTGGGTGGACAGCAGGGTGCAGACCATCTACGGCGGCACCACCGAGATCATGAAGGAGATCATCGGCCGTTCCTTCGGGTTCTGACCCATACTGGAGGACATGGAAGGTCTGATCCTCCTGGTTTTCCTGGCGTTGCTGTTCGCCTGGGCCCTCAACCGGGTACGGCGCGCGCTGCGCCTGAACCCGGTCGGCTACGTCGGCGTGGTCGTGGTGTTCGTGATCGTCATGCTGGCCATCTGGGGGCAGACCCTTCGAGGATGACCCTGGCGACCAGCTCGGGCTCGTCGCTCATCGGCAGGTGCCCGCAGCCCTGCAGCAGCTTGACCCGCTGCCCCGACCATTTGGCCGCCCGTACGGCCTGCCGTCGGGGCAGCAGCCGGTCGTGGGCGCCCCAGGCGATCGTGATGGGCGATTTCGGCGGCGCGGGCGGCATCACGTCGGTGAACGCCTCCAGCGTCGGGTGGAAGCCCGGCGCGGCGGCCAGCGCCTGCGTGGCGGCGGCGAGGGCGACCGGGTCGAGCCGGGAGGGCTGGGCGACCAGGAACGAGGCGACGGCGCGTCCGGCGGCCCGGGAGGCCAGCAGGCGCGCGAGCAGCCCGTCGGAGGTGGCCCGCGCGGCCGTCTCCGCCGACGCGCGCAGCGACCTGAGCACGGTCTGGCACCACACCAGCTCGCCGCGCGTCCAGAACCCCGCGGGCGAGAGCGCCGTGGCCGTGGCGACCACGCCTCGGGAAGCCAGCTCCAGCGCGATGTAGCCGCCCAGCGAGTTGCCCGCGACGTGCGGCTCGCGCACGTCCAGCAGCGCGCAGAACGACTCGACCGCGTCGGCCAGCGCCTCGGCCGTGTACGGCGTGCCGGGCGGCAGTTCGGGCGAGTCGCCGAACCCGGGCAGGTCGACGGCGATCACGTCACGGGAGGCGGCGAGCCGGTCCATGACGGGCAGCCACGCCTGCCAGTGATGGCCGATGCCGTGGACGAGGATCAGCGGCGGGCCGCTGCCGCGCCGTTCGAAGGCCAGCTCCATCCCTTGAGTGAACCACTCACCTGCTGCGTGTGGGAATCTCGAACCAGACGGCTTTGCCTTCCTTGGTGGGGCGCGATCCCCATCGCTTGGCCAGCTGGTCGACCAGGTAGAGGCCGCGGCCGCCCTCGTCGTTCTCGCCCGCGCTGCGGATGCGCGGCAGGCGCAGGTCCTGGTCGAACACCTCGACCCACACCGACTCCTCGCCCCTGCGCAGCCTCAGCGTGAAGGTCTTGTCGCCGGCCAGCTCCTCCTCGAAGCCTGGCATGTCCCAGGACTCCTCGAACGGTAGCGGCGGCCCCTCCACGACGAGCTCCCTGCGCGGGATGCTGGCGCTGGCGGCGTGCAGCACGACGTTGGTGACGACCTCGGAGACGAGCAGGCAGGCCAGCTCGGCGCGCTCCTCGGGGACGTTCCAGCCGGTGAACGCCTCGGTGGCCATCCTGCGGGCCTCACCCACCATGATCGGCTGGGCGGGGAAGTCGCGTTCCTCGACGTCGAGGTCGACGGGGCTGGCCCGCAGCACGAGGATCGCCATGTCGTCGTCGATCTCGCCGGGCACCGCGCGGGTGGCGGTGTCGGCGATGCGCTCGACGTTCTCCTTGGTGCAGGCGGCCAGCTTGTCCCTGAGGATGGCCAGCGTCTCCTCGTCGGAGGGTGTCCTGCCGCCGAAGTCGCGCCCCGGCCGCCGGTCGACGAGGCCGTCGGTGTAGAGGACGAGGGCGGCGCCCGGCGGGAGCGTACGGGTCTCTTCCTTGTAGACCAGGTCGGCGTGCATGCCCTTGGCGCGGACGCCGAGCGGCTGGCCGACCTCCTCGATGTTCATCTCCAGGCACTGGCCGTCGTGCAGCAGCAGCGGCGGCGCGTGGCCGGCGTTGGCGAACGACAGCTGCCGCGACCAGGCGTCGTAGACGAGGTACTGGCAGGTGACGATGGGCGGCACGCTGATGTCGGCGCCCGACTCGTCCTGCTCGGGGGTGGCGATGATGCGGGTCCACTCGTCGAGCCTGGCCAGGATCTCGGCGGGCGGCTTGTCGTCCTGGGCGAAGGCGCGCAGCGCGGCGCGCAGCTGGCCCATGATGGCGGCGGCCTTGGCGCCGCGCCCCTCGACGTCGCCGATCACGATGCCGACCCGGCCGGCCGACAGCGGGATCACGTCGTACCAGTCGCCGCCGACCTGGGTCTGGATGCCCTGCCCGTGGGAGGCCAGGGGCGCGGCGGGGTAGTAGCGGACGGCGATGTCGAGGCCGTCGAGGGTGGGCAGCGCCCTGGGCAGCAGGTGCTTCTGGAAGGACTCGGCGGTGTGCCGTTCCTCCTCGAACAGCAGCGCGTTGTCGACGGCGAGGGCGACCCTGGTGGCGATGGCGCCGACGAAGTCGCGGTCGAAGGCGTCGTAGTGGGGGCTGCGCCGGTCGGTGAGGTTGGACAGCCCGAGGTACATCAGCCCGAGCGTCTCGCCGCGCACGCACAGCGGGGCGACCACGGCGGAGGTCATCCCGATCTCACCGCACAGCCGCGCGCTGCCCTCGTGGGGGCTGGGGAAGCTGGTGGAGGCGAAGTCCTCGACGAGGATCGTCTCCTGGCGGCGCATCGCCGTGTCGGCGTAGTGGCCGGCCGGGTAGCGGATCTCCGAGCCGACCGGCTTCCACGTGTCGGGCGGCGGGGTCCAGCCCTGCACGTGCTGGGAGACCCTGCGCACCAGCCGATCGCCTTCCATCAGCTCGATGAAGCAGTGGTCGGCGAACTGCGGCACGAGCATCTCGGCGACCCGCTTGAGCGTCTCCTCGACGTACAGCGAGCCGGCCAGCCGCTCCCCGATGCGCTCGAGCAGGCCGAAGCGGTCCTTCTCGCGCTCGTTGCTGCGCATGGCCTCGCGCGCGGTGATGACGATGCCGGTCACCGAGCCGGAGTCGTGCCGGAGCGGCACGGCCTGGGCCCGCACGTAGATCATCGTGCCGTCGCCGCGCTTGACGTCGAAGGTGCCCTCCCACACGCCGCCCTTGAGCACGTGCTTGGCCAGCTCGACGGCGGCCGGGTGATCCTTCTCCATGATCCCGAGCGAGAGCACCGAGCCCTCCCGCACCGAGCCCTTGCCCTGGCGGCCGAACAGCTTCTCCGCGAACGGGTTCCAGTACAGGAGATTGCTGAAGCGGTCCGTCACCACGACGGCCATCTCGGCGTGGTCGAGGACCGACGACGCCGACAAGAAGTCAGCCGCTTCCTGGGACAGATCCCCCCAACGTTTCATCCGGCGACCACTCCTCGGGGAGGCATGTGCGCAAAGCGAACCACGGGCGCTCCTGCAACAGTCGTGTCCGGGGAGTGGAGGGACTCCCATGCGGGATTCAACCAAGCAGCAGCGCCGCCGTCAGCGCTTGGAGACGAATACGTGCGCGGCGACCTCACGCGGAAGCTCCGCGGGAGTGTTCGTCGCGTCGTTATCACCTGTCACCCGCACACCGTCGTCGCTCGCCGCGAGCGTCACCTCGCGTCCGGGTTGTATCCCAACTTGCTTGAGTTTAAGCATCACAGCGGGATCGCTTTGCACTTGTTCGCTAATTCGACGTACGACAACGGGTATGTCCCTGGCTCCGGCCACGTCGGCCATGCTGGGGAAGGCGGACCAGGCGTCGGACTCGGGGCCGGTGGCGCCCAGCTCCTCCAGGCCGGGAATGGGGTTGCCATGAGGGTCGAAGGTGGGGTTGTCGAGCAGCTTCACCAGCCGTTCCTCCACCGACTCGGACATCACGTGCTCCCAGCGGCAGGCCTCGATGTGCACCTCCTCCCATGGCAACCCGATGACCTGGGTCAGCAGGCATTCGGCCAGGCGGTGCTTGCGCATGACGCGGGTGGCGAGAGTGCGGCCCAGATCGGTCATCGCCAGATGGCGGTCGCCTTCGACGCGGACCAGCCCGTCACGTTCCATGCGGGCGACGGTCTGGCTCACGGTGGGGCCACTCTGCTGGAGCCGTTCGGCGATGCGCGCACGAAGAGGAACGATCCCCTCTTCCTCGAGTTCGTAGATCGTGCGGAGATACATCTCCGTCGTGTCGATCAAGCCGTGTGCGGTCAAGGCTCCTCCCGTCCTGAATGCTACGCCGGTCATGGGGCACAGAAGCCACAGAAACCCTAGTGGGAGAACGACCAGCGATGGCAAAGGACGGCAACACTGGAGCGGCTCGGTTCCTTCCCGAGCATCGCTCCCTACCGGAGCTGCGCGAAGCCGCGGCGCACTGCCAGGGTTGCGATCTCTATCGCAACGCCACCCAGACCGTGTTCGGCGAGGGACCCACGGACGCCCGCTTCATGCTCGTCGGCGAGCAGCCCGGTGACCAGGAGGACCACAAGGGGGCGCCGTTCGTCGGGCCCGCGGGCCGCGTCCTGGACCGGGCACTGGAGGACGCGGGCATCGCCAGGGAGGAGGTCTACCTGACCAACGCCGTGAAGCACTTCTCCTTCACGCTCAGGGGCAAGCGGAGGATCCACCAGAAGCCGACCGTCGCCGAGATCGAGGCCTGCCGGCCGTGGCTCAGCTCGGAGCTCGCCCTGGTCGAGCCGGAGATGATCGTGGTGCTCGGCGCGACGGCCGCCCGCGCCCTGCTCGGCGCCGACTTCAGGGTCAGCCGGCAGCGGGGCGAGGTGCTGGAGCTGGGCGAGGCGCTGGCGGTGGCGACGATCCATCCGTCGGCCGTGCTGCGCGCGCCCGACCGCGAGGAGGCCTACAAGGGGCTCGTCTCCGACCTCACGCTGGCTCGCCGCTCCTGTCCCTGTAGTTCCTGAAGGCCGGTACGGCCAGCCCCACCGCGAGGACGGCCAGCGCGCAGGCCAGGCCGCCGCCCACCCACGCCCCGGTCATGCCGAAGGCCGTGGCGGTGGCTCCCGCGCGCAGGTCGCCGAGGCGCGGGCCGCCCGCCACGACCACCATGAACACGCCCTGCATCCGCCCGCGCATCTCGTCGGGCGCGTGGAGCTGCAGGATCGACTGGCGCCACACCGACGACACCACGTCGGCCATGCCGCCGACGGCCATGAACGTCATGACCAGCCACAGCTCATGCGCCATCCCCGCCGCGGCCACGGCGAGACCCCACACGGCGATGACGATGACCAGCGCGACCCCCTGCCGCCTGATCCTGCCCACCCAGCCGGAGAACAGCGCGCCCACCACCGAGCCGATCGCCATGGCCGAGGTGAGCCAGCCGAGGGCGAGCTCGGAGCCGCCGAAACGATCGGCGACCAGTTCGGGGAACAGCGCTCTCGGCAGCGCGAAGACCATGGCGATGATGTCGACGACGAACGACATCAGCAGGACGGGGCTGGCCATGATGAAGCGCAGCCCCTCCCACACGGCCTCCGCCCCCGGGCGGACGACCACCTTGCTGATCGGTTCGAGCGCCGGCAGCCGCAGCGCCGCGTAGAGGCTCCCGGTGAACAGCACCGCGTCGATGGCGTAGGCGGAGGCGTAGCCGCCCGCCGCGAGCACGACGCCGCCGATCATGGGTCCGAAGACGGCGCCGATGCTGAAGACGAGGGAGTTGAGCGCGTTGGCCGCGGGCACCAGTCCGGGCTCGAGCAACCTGGGGATGATCGCGCCTCTGGTGGAGGAGCTGATCGCGAAGCCGGCCGCGCCGAGCCCGACGGCCACCAGGAGCACGTAGACGTTGCCGAGGCCGAGAGCCGCCTGCACCACCAGCACCAGCGTGCTCAGCCAGGCGACCACACAGCCGATGACCAGCAGCTTGCGCCGGTCCATGGCGTCGGCGACGGCGCCGCCCCACAGCCCGAAGACCACCAGCGGGATCAGGTTGGCCAGCCCCAGCATGCCCACCCAGAAGGAGGACTCCGTCAGTTCCCACACCTGCTGGCTGACCGCCACCACGGTGACCGCCACACCGACGTGGGAGACGGCCTGTCCCCACCACAGTCGCCGGTAGGCGGCGACGCGAAGCGGGCGCGTGTCAACAACAAGGTCCCCGAAAGCCACTCACGGCACATTAGGGGGCAAGCCGCTCCAACTCCCAACCGGAGTGAACCCGCCGATAGCGCAGCCGGTCGTGCATGCGGTCCATCTGGCCCTGCCAGAACTCCACCTCGATCGGCACCACCCGGAAGCCGCCCCAGAAGTCGGGCACGGGCGGCTCCTCCGGCCAGCGGGCGGCGAGCTCGGCGTAACGGTCGTCGAGCTCCTCGCGCGAACGCACGACCGCCGACTGGCGCGAGGCCCACGCGCCGACGCGGGAGCCGTACGGGCGGGAGTTGAAGTAGGCGGCCGAGTCCTCGTGCGACAGGCGGACCACGCTGCCCTCGATCCGGATCTGGCGGCGGATCGGATGCCACGGGAACAGCAGCGAGGCACGCGGGTTCTCGGTCAGGTCGCGCCCCTTGCGCGACTCGTAGTTGGTGAAGAAGACGAAGCCGCGCTCGTCGTAGCCCTTGAGCAGCACGGTCCTGGCGCTCGGCCGGCCTCCTGCCGACGCGGTGGCGACCACCATCGCGTTGGGCTCGGGCAGGCCGGCCTCCAGCGCCTCCTCGAACCATCGAGTGAATTGCGCGATCGGCTCGGCCGCGACGTCAGATTCGAGCAACGGCTGTCCCTCATAGGTACGGCGGAGCCCCGCCAGCGAAGTGACATCCACGACTAGGTATTCTTGCGCGCTTGGTGGCGATCCCACGCACAACCCCCTACCAGCACCGATGGCGTTTCGGCGTGCCCGAAGACGAAGCACGCCCTGTTAGGGGGTTAAATTGACCCGCCGGTATCTCGACATCAACAGAAGCGGACGAGCCCCGGGGATGCGAACACGCGCCCGAGGCGGCCGCGACCATGAGACGGATTGCCCATACGGCAAGAAAGGAAGGCGGCCAAGAATGTCCGACTTCAAACCCGGACTCGAAGGCGTCGTGGCCTTCGAGACCGAGATCGCGGAACCGGACAAAGAGGGAGGGGCCCTTCGCTATCGGGGCGTCGACATCGAAGACCTGGTAGGTCGTGTCCCGTTCGGGCACGTCTGGGGTCTGCTTGTCGACAACAAGTTCCAGCCGGGCCTGCCGCCCGCGGAGCCGTACCCCATCCCGGTCCACTCCGGTGACATCCGCGTCGACGTGCAGAGCGCGCTGGCCATGCTGGCCCCGGCCTACGGCTTCAAGCCGCTGCTCGACATCGACGACGCGCAGGCCCGCGACGACCTGGCGCGCGCGTCCGTGATGGCCCTGTCCTTCGTGGCGCAGTCGGCGCGCGGCCTCGGCCTGCCGATGGTGCCGCAGAGCAGGGTCGACGAGGCCAAGACCATCACCGAGAGGTTCATGGTCCGCTGGCGGGGCGAGCCCGACCCCAAGCACGTCAAGGCCATCGACGCCTACTGGACCTCCGCCGCCGAGCACGGCATGAACGCCTCCACGTTCACCGCCCGCGTCATCGCCTCCACCGGCGCCGACGTGGCCGCCGCGCTCTCCGGCGCTGTGGGCGCGATGTCGGGTCCGCTGCACGGCGGCGCGCCCGCCCGCGTGCTGCACATGATCGAGGGCGTCGAGCAGCTCGGCGACGCCAAGAAGTACGTCCAGAGCGAGCTGGACAAGGGCAACCGCCTGATGGGCTTCGGTCACCGCGTCTACCGCGCCGAGGACCCGCGCGCCCGAGTGCTGCGCCGTACCGCGAAGGAGCTCGACGCTCCTCGCTACGAGGTCGCCGCCGCACTGGAGAAGGCGGCTCTGGAGGAGCTGCACGCGCGCAAGCCCGACCGGGTGCTCGCCACCAACGTGGAGTACTGGGCCGCCGTGGTCCTCGACTTCGCCGAGGTTCCCTCGCACATGTTCACCTCGATGTTCACCTGCGCGCGCACGGCCGGCTGGGCCGCGCACATCCTGGAGCAGAAGCGCACGGGCAGGCTGGTCCGCCCCAGCGCCAACTACGTCGGCCCCGCCACGCGTCCGCTGAGCGACGTCCCCGGCGCCGACGAGGTCGTCGGCACCATCTGACGCCTTTCCCTCGGTAACGGCCCGCTGATCACCAGCGGGCCGTTTGTCGTTCCGTACGGCTCCCGCCGCCCGCCACATGTCTCACATCCCGGACCCGGGACGAGCCACCGGAGTCGGCTCAGTAGGCTTGGGCAGGTGGCTGACATCGTGATTCCCGCTGACATCAAGCCCGCCGACGGCCGCTTCGGCTGCGGGCCATCGAAGGTCCGACCCGAGCAGCTGTCCGCGCTCGCCACCACTGGCGCCGGCGTGATGGGCACCTCCCATCGGCAGAAGCCGGTCAAGAACCTGGTCGGCAGGGTCCGCGCCGGGCTCGCCGACCTGTTCTCGCTGCCGGAGGGCTACCAGGTCGTGCTGGGCAACGGCGGCACCACCGCGTTCTGGGACATCGCCGCCTTCGGGCTGGTGCGCCAGAAGTCGCAGCACCTGTCCTTCGGCGAGTTCTCCTCCAAGTTCGGCGCGGTCGTCAGCAAGGCGCCGTGGCTGGGCGACCCGACCATCATCAAGTCGGAGGTCGGCACCCACCCGGAGGCCGTGGCCGAGGACGGCGTCGACGTCTACGCCCTCACCCACAACGAGACCTCCACCGGCGTCGCGATGCCGATCAGGCGGGTCGGCGGCGACGACGCCCTCGTCCTCGTCGACGCCACCTCGGGCGCGGGCGGCCTGCCCGTCGACATCGCCGAGACCGATGTCTACTACTTCGCCCCGCAGAAGAGCTTCGCCTCCGACGGCGGCCTGTGGATCGCGATCATGTCGCCGCGCGCGCTGGCCCGCGTCGAGGAGATCGCCGCCAGTGGCCGCTACGTGCCGGAGTTCTTCAGCCTGCCCGTCGCCATCGACAACTCGGCCAAGGACCAGACCTACAACACCCCGTCGGTGGCCACGCTGTTCCTGCTGGCCGACCAGCTCGACTGGATGAACGGCAACGGCGGCCTGGCCTGGACCACCTCGCGCACCGCCGACTCCGCCCAGCGCCTCTACACCTGGGCCGAGAAGTCGTCGTTCGCCACGCCGTTCGCCGCCCCCGAGTTCCGCTCGCAGGTGGTCGGCACGATCGACTTCTCCGACACGGTCGACGCCGCCGCGGTGGCCAAGGTGCTGCGCGCCAACGGCATCGTCGACACCGAGCCCTACCGCAAGCTCGGCCGCAACCAGCTGCGCGTCGCGATGTTCCCGGCGATCGAGCCGTCCGACATCGAGGCCCTGACCACCTGCGTCGACTACGTGGTCGAGCGTCTCTAGCCGTCCTTGGCCCGGCGGGCAGGCTCGCCGGGCAACGCGAGCGCGTCCCCCGGCGCCCCGCTCCGCGCGCCCCTCGCCGGCACCGGCAGCCTTTCGGTGCCGGCGGCGGGCGCCTCGAGCGTGAGCCGGGTGACGTGCTCGTTCGCGTGTGCGGGCCCCGAGCGCGTCCACGACCTGAGGCTGCCGGAGCGCGGCCCCACCACTGCGACAGGAGTACAAGGAGTGATGTCCATCTCGGGGCAGCCTGCGAGGAGGAGGCGCGGTCTGGGCCACCTGATGTTCGCCAGCCGGTGGCTGCAGGCGCCGCTCTATCTCGGCCTGATCGTGGCCCAGGGTCTCTACGTGTGGCAGTTCATGGTGGAGCTGTGGCACCTGGGTGACACGATCATCACCGGACACGTCAGCCAGGCCACGGTCGACGCCTTCGGCGGCGTCGACTCGCTTCCCGGCCCCGAGGTCATCGTCATGCTCGCGGTCCTCGGGCTCATCGACGTGGTGATGATCTCCAACCTGCTCATCATGGTGATCGTGGGCGGCTACGAGACGTTCGTCTCGCGCATCGACCTCACCGACCATCCCGACGAGCCCGAATGGCTCTCCCACGTCAACGCCAACGTGCTCAAGGTCAAGCTGGGCACCGCCATCATCGGCATCTCGTCGGTGCACCTGCTCCAGACGTTCATCAGGGCCAAGGACACGCCGTCGGCGACCATGATGTGGCAGACCCTCATGCACCTGGCCTTCGTGGCCTCGGCCATCGGGCTGGCCTACATCGACCGGCTGCTGGCCGCCTCGCCTGCCGAACGCACCAAGGCGCCGGCCGCCCACTGACCCTGGGCGCCGCTCAGCGGGCCGCTGCGGGTCCGGGGGCGGCGCTCACCCATCCGAGGGCCTCGCCCGGCTGATCGGCGGGCCACGGCGGAATCAGAAGGGTTCGGGCGTGCGGCCGATCGCGGACCTGCGCCGCAGCACCCACGCCGCGACGACGCCGCCGACGAGCCCGAACAGGTGGCCCTGCCACGAGATGCCCTGCTCGTTCGGCAGCAGGCCCCACAGCAGCGAGTAGTACGCCGCGGCCACGCCGATGCCCACCACGATGTCGAGCACGCGCCGGTCGAACAGCCCCCGGGCGACCACGAACCCGAAATAGCCGAAGACCAGCCCGCTGGCGCCCACGGTGACCACGCCGGGAGGGGTGGCGACCCAGGTGCCGACGCCGCCGATCACCATGATGATCAGCGTGGCCCACAGGAACCTGCCCAGGCCGCGGAAGGCGGCCAGGAAGCCGAGGACGAGCAGCGGCAGCGAGTTGGCCATGAGGTGGCCGAAGTCGGCGTGCAGGAACGGCGCGAAGAGGATCCCGACGAGGCCGTCGGGAGACCAGGAGACGATGCCGAGCTCGTAGTCGAGGCGGCCGAGCGCGAAGTAGTCGAAGATCTCGACCGCCCACATCACGACGACCATGCCGACGACCAGGAGGAGGGCGCCGAGCGCGCCCTGCAGGAGGCCGCTCGCGCCGCGCCTGGCCGACTCGTAGGGGGAACTCATGCGCTCTCCTGCCGCCGGAGGGAAGGCTTCTCCCCTTACGGTAATGCGGAGCGTCCCCTGCGCGCGGCGCCCGTCTCCCGCGGGACGGCGCCGCCGCACGATGGCGGGGGCTCCTCCCGGCGGCGCGGGAGGAGCCGGGAAGGACCTACTCGCCCCGCCACACCGGCGGGCGCTTCTCGGCGAAGGCCGCCGCGCCCTCCATCGCGTCCTTCGAGCCGAACACCGGGTTGATGATCGGCCCCTGCTTCTCGAACATCTCCTCCAGCGACCAGTCCGCCGACTCGATGACGACGCGCTTGGTCGCCGCCAGCGCCAGCGGCGCGTTCGCGGCGATCGTCCTGGCCAGCTCCAGGGCGCCCTGCAGCGCCGCGCCCGGGGCGGTGATCCGGTTGACGAGGCCGAGCTCGTACAGCCGGGAAGCCGGGTAGTGGTCGCCGGTCAGCGCGATCTCCATGGCCACGTGGTAGGGGATCCGGCGGGGCAGGCGCATGATGCCGCCCGCGCCCGCCACGAGCCCGCGCTTGGGCTCGGGCAGGCCGAACTTCGCCTCGGACGAGGCCACGATCAGGTCGCACGACAGCGCGAGCTCGAAGCCGCCCGCCAGCGCGTACCCCTCGACGGCCGCGATCAGCGGCTTCCTGGGCGGCGACTCGGCGATGCCGCCGAAGCCCCTGCCCTCGATGACGGGCAGGTCGCCGGTCAGGAAGGCCTTGAGGTCCATGCCCGCGGAGAACGTGCCGCCCGCCCCGGTCAGGACGTGGACGGAGACGTCGGAGCGGGAGTCGAGCGCGTCGAGCGCGGCGGCGAGGCCACGGGCGACGGCTCCGTTGACGGCGTTGCGAGCCGACGGGCGGTTGATGGTGATCACCGCGACGCCGTCGGACTCCTCGATCAGTACTTCGTCGGAGGACACGCGCACCTCATCACTTGGGCTGGAAGCGGATACCGCCGTCGAACCTGATGACCTCGGCGTTCATGTAGTCGTTCTCGATCAGCGAGCGCACCAGGTGGGCGAACTCGTCGGGGCGGCCCATGCGCTTGGGGAAGACGACGGGGGCGACGAGCTTGGCCTTGAACTCCTCGGCGGCGTCGCCGGCGAAGCCGTAGATCGGGGTGTCGATGATGCCGGGGCAGATGGTGTTGACGCGCACGCCGATGGCGGCCAGGTCGCGGGCCGCGGGCACGGTCATGCCCACGATGCCGCCCTTGGACGCGGAGTAGGCGAGCTGCCCGGTCTGGCCCTCCAGCGCCGCGACGGAGGCGGTGTTGACGACCACGCCCCTGTGCCCGTCCTCGGAGACGGGCTCGGTCCTGGCGATGGCGGCCGCGCCGATGCGCATGAGGTTGAAGGTGCCGATCAGGTTGACCTCGATGACCTTGCGGTAGCTGGCCAGGCTGTGCGGGGCGCCCTCACGGTTGACGGTGCGCTCGGCCCAGCCGATGCCCGCGCTGTTGACGATCACGCGGACCGGCTTGCCGGTGGCCACGGCCGCGTCGACGGCGGCCTGGACCTCGGCCTCGTCCGACACGTCCGTCCTGACGAAGACGCCGCCGAGTTCGTCGGCGATCGCCTTGCCGCGCTCCTCGTTGAGGTCGGCGATGACCACGGTCGCGCCCTGCCGGGCGAGCTCGCGGGCCGTGGCCTCGCCCAGGCCGCTCGCCCCGCCCGAGATGATTGCTACTGCTCCGTTGACGTCCATGTCACGGACCTTAACGCGAGAACCGAACGAAGTTCTACTTCGAGTGGCTCAAATCTCTCCCCGCCGGTCCGCCCGGCCCCGCCGGTCAGATCGCGCCCACCGCCGTGTCGACGTCGGGGTAGACCTTGATGCGGCGGTCGAGGCCGGTGGTGCGCAGGATGCGGGCCACGGGCGCCTGGGGCGCGGCCAGCGACACGCACCCACCCTCACCCGTCGCCAGGCGCCACGCCTCGATCAGCACCGACAGACCGCTGGAGTCCATGAACGACAGCGCCTGGAGATCGAGCACCAGCCGCGCGCCGTCCTGTTTGATCGCGTCGCGGACCTCGTCACGGAGGAATGGCGCGGTGAAGAGATCGAGCTCACCCTCCACCGCGACCACCACGGCGTCTCCCATGGCATGGCGCGCCAGCCGTAGCTTCATTCGGCCCTCCTCGATGAGCCACTGTACTTCGACATCCCCCGACGAGCGGCATGGACAAACTACGCTCACCAACGTGCGGGCAGCGGAATGCCCGGCCGAGGAGCGCCGCGGACGGCGAGGGCGGCCGCCCGGCGGTCACCCACGCGTCTCGGCGGTCCCGGGAGCCTCAGGGACGGCGAAGCCGTACGGCAGCTCGAGGCGGTGCTCGGCCAGCAGCGCGGAGTCGGACAGCAGGCGGGGGGTCGGCCCGTCGGCGGCGATCACCCCGCCGGACAGGATCAGCGAGCGCTCGCACAGCTCCAGCGCGTACGGCAGGTCGTGGGTGACCATCAGCACGGTCACGTCGAGCGAGCGCAGGATCTCGGCCAGCTCCCTGCGCGCCGCCGGGTCGAGGTTGGACGACGGCTCGTCGAGCACCAGGATCTCCGGCTCCATGACGAGCACGGTGGCCACCGCGACCCGCCTGCGCTGGCCGAAGGACAGGTGGTGCGGCGGCCGGTCGAGATGGTCGGCCATGCCCACCCTGTCGAGCGCGTTCTTGACCCTGTGCTCCAGCTCCTCGCCCCTGACGCCCATGTTGGCGGGGCCGAAGGCGACGTCGTCGCGCACGGTCGGCATGAACAGCTGGTCGTCGGGGTCCTGGAAGACCAGCCCCACCCGCTGCCTGATCTCCTTGAGGGTGTCGGCCCGCACCGGGGTGCCGGCGACGCTGACCGTGCCGTGTCCGGCGGTCAGGATGCCGTTGAGGTGCATGACCAGGGTGGTCTTGCCCGCGCCGTTCGGCCCGAGCAGGGCGACGCGCTCGCCGCGCCCGATCGTGAGGTTCACCCCGAACAGCGCCTGCGTGCCGTCGGGATAGGCGTAGGCGAGCTCGCTCACCTCAAGGGACTTCACCACAGTGACACTCCAAGGACGGCCAGCGCCGTGACGGGCAGGGCCAGCGCGGTCCCCCACTGCCGCCCCGATCCGGAGACATCGTGGATGAGCGGCAGCGAGCCGCTGTACCCCCGGCTGAGCATAGCCAGGTGCACCCGCTCCCCCCGCTCGTAGGAGCGGATGAACAGCGCGCCGGCCGACCTGGCGATCACCGGGATCTGGGTGAGGTTGCGCGCCTCGAAGCCCCTGGCCTCCCGCGCCACCCGCATCCGCCGCATCTCGTCCACGATCACGTCCATGTACCGCAGCATGAACATCGCGATCTGCACCAGCAACGACGGCAGCCGCAGCCGCTGGGCGCCGAGCAGGATCATCCGCGGTTCGGTGGTGGCGGCCAGCAGGATGGAGGCGACGACGCCGAGGGAGGCCTTGGCCAGGATGTTCCACGCCGCCCACAGTCCCGGCACGCTGAGCGAGAGCCCGAGGACCTCGGTCCGCTCCCCCATCCCGATGATCGGGATCGCCAGCGCGAACAGCACGAACGGGATCTCGATCGCCATCCGCCTGACCACGTGGGCGGCGGGCACCCGCGCGACGCCCGCCGTGAGCGCCAGCAGCAGCGCGTAGCAGCCGAAGGCCCAGAAGGCCTCGCGCGGCGTGGCCACGACGACGCCCGCGAAGGCCAGCATCGCCACCAGCTTGCACTGCGGCGGCAGCCGGTGGACGGGCGAGTCGCCGGGCCGGTAGAGCTGGTGGTGGTGCCCCGCGCCCATCTCTAGACCCCGGCTCCCGCGCGGCGGCGGGCCGCGAAGGCGACGGCGCCGGCGACGAGCAGCGTGATGCCGACGCCGACGACCCCCGCGACGCCGACGGGCACGCCGCCGACGTCGCCGTAGTCGGCCAGGGCCCACGAGCCGAACAGGTGGTCGGTGGCCTGGTCGAGGAAGCCCTTGTTCTCGGCGACCGCCTCCAGGCCGTCGGGGTCGGCGGAGGCGAAGAAGGAGACCACGCCGGCCAGCACGAGCGTCAGGCCGACGCCGCCGAGCAGGAACGGCCTGCCGCCGGTGGCGGGCTTGGCCGCGGGGGCCGCGCCGACGGGCGAGGTCGTGCCGTCGGCGCCCTTCAGGACGAGCGGGGCGGCCAGGCCGCGGGCGCCGTAGACCAGGTCGGGCCGTACGGCCAGCACCGCGCCGACGGTCGCGGTGGTGATGAGGGCCTCACCGATGCCGATGAGCACGTGGACGCCACCCATGGCCCCGGCGACGGCGGCGGCGTCGATCGGGGCGGTGCCGCCGACCGCGAACAGCAGCGAGAAGGCCAGCGCGGAGGCGGGCACCGAGACCAGAGCGGCGAGGAAGGCGGCCGCGCCGACCGCCGCCTTGCCCTTCGCCGCCCTGGTGACCAGGCGGAACAGACCCCACCCGACCAGTACGGTGACCACGCCCATGATCACGATGTTGATGCCGAGCGCGGTCAGGCCGCCGTCGGCGAAGAAGACGCATTGGACGAGCAGCACCACGGCCATGCACAACACGCCGGTGTAGGGTCCGACGAGTATCGCGGCCAGCGCCCCGCCCAGCAGGTGGCCGCTGGTGCCGGCGGCGACGGGGAAGTTGAGCATCTGGACGGCGAAGATGAAGGCGGCGACCAGCCCCGCCATGGGCGCGGTGCGGTCGTCGAGCTCCCGCCGGGCGCCGCGCAGGCAGACCGCCACCCCGGCGGCCGCGACGACGCCTGCCGAGACGGATGTAGCGGCATTGAAGAAGCCATCGGGTACGTGCACGACCAAGCCTCCAGTAAGCGGACGAAACTCCCCTACTTTAAGTCAAGGCTTTGCAGTTGCACATGTCTAGCAATTACCCGCGGCGGATCAGCCTTCGCACGAGCGCCCGAGGCGTGATCTTACGGACGACCGTGCTCAGCCTGCCCTTGCCCGCCGTCGCGTACGGCCGGACGCTGCTGCGCACGGGGCCCCGCCACCAGCTGCGCGGCTCGGCCACCGTGCCGGCGTCGACCTCGATCCTGAACCGCGCGGGCGGCCCGCCCAGCTCCAGCTCCAGGTAGGCGTCCCAGGTGCCGGGGGCGAACCTGCCGATCGCGGGCTTGGCCACGAACACGCCGCCGGGCAGCGCCACCACCGGCTCGACGCGCTCCCTGCCGCTGTGGCGCTCCCTCCAGACCAGTTGCTTGACCGCGCCCGCCTCGGGGATCCCGCCGCCGCCCACGGTGATCTCCCCGTCGAGGAGGAGGCGGTGCCCCAGGATCCACCGGGTGCGGGTGAGCCGCGCGCTGCCCGGCACGGTGAGCACGTGCCCGCCGACGTCGACGCTGAGGTTGCCGTTGGTCCTGGTGAAGTACGGCAGCGCCACCGCGCTGCCCACCAGGCGGGGAGCCGGCCTGGTGATGCCGCCGTCGCGGTCGGCGCCCAGCCTGCCCAGGCGGATGACGCCCTCGCACTCGACGGCGACGTAGAAGTCCCACACGCCGGACGACAGCTCGCCGGGGTCGACGCTCGCGATGAAGCCGCCGTCGCCCACGGGGTCGGCCGGCAGGACCAGCTCTCCGCCCTGCTCCTGCCGGGAGCGCAGGACGAGCGCGACACCGCCGGCGGCGTGCTGGCCGTCGAGCGCCGCCTCGCCCTCCACGACCAGCCTGTCGCTCTCCCAACGCAGCCCGGTCAGGCGGCGGCACACGACGGCGGCCTCGATGCCGGCCAGCCGTACGAGCCTGTCGATGTCGTCGAGCGCCGCCAGGCGCTGGCGGTCGGTCGTGGTGAGCCGGTCGGTGACGCCCGGCGTCAGCCACCGGTCGCACAGGACGGCCACCTCGTGGGCGATCTCCTTGCGCCGCATGTCGTCGGCAGCCAGGAAGGGGGCGCCGAGCTGGGCGAAGATGTCGAGCCTGAAGTGGCGGCGGAGCAGGTGGTCGCGCAGCGGCCCCGGCCCGATGTGCGCGGTCATCAGCTCGATGGGCTTGCCGATCATGGCCAGCCAGCCGAGCGGGTCGCGACTGGCCGGCTGCTGCATGATGCTGCTGCCGTCGGGCCTGGCGACCAGGTGGTAGCAGTCGTAGTCGGCCACGACAGAGATGATCTCGGCGTGGCAGTAGGCGTGGACGCTGAAGACGATGTCCTCGCCGATCAGCTGCCCCTCGGCGAACCTGATGCCGTGCCGGTCGAGCATCTCCCTGCGGTAGAGCTTGAAGCAGCTCAGGCTGTTGTAGACGGCGCTGTCGCCCAGGTCGACCCGGTCGGTGCTGTGCAGGAACATCGAGACCGGCGCGCGGCGGCCGTGCCCGACGATCTTGCCGAGCACGATGTCGGCGGCGTTCTTGTCGGCCATGGCGACCATGCGCTCGAGCGCCTCGGGACCGAGGTAGTCGTCGGCGTCGCAGAAGAACACGTAGCGGCCCCGAGCGTGCTCCAGCCCGGTGTTGCGGGGGCCGCCCGCGCCGATCGGGTGCTCCTTGCGCACGACCCTGACCACGCCGCGGTGGTAGTGGGAGTAGAGCTCGAGCAGTTCGGCGCTGCCGTCGGTGGAGCCGTCGTCGACGACGACGATCTCCTTCTTCACCCGCTGGACCAGTGCGGAGGTCAGGCTGCGATCGAGATAGTCACGGCAGTCGCGGACGGGGATGATGACGCTGACGTCCACGCCGCCCTCTTCGCATCCGGTCGGTCGTTCAGCCACAGCCGCGCCCCTCAGCCGTCACGTTCCGCTAGCCCTTGAATTCAGTATGTGACGAGACTGCGGGTTCGCGCGGGCAATCCGGCGTGTTGACGGCTTTACTTTCGGGACAACCGACATATCACCCGGCGATGCAAATTTGCTGATTAAGCAGGGTGAATTGCGGCTCGGCGGGGGCGCTGAATTCCCCTGCGGCGTAGAGATTCATCCCTGCAGGGAACAGTGCCCTACCCCCTGCCCACCTGGGTGATCCCAAGACGGGAATGACGCGTCTACACTCAGGCAACCTTGATCTGAGAGGTGGCGGAAATGGGAACGGAACTCAGCCGTGAGACGACCGAGGATCCAGCCGTGCGCTCCGCCGAGCGCATCGTCTCCTCCGCACGGCTCGCCGAGCTCTACGAGTGCTCGGCACTGCTGCGCCGTACGCGTCAGCGGGCGGAGCAGATCGTGAACGAGGCGCGCGCCATGCTCGCCGAGGCCGAGCTCTACGGCGACCCCATCAGAGTGCTCGCGCTCAGCTCCCAACTCGAGGAGGCGCGCGCCGCCTACCGCAAGATCCTGCAGGCCTACACCACCATTTGCCGCAAGATCGGCGAGGAGCGCAACGCCATCATCATGTCCCAGGTCAAGGAGACCAGAGAAGCCGTGCAGGAGGGCTTGTCAGGTGTCGCCTGACGGGATTACTGTCAGGCCATGCCTGACAGCTGGAAGGACAAGCTCCGCTGCTCGTTCTGCCACAAGAAGAGCGCGGACGTCGGCAAGCTCATCGCGGGCCCGGGAGTGCACATCTGCGACCAGTGCGTCGCCCTCTGCAACGAGATCCTCGAGACAGAGCGCCTCAGCGCGCCGTCGGAGCCGCGCCTGCCCATGTGGGAGGAGATGTCCGTCGAGCAGATCCTCGACCACCTTCCCAAGATCGCGGCGGTCCAGGTGCAGATCGACGACAACCTGCACGACTGGGTGCGCCACCTCCGCACCCGCGACGTGAGCTGGGAACGCATCGGCGCGTCCCTGAACATGACCCGCCAGTCGGCCTGGGAGAGGTTCAGATAACCGGCCCAGGTAACCGTCCGGGTATCCCGTCCGGGTAACCCGTCCGGGTAACCCGTCCGGTAAACCACTGTGACTGCTGGGGCGTCCCCTGATCAGGGAGGCCCACCATGCACGTACTCGAGGGCCTCGCGGCGCCCGACCTGGCCGAGCTCGCGATCGAGCTCCTGCTGGTCGCCGCGCTGCACGAGGAGGCCGAACGGCTCACCGCCGAATGAACGGGCTCCAGCTCCCCGGCCGCCGCCGGGGAGCTGGAGCAGGGGGCTCAGCCGGGAAGACCCGAGTCGAGCCTTCGTTTCTTCAGCGCCAGGTGCAGGTGGAGCCTGGTCATGCCGTCGTCGAGGTCGGCGCCCAGCGCCTCGGCGATGCGGCCGAGCCGGTAGTACAGGGTCGTCCGGTGCAGGTGCAGCGCCGCTGCGGCGCGCTGGGCGTTGCCGCCGAGGTCCAGGTAGGTCTCCAGGGTGTGCGCCTGCTCGCCGTCCAGCCCGGCCAGCGGATCGTCCGCCGCGCCGAGCAGCGTCAGGTACGGCCCCAGCCCCGCCCACGACACCTGGCGCGGCAGCGCGGGGTCGGCGGCGGCCAGGTGGGCGGCGGTCAGCGCCTGGCGGTAGGCCTCAGGAGCCGCCTCGGGCGCCATCGCCTCGCTGTAGCCGCGGGTGACGCCGTCCTCGTCCGGCATGGCGTCGGCGGGCTGGCGGAGCAGGTAGGCGGCGTGGGTGTCGGTCCGCAAGCCGCCGATGGCATGGCGTTCCGGCCGGCCGGAGCCGGGAAGCACGACGCACACCTGGATGAGTCTGGGGGTCGTCCGGTTCCAGCCCTGCCCCGTGGTCAGCAGGCGGCGGACCATCGCGTCGGGGTCCTCGTGCCAGGCGGCCGCCAGCTCGCGGGCGGTCTCCTCGGCCAGCGCGAGCGCCTTGCCGTCCAGCGTCTGGTCGGGGTCGAGCAGCCACAGGTAGCCGAGCGCGCGCCCGCCGTCCCTGATGGGCACGCAGACCCTGGCCCCCATGCCGAGCTCCTCGTTGGCCGGCACCCGGACGGGTGCCGTGGCCGCGGCGATGCCGTGCAGGTCCTGCCAGCGGCTGATCTCGGGCGCGACCTGCCGGGAGAGGATCGCGGCGACCCGCACCGGATCGGCGTCGGCGTGCCGCGAGCTGTAGGCGATCAGCCGGCCGTCGGGGTCGTCGACGGTGACGCTCCGCTCGATGGCCGCGGCGAGCGCGTCGAGCCATGCCTGCATTCCGACAAGTGTAGGAGCGGGTCCCTTCATCCACACCATGTGCCCGCCGCGACGTGCTGCTTACCCTGGCCCCATGCTCGCCCCTCGCTCCTGGGTTCCCGCCGCCGCCGACGATCTCGTTCAGCACGGCGCGGCCGCCGTCTCCTCGCAGCCCGCCTCGGCCACGCTGGCCGAGATCGAGCGGCTCACCACCCGCAGCCACGAGATCCACGACGTGGAGTGCGTCAACCTCAACCCCGCGACCAACGTCATGAACCCGCGCGCCGAGGCGCTGCTGTCGGCCGGGCTCGGCTCCAGGCCCTCCCTCGGCTACCCGGGTGAGAAGTACGAGACCGGCCTCGAGGCCATCGAGCAGATCGAGATCATCGCCGCCGAGCTGGCCGCCGAGGTGTTCTCGGCCCGCTACGCCGAGGTCCGCGTGGGCTCGGGCGCGCTGGCCAACCTCTACGCGTTCATGGCCACCTGCAAGCCGGGCGACACGATCATCGCCCCGCCGCCCGCCATCGGCGGACACGTCACCCACCACGCGGCGGGCGCGGCCGGCCTGTACGGCCTGACCACCGTCGACGCCCCCGTCGCGGCCGACGGCTACACCGTCGACGTCGCCGCGCTGCGCGAGCTCGCCGTACGGGTCAGGCCCAGACTGATCACCCTCGGCGGCAGCCTCAACCCCTTCCCCCACCCGGTGTCCGCCGTCCGTGAGATCGCCGACGAGGTGGGGGCCCTGCTGCTGTTCGACGCGGCCCACGTGTGCGGGATGATCGCCGGCGGCGTCTGGCCGAACCCGCTGGCCCAGGGCGCGCACCTCATGACGATGAGCACCTACAAGAGCCTGGGCGGCCCGGCCGGCGGCCTGGTCGTCACCGACTCGGCCGCGCTGGCCGAACGCCTCGACGCGATCGCCTATCCGGGGCTCACCGCCAACTTCGACGCGGGCCGTACGGCGGCGCTGGCCGTCGCGCTGCTGGACTGGAAGGTGGCGGGCAAGGCCTACGCGGAGATGATGGTGAGCACCGCCCACCAGCTGGCGACCAGCCTGCAGGAGCTCGGCCTGCCCGTCTTCGGCGGCGGCACCAACTCCCACCAGTTCGCGCTCGTCGCTCCCCGGGGCGGCCAGGCCGCGGCCCGCCGCATGCGCCGAGCCAACCTGCTGGCCTGCGGCATCGGCCTGCCGGCCGCCCCGGTCGAGGGCGACGTCAACGGGCTGCGCCTGGGCACGCCCGAGGTGGCGCGGCTGGGCATGACGGAGGAGGACATGCCCGTGCTGGCCGCGTTCGTGGCCCGCAGCCTCGACCCGTCCGTGGATCCCGCGACGGTCGCGCCCGAGGTCACCCAGTGGCGGCGCGGCTTCTCCGGGGTCCACTTCACCTGCTGACCTCCCGCAGACCCCCGGTCCCCCTCACAGGCCTGCCCGGGCCCGCGACGCTCGCCGTCGCCGGCCTGGGCAGGCTCACGGTGACGGCCAGGCCGCCGTCCGGCCTGGGCAGCGCGGTGATGGTGCCGCCGTGCGCGTCGACGATGGCCCGCACGATCGACAGCCCGAGCCCGGCGCCCCTGTCGGAGCGCACGCGCTCCCCCGCCAGCCGCCGGAACGGCTCGAACAGGCCGTCCACGTCGTACGGCGCGACCACGGGCCCGGTGTTCTCCACCGTGACGAGCCCGTCGGCCGACACCCTGATCCAGACCTGGCCGTCGCGCACGTTGTACTTGATCGCGTTCTCCACGAGGTTGAACAGGCAGCGCTCCAGGAACAGCGGATCGGCCTCGACCTCGGCGTCCGACAGGTCCTGGTGGATCGTGACCCGGCGCCTGCGCGGCTGCAGGTCGACCTGCTCCAGCACGGTGCGGACGATGTGGCGCAGCTCGACCGGGCGGCGCGCGGTGAGCTCCTGCTCCGACTGGGCCAGCAGCAGCAGGCCCTCGATCAGCCGCTCGTAGCGGGCGTTGGTGCCCAGCAACGCCCGTGCCAGCGCCTTCAGGTCGGCGGAGGCCTCCGGCTCCTCCAGCGACACCTCCAGGACCGTGCGGTTGATCGCCAGGGGCGTGCGCAGCTCGTGGGAGGCGTTGGAGATGAACCTGCGCTGGGCGTCGAACGCCCTGTGCAGCCGGTCGAGCATCGCGTCGAAGGTGTCGGCCAGGCGCTTGACCTCGTCGTCGGGTCCGTCCAGGCCGATGCGCTCGTGCAGGGTGCTCTCCGACAGGCGCTGCGCGGTCTCGGTCACCCGGTCGATCGGCCGCAGCGCGCGGTCGGCCACCAGGTAGGCGAGGATCACCGCGATGATCCCGATGAGAATCATGATCATGAGCGAGTAGCGCAGCATCTCGTCCAGCACCTCGGCGGCGCGTACGCCCACCTCGCGCTTCATCGTGGTCTGCAGCTGCTCCTTGGACGGCAGCGCCGCGCCCGGGCCGACCTTGGCGAACGCCAGGACGAACTGCTTGCTCAACGCGCTGGACGTCAGCAGGTAGGTGAACCAGAGCAGCAGCGATCCGGCCACGAAGAACAGCACGCCGTACAGGACGGTGAGCCTGGCGCGCAGCCCGAGCCTCACAGCCGGTACCCCTTGCCCGGCACGTTCCCGACGAGGGCGGGACCGCCGAGCTTCCTGCGCAGCGCGGTCATGGTGACGCGCAGGACAGCGGTGTCGGTGCCCGCGTACTCGTCCCACACCCTGCGGCGCAGCTCCGCCGAGGTCACCAGCGCGCCTTCGGCGCGCATCAGCTCCCACAGCAGGTCGAACTCCTTGCGGCTGAGCGACACGGGCCGCCCGTCCCTGGTCACCGTACGGCGGGCGGGGTCGAGCCTGATCCCGGCCCGCTCCAGCACCGGCGGCGCGGCGGGCGAGCTGCGGCGGGCCAGGGTCCTGATCCTGGCCACCAGCTCGGCGAAGGCGAACGGCTTGACCAGGTAGTCGTCCGCGCCGAGGGTCAGCCCTTCGACCTTGTCGCGCACCTGTCCGGCCGCCGTGAGCATGAGGATCCTGCTCCTGCCGGCCAGTTCCTCGCAGACGTCGTCGCCGTGCACCTCGGGCAGGTCCCTGTCGAGGACGACGACGTCGTAGTCGGTGTGGGAGGCGCGTTCGAGCGCCTCCTGGCCGTCGTAGGCCACGTCGACGGCCATGGCCTGCAGCCGCAGCCCGCGCGCCACGGCGTCGGCCAGCTGTTCCTCGTCTTCCACGATGAGCACCCGCATGATGACGAGCGTGCAGCACCGCCTGTTAGCCGTGAGTAAGCCACTTATCCGGCTTTAGCGCTCCCTTCAGTGAAGTGTGCGGCATGAGAAGACACCTCCTCGTGGCCGCGCTGCCACTCCTGCTCGCCGCCGCGTGCGGCTCGACCCCCTCCACCACCGCGCAGGTCGCCGGCGTCGGCGAGAGCGCCACCGCCGCCGCCAGGCCGAGCGCCTCGGCCACCATGGACAGGAACACCGCCCAGCTCAAGTTCGCCCAGTGCATGCGCGAGAACGGCGTCGACATGCCCGATCCCGACGGCAGCGGAGGCGTGCGCATCCAGGCCAAGAAGGGCGAGCAGGCCAAGACCGAGGCCGCGATGAAGGCCTGCAAGCAGTACCTCGACCAGGCGGCGGGCGAGCGCAAGGCCATGGACCCCGCCCAGCGCGACCAGATGCTGAAGTTCGCCCAGTGCATGCGCGAGAACGGCGTCAAGATGGAGGACCCGAGCGCCGACGGCATGGTGAGGATCACCGGGGCCGAGGGCGGCGAGCAGGCGATGAAGGTCGCCCAGGAGGCCTGCAAGGAGTTCGCGCCCGGCGCGCTGAGGGGGAACGGCTCGTGAGAAGGGTCGCCCTCGCCGGTGCCTGCCTCCTCGCGGTCGCGGTGGCGGGCGCGGCGGTGGCCGTCCTGGCCGACGGCGGCACCGGCGCGGCGGCCCCCGCGGCGGCGGCCGTACCGGCCACGGCGCCGATCACCAGGCAGGACCTGATCGACACCAAGACGGTCGACGGCGCCCTCACCTACGAGGGCGAGCGCCAGGTGGCCGCGGGCGCGGCGGGCACGCTGACCTGGCTCCCCGACGAGGGCGCGGTCGTGAGGCGGGGCCGGTCCCTGTTCAGGACCGACCGCCGCCCCACGGTCCTCATGTACGGCAAGCTCCCCCTCTACCGCACCCTCCAGCTCGGCGTCGGCGACGGCCCGGACGTCGAGCAGCTCGAACGCAACCTCGCCGCGCTCGGCTACGACGGCTTCACCGTGGACGACGAGTTCACCTACGCCACCTACCAGGCCGTCGTCGAGTGGCAGGAGGACAGGGGCCTGCCCGAGACGGGACGGGTGGACGCCGCCCAGGTGGTGTTCCTGCCGTCGGCCGTCAGGGTGACCGGCGTCCGGGGCGAGGTCGGCGGCAGGGCCGCCCACGGCCGGCAGGTGCTGGCGGTCAGCGGCCTGGACAGGGTGGTCCACGTGGACCTCGACACCGACGACCAGACCCTGGCCAGGAAGGGGGCCAAGGTCACCGTCGAGCTGCCGGGCGGCGAGAAGGCGGCCGGGCGGATCACCTCGGTCGGCACGGTCGCCAAGACGGTCAAGGAGAGCACGACCGTCGATGTCGACATCACCCTGGACAAGGCCCCCCGCACCAAGCTGGACCAGGCGCCGGTCGAGGTCGAGCTGGTCAGCGAGCGGCGCGAGGACGTGCTGGCCGTACCGGTGGAGGCGCTGCTCGCGCTGCGCGAGGGCGGGTTCGGCGTCGAGGTCGTCGAGGGCGCCCGCACCAGGCTCGTGCCGGTCGAGGTCGGCGCGTTCGGCAGCGGCATGGTCGAGATCACCGGCGCGGGGCTGGCCGAGGGGATGAAGGTCGGGGTGCCCGCCGAATGAGCATCATCGAGCTGCGCGGAGTCACCAAGACCTACAACGGCACCGTCCACGCGCTGCGCGGGGTGGATCTGACGGTCGACTCCGGCGAGCTGCTGGCGATCATCGGGCCTTCCGGCTCGGGCAAGTCCACGATGCTGCAGATCATCGGCACCCTCGACCGGCCGACGGCGGGAAGCGTGCGGATCGCCGGGCACGACGTCCTGGGGCTGAGCGACCGCCGGCTGTCCGCGCTGCGCGCCCGGCACCTCGGCTTCGTCTTCCAGCAGTTCCACCTGTCGCCGGGGGTGAGCGCGCTGGACAACGTGGCCGACGGAATGCTCTACACCGGCACCCCGCTGCGCGTCCGGCGCGAGCGGGCGGCCGCGGCGCTGGACCGGGTGGGCCTCGGCCACCGGCTCGGCCACAAGCCGAACCAGATGTCGGGCGGCGAGCAGCAGCGCGTCGCCGTGGCCAGGGCCGTCGTGGGCGACCCGCCCCTGCTGCTGGCCGACGAGCCGACGGGCAACCTCGACTCGGCGGCGGGAGCCGAGGTCCTGAAGATCATCAAAGAGCTCAGCGAGGCGGGGACGACCATCGCGATCATCACGCACGACAGCGAGATCGCCGAGTGGTGTCCCCGGCAGGTGCGGGTCAGGGACGGGCTGGTGCTCCCATGAGACCGGCCAGGCTGAGCCTCCGCGACGTCCTCAGGGTCGGGGCGTCGGGGCTGCGGGCCCGCCCGGCCAGGGTGATCCTGTCGGCGCTCGGGATCGCCATCGGGATCGCCACGATGATCGCGGTCATCGGCATCTCGTCGTCCTCGCGGGAGCAACTGCTGCGCCAGCTCGACAAGCTGGGCACCAACATGCTGACCGTCTCGGCGGGCAACACCGTCTTCGGCGAGCCCGCCAAGCTGCCGCGCACCGCGGTCGACATGGTCTCCCGCATCGGCCCCGTCTTCTCCGCCGCCGCGACGGGGTCGGCCCCGGCGACCGTACGGCGGACCTCCCACATCGACGAGGCGGTGACCGGCGGCATCAGCGTCCAGGCGGCGACCACGTCCCTGCTGGAGACGCTGGAGGGCACGGTGGCGAAGGGCACCTGGCTGAACGACGCCACCTCCCGCCAGCCCGCCGTCGTCCTCGGCGCCAAGGCCGCCGAACGGCTGGGCATCACCCGCACCGGCGTGCGGGTGTGGATGGGCGGGCGCTGGTTCACGGTGATCGGGATCCTCCGCCCCACGCCGCTCGCCCCCGAGATCGAACGGTCGGCGCTCGTCGGCTTCCCCGTCGCCGAGGAACATCTCGGCTTCGACGGGCACCCGACGACGATCTACGAACGGTCGGCGGAGGAGGCGGTCGAGGCCGTGCGGGACGTGCTGCCGCGCACGGTCAACCCGGAGAACCCCAACGAGGTCGACGTCAGCCGCCCGTCCGACGCGCTAGCCGCCAGGGCCGCCGCCGCGGGCGCCTTCACCAGCCTGCTGCTCGGCCTCGGCGCGGTCGCGCTGCTGGTGGGCGGGGTCGGCGTGGCCAACACCATGGTCATCTCCGTCCTCGAACGCCGCCGCGAGATCGGCCTGCGCCGCTCGCTGGGGGCGACGAGAGGGCAGATCCGCGTCCAGTTCCTGTCGGAGTCGCTGCTGCTGTCGGCGCTCGGCGGGGTGGCGGGTGCGGTCCTGGGGGCGCTGGCGACGGTCGGGTACGCGATGTCGCGGGACTGGCCGCCGGTCGTGCCCCCGTGGGCGATCGGCGGCGCGGTGGCCGCCACGCTCGTCATCGGCACCGTCGCGGGGCTCTACCCGGCCATGCGCGCGGCCCGCCTGTCGCCGACGGTGGCACTGACCACCACCTGACCGGGTACGGCGGCGGCACCGGAGTCCCCGGTGCCGCCGCCACCCGGGTTCAGGGGATACGGGGCGCCAGGCCACCGCCGGCCGAGGCCGTCTTCAAGCCGACGAGATCATGGACACCGGGGAGCGTCTCCCGCGCCGCCTGCGCGACCCGCTGAGCTGACGAAGGCCGCCACCTCCTCCAGCAGCTCCGGATCCACCGGGCGGGCGTACTGCTCGCGGTAGGTGCTGCGGGAGGCCGGGCCGGGATCGCGGCGCAGGAGATGCGTGAGGTCGGGGAAGCGGCGCGTCTCCACCGGCCCCGGGACCAGGTCGTCGATCACGTCGAGGTCGTCCACGTCGACGTGGAGGTCCTTGTCCCCGATGATCGCCAGCACCGGCACGTGGATCGCCGCGAGATCCTTCTTCGGGTCGTGGACGAGCCACTCGCGGAAGGCCCGCGACACGGGGACGCCGTAGATCCGCGGCGCGCCCGACTTGACCCTGGCGAACAGCCGCCGCGCCTGGTCCTCCGGCGTACGGCCGAACAGCCGCAGGGCCAGCCTGATCGGCCGCGGCAGGTCGTCCTTGCCCCAGCGCGCCGCGCCCCACAGGTAGACCTCCTCCCCTGTCTGGGCGGTGCAGCCGAGCAGGACGGCGGAAGCGGCCCCCGCGTGGGCCGCCAGCCAGGCGGCCTGCTGCGCGCCCTCGCTGTAGCCGATCGCGCCCACCGTGCTCACCCCCGGCAGGTCCGCCACCGCCCGCAGGACCGTGGCGGCGTCCTGGCGGTAGCGGGCGAGCGGGACCGTACGCCCCCCGCCCGGGGTCCGGCCGGTGCCGCGCGGGTCGAACCGGTAGGAGATGACCCCTTTCGCGGCCAGCGCCTCGGCCATGGGCCGGCCGAGGCCGAGCCGGTTGCCGCCCCTGTCGGCCTCCCTGTCCAGCCCCATGGGCCAGGTGAGCACCATGGCGGGATGCGGCCCGTCGCCATCCGGAACGGCCAGCGTGCCTGAGATGGCCACCCCGTCGTCGGCCGTCACCGCCATCTCGATCTCGCGCACGTGGTCCTCCCGTGGTGCCGCTGACCTGCCCTTCCATTGTTTCACCGAAGAACTGATGGGTGATTTCGCCTGGCTTCAGCCGGTGACGGCCGCCCGAACCCGGCCTCGCTGCCGGCCCTCTACCCGACCAGCCGCGCCGCCGAGCATCAGGCCGAGCTGCGCGAGGCACGGCAGCCCGCCCAGGCGGCTACCAGGTGATCTCGGGACTCTCGCGGCCGCCGCTCCAGACACCTGTTCCCGCGGGCCGCCACCGCTCCCGGACGTTGATCGTGGCCCCGGTCCGCGGCACTCCGCTCATGGTCGTGACACATGCCACGACGCCGCCGCCCGCGGGCACGGAACGGCTCGGGCAGACGAAATGCCGCGAGACGACGCGCTCGGCGACGCTGTCGTACAGCTGGACGTGGATGTCGGAGACGACCGAGGAGGAACCCCGGATCCGGCCCTTGAGCCGAATGCTGTCGCCTGCCACGGCGATGCACGGTGACATCTCCACGTTCGTGCCCGGCCCGGCCGAGATCCAGGGGCGGCACTGCCAGTCGTACTGCTTCGACGGAGCCGACGGGCCGTCCCCCGGGTCGCCGCTCACGAGCGTCGTGTCCTTGGGATCCGGCTTGGGATCCGGCTCAGGCTCGGGATCCGGCTCCGGCTCCTTGGCGGGCTGCTTCTTCTCCGCGGTCACCCGCTGCTCGCGTTCCGCCGTCTGCTCGGTACGCTCACGCGGCTGCCGGTCGTGCTGTTCGTCCTGTTCCTGCTCCTGTTGCGACTTCCCCGGCTTCGCCTCCGGCGTGGTCACTCCCGGCGAGGGCGGGGTGGTGACCGGGGCGGCCACCTCGGGGGTGACGACCGGCTTCTTCGCGGTGTCCCCGGCCTGGGCCGCCGCCGTCGCGCCCGGCGATCGCCACGGCGCCACGAAGGTGAGCGCCGTCCCGCTCACCACCAGGGCAGCGGCGACGGCCGCGACCACCGCCAGCCGCCGCCGGGGCGGCCTGCGCCGGGCGGAGGCCAGAGTTCCGTCCTCGACGGCGCCGGGCCGCGACCCCGCACCCCCCGAACCCGGCCCTCCCGGCAAGCCACCCGGAACCGAAGCGCCCGGCGCTCCTGGCGAACCCGAGGCTCCTGGCGAGCCCGGCGCCCCCGGAGAGCCCGGCGATGCGGGGAAACCCGGCACACCCGGAGTGCCCAGGGATGCGGGAAAGCCCGGCGCCCCCGGAGTGCCCGGGGATGCTGGGAAGCCCGGCATCCCCGGAGAACCGAGCGCTCCTGGAGAGCCCGGCACTCCCGGTGTCGCCGGCATTCCGGGGTGGAGGTTCGGGGCGGGGAGGGGTTCGGAGGTGACGGACGGCGGCTCCTGCCTGGCGACGGCGGGCAGGGCGGGCAGTCCCGCCAGGGCGGGCACCGCCGACCGCAGCGCCCTGGCCACCTCCGCCGCCGGCGGCCGCACGGCGGGGTCCTTCGCCACGCAGGCCGAGACGATGGCCCACACGGCGTCCGACATCCCCGGCAACCGCCGCGGGGTCGCGCTCGCGTGCTGCTTGAGCAGCGCCATCGGATGCTCGCCGACGAACGGCGGGCGTCCGGCGACCAGCTCGTAGAGGATCAGCCCGACGGCGTAGACGTCCACCGCGGGTGTGGGGGTGCCGCCGTCGGCCACCTCCGGCGCGAGGTAGGTGGGCGTGCCGATGACCGACGTCGTCTGGGTCAGCCCGGGGCCGTGGACGATGCGCGCCACGCCGAAGTCCGTCAGCCGCGCCTGCCCGCTGGCGCCGTCGATCAGCACGTTCCCCGGCTTGACGTCACGGTGCACGACGTCGAGGGCGTGGGCGGCCGCCAGCGCGTCGGCGACCTGCGCCATCAGCTCGGCCGCCGCCGACTGGGGCAGCGTGCCCGACCGCTGGAGCATGGAGCGCAGGTCCCCGCCCTCGACGAGGTCCATGACGAGCGCCAGCCGTTCACCCTCGATGACGAAGTCGCGCACCGGGACGATGTGGGGGTGGCGCAGCGCCCGCATCACGTTGCGCTCCTGGACGAAGCGCAGGACCAGGTCCTGGTCGGCGGCGTGACCGTCGCGCAGCAGCTTGACCGCCACGATCTGCCCGGTGTCGCGGCTGCGCGCCCGCCAGACCGTCCCCATCCCGCCGGCGCCGATCTCGTCCAGCAGGACGTACTGGCTCCCCAGAGACTCCTCGGACCCGCCCGTCGCCATGTGCTCGCCTTTCCCCTCCAACAAATCCAGATCACCATAGTCACGTACATCCGGGTCAGAAAGATCACCGCATGGCGGGCGATCTCGACCGGAACGGCTACGGCGCCCCGGACCTGCGGCGAGTCCAGGCGGAGCGAGCGAGCCGGGCGGGCCGAGCGGGCCGGGCAGGCGCGCACAGGGCAGGCCGAGCGGGCCGGAGCCGGGCGGGCCGAGCAGATCGGGCGGGCCGAGCAGATCGGGCGGGCGGGGGCGGTTTGCCGGTGTCAGGGCCGGGCCATGCCGGGGACCACGATCAGCGAGTCCGGCGGCAGCTCGAAGAGCTCCTTTCCGCCAGCCGACACCTTGCCGGCGGTGGAGACGACGTAGCCGTCCTCGCTCGGGCCGAGCGGTTGGCCGGCGAGCCGGTACCGCGTCAGCTCCTTGCCGTCCAGGCCGAACTCGATCATCGTGTTGGACGGGAACGCGAGGGCGTAGATCCGGTCCCCGTACACCTCGATCGTGGGCCCGCCGTCCTCGGTGACCAGCTCGGCGTCGCCGGCGTCCAGCGTGACCGGCCGGCCGCCCACCGTGAGCTCCACGCGCGTGGCGCGCTTGCCGTACTGGCTCTCGGCGAAGAGCACCAGCTCGCCCCGCGCCAGCCCGACGGGCTCGAAGCCGCTGGGCACCTCGGGCCGGGTGACCCGGCCGGTGGTCAGGTCGAACAGGAAGTAGGCGCCGACCTTGCCGCTGGCGTGGCCGGCCAGCAGGAGCGTGCGGGAGTCGGCCGACCACGCCCACGGGGTGACGGCCTCCCCCTGACCCGCCTGAGGGCCGTGGTAGACCGTGCTTCCGCTCAGGTCCTTGAGCTGGAAGCCGCTCGGAGTGGGCATGCCCAGCCAGCGGCCGTCGGGCGACAGGGTGAGGTTGCCCGGCGGTGGCGCGGTCTGCTCGCCCAGCAGGACCTGCCGTCCGTCGGTGAGCGTCAGGTACGTCGGGCACCCGTACATGCACGCGGTGTGGATGCTCCGCCCCACGCCGGACGGCTGCGCGGCCACGGACACCTCCGGGGAGGCCGGCCGGACGAACCACAGGCCGCCCACGACGGCGAGGACGGCCGCCACCGCCGCCACCGCGACGGCCGCCCGCCGCCGCCTCATGACGGCCAGGGCCCTGGCCGAGTCGGCGTAGTCACCCGCCTCCTGCTCCAGCGTGCGGTAGGCGGCCCGCAAGGCCTCGTCACTCATGTCCGACCTCCAGCAGTTCGGGCGCGAGTTGCCGCAGCCGCTTGAGCGCGTCGTGGGTGTGGCGCTTGACCGTGCCCACGGAGCAGCCGAGCTGCCTGGCGATCTCCGCCTCCGACAGGTCCTCATAGAAGCGCAGGTAGAGAACCGCACGTTGCTTCGCTCCCAGCCTGGCCAGCGCGCGCGCCAGCATGACCTTGCTGTCGGTGCCGCCCGACGGGTCGGGCTGGACGGTCTCCGGCACCTCGGAGGTGGAGAAGAAGGCGAGCCTGCGCGGTCGCCGCCAGCTCCTGAGCTGGTTCAGCATGATCGTGCGGATGTAGGCCTCGGGATTGCCGCTCTCGGCGATCCTGCGCCAGCGGGCCGCCGCCTTCACCAGGGTGTCCTGGAGCAGGTCGGCCGCGGCGTGATGGTCGCCGGTGAGCAGAAAGGCGGTCCGCGACAACGACGGGCCGCGGGCGGCCACGAACTCCTGAAAGCCTCTCACATCAGCTACAACCCATCGGGGACGGTTCACGGTTGAGTCATCAGCGGAATCAGTCCGGCTCTGGATCAGCTTCGCGCCTCGGCCACATCTTGTGGGGTACGTTGTCCGGCTTCGCCATGCCTGTTACTCGACGGAACCTAGATTGGCTTCCATGCGCATACGGATAGGCCTGGTCGGGGCAGGCCAACGCGCTGCGGAAGTGCACGCGCCCGCGCTCGCCGCGTGCGCAGGGGTGGAGTTCGCCGGGGTCTGGTCGCCGTCCCCGCTCCCCCGGATCGAACTGGCCGACCGGCACCGGGTGCGGGCGTTCGACAGCTTCCACGACCTGCTGGACAGCTGCGAAGCCGTCGCCCTCGCGGTGCCGCCCGCCGTCCAGGTCGAGTTCGCCGCCCACGCCGCGGAGGCGGGCAAGGCGCTGCTCCTGGAGAAGCCGGTCGCCGCGGACATCGCCGGCGCTGAGCAGCTGGTCATGGCGGTCGATCGGGCCGGGGTCGTCTCGCAGCTCGCGCTGCCCTGGCGCCACGCGCCCGCGATCCAGCGCTTCCTGGCGGCGGCCGGGCGGACCCGGCCGGTGGGCGGCAGCGGCCGTGCCGTCTCGAGGACGCAGGCCGGCGGGTCACCGGCGAGCCCGTGGCGGCTCGGACGCAGCGTCCTGCGCGAACTCGGCCCTGACCTCGTCGATCTGCTCGACGCCGCGCTGGGGAAGGTGGTCGGCGTGCGCGCGCAGGGCGACCCGTCCGGCTGGCTCGGCGTGCTGATGGAGCACCAGGGCGGGCGGTTCAGCCAGGCATCCCTGTACGGCAAGGCAGCGGTCGACCGGCCGCGCGCCGACATCGAGATCTACGGGCCCGGCGGCACCGCCTCCGTCGACGGCGTGGCCGCGACGGACAGCGAGGCGTACGAGGCCATGTACGGAAGCTTCGCCGCGTGCGTCGAGCGCGGCACGCCGCCTCCCACGGACGTCCGGCACGGCCTGCGCCTGCAGCAGGTGATCGAGTCGGCGGAGGACGACCTGATCCGCGGCGGGCCGTCCGCGACCGCGCAATGAGATTCCAGCATCCGAACGCCATGACGAGGACATCGCATGATCACCAAGGACACCGTCGACCGTCTCATCCGCTTCGACAGCGGCGGCCTGCCGGTTCTCTCGCTGTACGTGACCGTGGGCCTTGACGGCTCCGACATCGTCCGTACCCGGTTGAACAGCCTCATCGCCCAGGTCCGCCCGCTCGCCGACGACCAGACGCTCGATCGGCGGGCTCGCCTCTCGCTCCGGCAGGACATGGAGCGCATCATGGACATCTCAGCGCTCGGGCAGGGCACGACCGGCTCCGTCGCGGTGTTCGCCTGCAGCGACGCGGGACTGCTCGAGACCGTGCCCCTGCCGCGCAAGGTGCGTGACCGGGTCGTGGTGGACCAGACCCCGTACGTCCGTCCCATGCTCGCGGTCCTCGACGAGTACCACCGCTGCTGCGTCCTGATCATCGACAGGGAGGCCGCCCGCGCGTGGGAGCTGTACCAGGAGGAGATCCACGAGATCGGCAAGGTGCGCGGGCGCGTGCTGCGCAAGCCGGACTACGCCGGCTGGGCAGGCTACGCCGAGTACCGGGTCCGCAACAAGGCCGACGACCTCGCCAAACGCCACTACCGCCAGACCGTGAACCTGCTGGACGAGCTGTTCCGCACCGAGAGCTACGACCTGCTGATCGTCGGCGGCCAGAGCGACGACGTCACCGTCTTCCTGGACTTCCTGCCGCATCACCTGCGCTCGAAGGTCGCGGCGGTCTTCACCGTCGACGTGAGCAAGGCGACGGTCGAGGACATCCGTGAGAACGCCGAGCGCATCCTCGCCGACTACGAGCGTGAGGACGAGATCCGCCGGGTGCAGGAGGTGTTCGAGAGGGCCGCCACGGGCGGCAACGCCGCGATCACGATCGACGACTGCCTGTGGGGCGGCACCGTCGCCGCGGTCGACTACCTGCTCGTTCAGGACGGCGCCGAGGTGCCCGGGGTGGTCTGCGAGAAATCCGGCTGGCTGGCCCGCTCCGGCGAGACCTGCCCGCTCTGCGGCGGTCCCACGCGGCGGTCTCCCGACGTCCTCGAAGATCTGGCGGAAACGGTCATCGACGAAGGCGGCTCCGTCGAGCACGTCACCGCCGACACCCGGCTCAAGAACCACACCGCGGCCGCCGCCCTCCGCTTCCCCCTCCCGCCGAGGCCATGAGGACGGCCGGCCTGAGTGGCCGGCGCGGGTTGTTTCAGCGTGGCGGGACCGCGCCGATCAGTCGTCTGACCGCCTCGAGGTCGCCGGTCACCGTGAGCCCGCCGTCCTCGAGCGCCGCGGCCAGCGGGCGTTCGTGGCTCAGAACCGACTGCAGCGTGAGGTGGTCGCTGTCCAGGCGGACGTCCGCCGGGCCGGAGACCTCGCCGCGCGCGACGGCGACCAGCTCACCGTCGCGGACCTCGACACGGTAGACGTCGCGTTCCAGCGCGATCCGGTACGTCGCGGTCCACGGCGCGTCAGGCTGCGGCACGAAGAAGGCGCGCAGGCCGAGCAGGACGGTGTCCGCGCTGATCTCCCCGCTCAGCGGCACGACCGGGGAGCGCATGCCCCAAGTGCGCAGCGCCGCGAAGACCGGCTCCAGCTCGGCGCCCCATTCGGTGAGTTCGTACGTCCTGCTGGCCGCGGGAGGTGGCAGCGTACGCCGGCGCAGGACGCCGACCGCCTCCAGATCGCGCAGCCGCTGGGCGAGCACGCTGGGGCCGATCCCCGGCAGGGCGGCCTGCAGGTCGGCGTAGCGACGCGGTCCGAGGCGCAACTCGCGCACCACCAGCAGCGCCCAGCGCTCCCCGATCATGTCGAGCGCGTGGGCGATCGGGCACGCCTGCCCGTAGGTCCGCTTCCCCGTCATCGCCACCTCACCACAAATTGACTATGAAAAGAGTAGCAGAAACTACGATTTTCGAAGTAGCCTCGTGGTGATGGATCCGCCCGACGCAGGAGGCCCACCATGCCCGACAGCCGGCCGTCTCAGGCCACACCCGAGAAAACGGTGCACGTCAACGGCGTCGACCTGGCCGTCCAGGCCTTCGGCGACCCGGCCGGTCCCCCGATCCTGCTCATCTCGGGCGCGGAGGCGTCCATGGACTGGTGGGACGACGACTTCACCGCCCGCCTCGCCGCAGCCGGCCGATACGTGATCCGCTACGACACCCGCGACACCGGCCGCTCCACGACGTTCCCCGTCGGGGCGCCGCCGTACACGCAGGCCGACCTCATCACCGACGCGCTCGGCGTGCTCGACGCGTACGGCCTGGCCGCGGCGCACATCGTGGGGATCTCGATGGGCGGCGGCATCGCGCAGCGGCTCGGCGTCGAGCACCCCGGACGGGTGCTGTCCCTCACCTTGATGTCCACCAGCCCCGGCGGGCCCGGCGGTCCCGACCGTCCCGACCTGCCGCCGATGAGCGCGGCGCTGGCCACCATGTTCGAGGAGCCGGCCCCCGGCCCCGACTGGTCCGACCGCGACGCCGTCATCGCCTACTTCCTCGCCGCCGAACACGCCTTCTCCGGCACCATCCCGGTCGACGAGGACCGGATACGGCGCGTCGCCGGGCGCGCGTTCGACCGCAGCCCGGTCCCGGCCGCGGCGTCGAACCACTGGACGATCGAGGGCGGCGAGCCGATCCGCCCCCGCCTCGGCGAGATCACCGCGCCCACCCTGGTCCTGCACGGCACCGACGACCCGCTCTTCCCGTACGGCCATGCCGAGGCGCTGGCCCGCGAGATCCCCGGCGCCTCGCTGATCCCGCTGCCCGGCATGGGCCACCAGATGCCGCCCGCCCAGGTGTGGGACACGGTCATCACGGCGATCGTCAAGCACACCGAACCCGCCACGCGCTGACCGGCCCCGGGCGGCCGGGCCGCCCGGGGCCGCCGCGCCGTTCCGGACCGATGCGCCTTTCCGAACCGCAGCGCCGTTCGGGACCGGCGGGCCGTTCCGGACCGCCGCGCCGGTCCGGGCCGCAGTGCCGGTCCGGGCCGCAGTGCCGTTCCGGACCGGCGTGCCCCGTGACCGCGGTCGACCGTGCGGCGGCTCCGCGGTGGCGCCGGTGAGCGGAACGGCCGTCCATCGAGGCGATCAGGTCGGGGGTGCTCAGCCGGCGTACGCCAGCGCCAGGGAGGCCACCACCGGCGCCACGTACATCAGCGGGAACGCCACGTGCGAGAACGACCGCGCCCGCACCACGGTCATGACCGCTCCCGTGAAGTACAGCACCAGGCCGATCCCCGCCATGACCCCGACGACCGGCACGAACAGCCCGACCAGCAGGCCCACCGCCCCCGCGGCCTTGGCCGCGCCGAGCCAGGGCCACCACGCGCGCGGAACGCTGTAGTCGGCCAGGGGCTGCACCACCCACGTGGCCCGGAAGAAGATCGACCCGGCCGAGAAGCCGACCATGGCGGCGGCCAGGACGGTGACGACGACGTAGGTGGTGAACATCTGACATGCTCCTCATCGGGGGGCCGCCGGAGGCTCGCTCCGGCCGGGGTCTTGCGTCTCCACTGTGTCGACCCGGCCCGGCCCGCGAGTGTGACAGGACGCCGGAAGATTTCTTCAGCGGGGCGTGACATTCCCAGGGGCACCACGCCGACCTGCGGTCTCCCGCTCGCCGGCACATGACCACCGGCCCTTCACGGATCGCGCACCACGACCCTCCGGCGCCCCGAAGCGCAGGGACTTCGGGCCGCCCGCTCGCCTCGTGCCCGCCCATCGGGCGGAACCTCGCGTTTCCCCGGATCTGGCGGCAACCGGCACCGTAGGCTCGCTGACCATGACCACTGTGGACGAACACGGCCGCCCGGAGCCGCTCCTCACCGGCGACGAGACCGCCACACTCCTGGGTTTCCTCGACTACCAGCGCGCCACGCTGGCCTGGAAGTGCTCAGGCCTCGACGCCACCGGTCTGAGCGCGACGGTCGGCGCCTCCTCGATGACTCTTGGCGGGCTGCTCAAGCACCTGGCCTACGTCGAGGACGACTGGTGCTCCCGATGGCTGCACGGACGCGACCGGCAACCCCCCTGGGACACGGTGGACTGGACGGCCGCCCCCGACTGGGACTGGCACTCGGCCGCCGACGACACCCCCGAGCAGCTTCGCGCGCTCTGGCAGGACGCGGTGGCCCGCTCCCGTGCCCTGGTCGCGCAGGCGCTGGCCGACGGCGGGCTGGAGCAGCCGGCCCGCCGTACCTGGCCGGACGGCCGGGCACCCAGCCTCCGTTGGATCCTGGTCCACCTGATCGAGGAGTACGCCCGGCACAACGGCCACGCCGACCTCCTCCGCGAGTCAGTGGACGGCCTGACCGGCGAGTAGGTCACGCCTGGATCCCTTGGGCCGGCCCGGTAGCGTCGCGGGCCATGCGCTCGTCCACGGCCGAGATCCGGCGTCTGTTCCTCCACGCCGGCCACTTCCAGTTCTACCTTCAGGACACCGAAACGTACGGCGACGCCATCGAGGACGGTGACGACGACGGAGATCCCTGGACCGAGGAAGCCTCGCAGTCGCTGAGAATCGGGGTGGAGACCGCTTCGATCGCCGTGGGCACGGCCCGCGAGGACTGGGTCCTGATGACGCTCCGCATGCATGGGTCGCCGCCGCCGGCCGGGCCGTTCGACGAAGCCGATCACGTGGTGGAGGCCGACCTCGACCTGCCGACCGGGCGGCTCAGCGTCTTCGGGTGCGACCAGGAAGCGGGGACCGCAGACGTGATCGCCCTCTCGCCGAGCAGGTACCGGGCGCGCATCTCGTACCTGCCGACCGGGATCGTCCACCCGGACACCGACGACGCCGAGCAGGGCGACCACCTCGAGTACCGCGTCGAGATGTGGGCAACCGCGGAAGAACGCGGCATCCACGTCCTGAAGCAGGGGCCTGATCCCTGGTCCGGGTGACCCTCGCAGGGGTACCGGGCCGGTGGTGACCAGGAGCCCGCCCGAGGTCACCGGCCCGTCCGCTCCCCGCCATCGGTGACGGCGAGATCGGCTGGATGCGCGCGGAGAGGGTAGAGACCTTCTCCTCCCTCCAAGGCCGGAGCTCGGCCGTTCCGAAGGAGAGGCGATGAAGACCATCGACGACGACATGCGACTGATCGTGGACAGCGCGCGGTTGTCCTTCGTGGCCACCGTGTGCCCCGACGGCTCGCCCAATCTCTCGCCCAAGGGGTCGATGCGGGTGTACGACGACGAGCACATCGCCTTCATGGACATCGCGTCCCCGAACACGGTCGCCAACCTCGAACGCGACCCCCGTATCGAGATCAACTCGATCGACGTCTTCCGCAGGCGGGGCTACCGGTTCAAGGGCACCGCGGAGTTCCGCGAGCCGGGCGACCCCGTGTACGAGTGGCTGCACACCTGGCTGCTCGACCTGAACGGCCCCGGCTACCCCGCCCATCGCGTGATCCTGGTGCACGTGGAGAGGGCGCTGCCGATCCTGTCCCCCGCTTACACCTTCGGCGGCGCCGACGAGAGCGATCTCCGGCAGGCGTGGGCGCGGACGTACCTCGCCGACCTGGAAGCGGAACGATGAGCGACCAGGAGACCATGACCGCGGCGTACGTCACGCGGCCGGGCCCCGCGGACGAGATACGGGTCGGCCGGCTGCCGGTGCCCGAGCCGGGCTCGTCGGAGGTCCTGGTGAAGGTGCTGGCGCTCGCCGTCAACCACGTCGACACCTTCGTCCGCTCCGGCGCCTACCGGACACGCCTGCCGTACCCGTTCATCATCGGCCGTGACCTGGTGGGAACCGCGGTCGCGGCGGCGCCGGGGTTCGCCCCCGGCGACCTGGTGTGGTGCAACAGCCTCGGGCTCGACGGTCGCCAGGGATCCTTCTCCGAGTACGCCGTCGTGCCCGCCGACCGGCTCTACCACCTGCCCGGCGGCGTGGATCCGGAGAACGCGGTCGCCTCCCTGCACACCGCGGCCACCGCGTATCTCGGCCTGTTCGAGGAGGCCGGGCTGCGGGTCGGAGAAACGATCGTGGTGACCGGCGCGGGCGGCGGGGTCGGCACGGCCACCGTCCAGCTCGCCGCGGCGGCGGGGGCGCGGGTCATCGCGACCGCGCGCGAGGAGGACTTCGACTGGTGCCGGCGGTGCGGCGCCGACGAGGTCGTCGACTACCACGACCCGGACATGTACCCGGAGATCGCCAAACTCGCCCCCGACGGCGTGGACGTGTTCTGGGACAACGCCGGCCGGCACCACCTGGAGCAGACCGTCCCCCTGCTCGCCCTCGGCGGCCGGATGGTCATCCTGGCCGGTCTTCGCGCCGCCCCCGTGCTTCCCGTGGGGCAGCTCTACACGCGCAACGCCAGCCTGCGCGGCTTCGTCATCAGCAACGCCGGCGTGACCGAACTCGCCGCGGCGGCCACGGCGATCAACCATCTCCTGGCCCGGGGCACCCTGGTGTCCAGGATCGGAATGCGGCTGCCGCTCACCGAGGCCGCCCGCTCCCACCGCCTCCAGGAGGGCGCCGAGCCGCACCGCCTTCGCGGACGCATCGTCGTCCTCCCATGACGGAGACCCCGGTGGTGTCTCGCGTGTCAGGACCTCGACCTGATCGTGGTCGTCAGGCCTTCCCGTTGGCGGCGCACCAGCCCGCCCACGTGGTGGCGCCCTTGTCCAGCTGCTTGTTGTAGAAGGAGGTCCAGGAGTTCTCGCTCGGGCCGGGCGCGGTGGGAGCGGCCTTGAAGAGCGGGTGGCCGGCGTCGACCTCCGCACGCAGCCACGGCTCGATGTCGAGGTAGGACGGCAGCGACCAGCTGCGGGCATGGTAGGTGAGCTGCCCGCGGACGTCGGTCTCCGGCATGCACATGAACGGCGCCCACGGGCTCGTCCTGGACCAGCTGATCTTGGTCTTCATCGCACCCTTGGGGACGGTGCCCGCAATCGTGCGAGCCGCGACCTCGCGGTCGTCGACGTAGAAGTCGAACATCTCCTGTGCCGCGTAGACGCCGTTCACCAGGCCGAACGGCTCGCCCAACGTGCGCCCGAAGTCCGCGCGCACCGGGATGTCGCTGGTCCACACGGTCTCGTCGTGCACCTGCCGCAGGGGCGGGCCGACGTACGAGGAGGTGACGTTGAACGGGCCGAAGTTCACCGCGTCGTTGTTGATGGGGACGACGGGGTAGGTCCGGAGGTCGACCGGGTTCTTCCACTCCCGCACGATCTTCGTGGGGTCGGCGGGGTCGGTGTAGAAGACGATCTCGCGGGAGAGCTGGTAGAGCTGCGTGGTGCCGGGCACCCGGTACAGCCGCCGGATGTTGTAGCCCTCGATGTTGAACAGTTTCTGGCCGTGGCGCAGCTGCGGGTCGTAGGCGTTGCCCTCGATGTTGGCGTACACGGCTCCCGAGATCCGGAAGACCATGTCCCGCCCGTCCGGCCGCCCGTTGGTCTGCAAGGACAGCAGCCCGCTCTTGTCGGTGACCGTCCGGTAGACCGGCCCCGGCGATGTCGGATCATCCGTCGCCTCGTCCGCCGCCGCGCCCGGAACGGCGACGCACACCAACAACGCGGTGAGGGCTGCGGACAAGGTCAAACCACGACGCTTCAACAAGAGTGCTCCTGCGATACAGAGGGGTGACAGGGACGGTTGTGATCATTCCAGCCGACGAGACCCGGCCTCAACCGTCCGCCGCCCTGCTCCATGCTTCCCGGCTTTCCGGCTTCCCCACATGGAGGAATCTTGCGACAATTCCGCGACAGAACGCGCAGGTACGGGAGGCCGGGGTGTCGAACAGCGTGCTGACCCACGCATTCCACGTGGACGTCGCCCCGGAGAAGGTGTTCGAGCACCTCACGACCCCGGAGAGCTACATCGGCCTGTCGCCCCTCGTGGTCGCCGTCAGGGATGTGGACCGGTCGGAGCCCGGCGTGATCCGGTACACGGCCGTCGAGCGCTTCCGGTTCCTCGGGATCTTCACGCACGACAACCCGATCACCGTGGCCCTCCACACCGACGGCCTGTCCGTCCACGGTGAGGTGCGCAGCCCGGGACGCGTTCACCTGGCCTACCGCTTCGACCTCGAGCCGGACGGCACCGGCACCCGGGTGAGCGACCGCCTCGACCTGACGGCCCCGCGGCTCGTGGCCGGGTTCGCCGCCGGGCAGGCGCGCAAGGTCCAGCTCGCTCGCGCCCGGATCCTCGCAGAACGGCTGTCCACCCCTCACGAGGGCACCGCTCGCGACTGACCGGGCGCTGCCGTCGGCCCGACGCCTCGGTCCACATCCGGCGTCCTCGCTAGCCCGCGACCAGGGACTCGCGCCGCCATGGCGCGGAGCGCGCCTGAAGGTACCAGTCGAGAATCCGCTCGCCGGTCTGGAACTCGACGTCCTCGTGGGCGCCGATGTGCTGGAGAGCCTGCTCGAAGTACTTCAGGCGATGCGGCGCACCCATGATGTACGGGTGCACGACCAGCGCCATGACCCTGGCGGACTCCGCGGAGTCCCTGTAGAGCTGGTCGAACTGGTCGGCCGCCCGCTGGAAGTACTCCCGCGCCGGATGATGCTGGATCAGCCCAGCCAGCCGCGGGGGCGCGCACCGGTCACCGACTCGATCGCCCGCGTGGTGGCCCGGATGTCGGCACGCTCGTCCTCGACCTTCTGCATGTTCCGATCATCCGCAGGTGCGTGGCCGTCGAACCGGCCGCGGCGAACCAGGCGTGGGCGGTGGGCAGGGTGTCACGGCCGGCGGCGGGCAGCGCGAGCAGCTTGCCGAGGATCTTGCGGGCCTGGTCGTCGGCGGTGTTGGGACTGCCGGCGATCAGGGGCCTGCTCGCCGAGTTCTGCCTGGCCACGGGACGCCGCAGATGCGCAGATCAGAGGTTGAACGACATGTTCACAGCCAATGCCACGTGATCTGCGCCCCCTGGGCGGCGTCGGCCAGCCACTGATCGAAGGCGGCCTCTCCCGCGGCCTTCAGCGTGTCGGCGTCCTCCACGGCCTCCTGCCGTTCGAGGATCAAGCCGGTGAGGAAGCGTCCTTCGAAGGGAACCGGTCCGACGCCACCTCCGGCCGGTGCCTCTCGCAGAGGTGAGGGGAGATCGCCGGACCAGGTCCGGGCCTTGGTCAGCTGGAGCTCCCATCGGTCGGCGAGGGAGCCGTGGAGTTCGGCGACGTCGACCTCATCGTCTGACACCACCCAGGCCGCCCTTACCCGCGCGAACCGGTCACGATGCCGCGCCAGATATTCGGGGCCCAGTTCATCACGCATCCGGGTGCGGAACGTGTGGTCCCTGGCGATCGCCGCCATGTGGTCGTGGAACGCCTCGGCGCTCAGACCCATCCGGTCCAGCCACTCCTTCATGGCGTCCCGGCTGGTCAGGTCGCGCCGCCTGCGGAAGCTGTCCGCGGCCGCCTGGATGTCGTCCAGAGTGACCTGCTCCTTGGCGGCGGCGTCGCGCAGGAAGCAGAGCCGGACCAGCTCGTCCTGCGGCGACAGCCCGGGGCGGGTGAGCGAACGGAGCATGAGCATCGCCTCGGAAACGGAGACGTGCGTCCCGTTCACGGTCAGCAGCCGGCTGGCGGCCCAGTGCGTCGAATGATCGACGAGCCAGGACGCGCCGTCGTCCGCTTGGACGCCGATCATGATGGTGCCGCCCGACAGGTCGTCGATCAGCAGGTCGTAGTCGACGAGCGGTGACCCGGGACGCGGGCTGGCCACGAGCTGAGCTCCGAGTGAAGGATGCGCCGCGGCCCAGGCGTCAGCGGTGCGGTGTGCCTCCGCGACTGCGGAACGCCGACGGGTCAGCCCGCGGAGCAGGTTCACGGCGCTTTCCAGCGCCGGGCCGAGGGAGGATTGAGTCACCGCGCGTCCGTTTCTCCGGCTGCGAGCCAATCAGCGATGGCGGTGCTGATGGGCAGGCCGGTGAGATCTTCGATCCAGCCCCACTGGCCGTTGGGGTTGATTTCGAGAAACACGTACTCCCCTTCGGGGGTCAGGATGAGGTCGATCGCCCCGAACGACACACCGAGCGCGGCGACCAGGTCCACGCACCGGCGAGCCACGTCATCGGGCAGGTGATGCACGCTGTGCCGCGCGCGGTCGAAGTCGTAATGACGCCAGTCGTCCCGCGTACGCGGCGAGTCCTGCGAGGCGATCTCGGCGGCGAAGACCTGCCGCCCGACCACCGTGACGCGCAACTCCACCGCCTTGCGAACGTACGGCTGCAAGATGGTCGGCTCATGGGCGATCCGGCTCCGGCCCACGAGATCCCTCCGGTTCACCACGGTGGTGTACACGGTGTGCGCCTCGCCGTCGATCTGGAACGAGGTGTGCTCGACCGGTTTCGTGATCAGCCGACCGTCCGCCCGGTCATAGGCAGGCACCAGCTCGGACGGATCGTTGGTGATCACGGTCGGCGGCACGGCGAAGCCCAGTTCCTGGGCCACGGCCAGGTGGACCAGCTTGTTGTGCGCCCTGCGCAGCACCGGCTCCCGGCCCGGCAGCCATCGCGCGTCCAGCAGGTCCCAGAAGCCGTCGAGGAACCACTCCGATAGTTCCCCGACGCGATCCCGCAGGTCGGCCGCCGTGACCTGCTCCGCGGCACGCGGGGAGCCGGGGCGCCGGTACCACACGGCCGTCGTCGCGGCGAGGTCGACGACATCCCCGCCTCTGGCCAGGACGAGCCGGGTTCCGTCCGCGTCGAACCGGGCGGTCAGCCGGGCCGCCGGATACTCGCCGGGATCCCACCACAGAACGTCCACGCCCCGGGCTTTCAGCTTGGGCAGGACCATGTGAACCGTGGCGTCGCCGGGTTCACTCAGAATCAGCAGCAACCTTCCCCCTCAACCGCGTGGGAGGGACGCGCTGCCCTCCCACGCGGTGCTATGAGTTACGCGCCGGTCAGGACTAGTAGTCCGAGACCCACCCGTCGGACGGCTGGCCGTTCTCGCCGGCCGTGTGGTAGCAGCGCTCCATCCGCCGGCCGCCGGAAACGAGGCCGAGGTCGACCTCGGCGATCGGCGTCAGCTCGGCGCTCAGATCGTCCAGGTTCACGATCTTCTTATCCATGTTCTTTTCTCCTTCGAACGTGAGTTGTGAGCTTCGCGTGGAGACGTGCGAAGACGTCTCCAGCTCACGGATGAAGCACACAGCCCGGCCCTTGGAAACGGCTTGGAGGTGGCTGTGGGCAGGAGATGTCCCGAGTTCCTCTGAGTCGCGTGACCTCAGGACCTGGGCGTTCGTGCCGTCGCGCCGGATTCTTCGGGTGTCGATGAGGCGGATTCCAGCCGGAGCCGGTGCGGGACTTGGAGATCACTGCAGCGGATCCTGGCTGCTCACCAGCGCCGCGTAGTGACCGTCCAGCGCCAGCAGCTCCCCGTGCCGGCCGTACTCGGCGATCCTGCCGTTGTTGACCACCACGATGTGGTCCGCGCCGCGGACCGTGCTCAGTCGGTGAGCGATGACGATGCGGGTCTGGGTCAGCCGGGAGAGGTTGGCGTCGATCGCGGCCTCCGTCACCGTGTCCAGGTGGCTGGTGGCCTCGTCCAGGAGCAGTACGCGGGGCCGGTTCAGCAGCGCGCGGGCCAGGGCGATCCGCTGGCGCTGGCCGCCCGAGAGGCCGCCGCCCTCCGACAGCATGGTCTCGTACCCCATGGGCATGGCCGAGATGTCGTCGTGGATGCAGGCCATGCGCGCGGCGAAGACGGCCTCCTCCAGGGTGGCGTCGGGCCGGTTCAGGCAGATGTTCTCGCGGATGCTGCCCGAGAACAGCGCGGGCTCCTGGGTGACGACGCCGAAGTGGTGCCGCAGCGACGCGCGATCCAGGCAGGCCAGTGGCCGACCGTCGTAGCGGATCGTCCCTGTGGACGGCTCGTAGAGCCCCAGCAGGACGCGTGCCAGGGTGCTCTTGCCCGAGCCCGACCTGCCCACGAGCGCGACCTTCTCTCCGGCTCGTACGCGCAGCGAGATCTCGTGCAGCGTCCACGGCGACTGCGCGTCGTAGCGGAAGGAGACCCGGTCCAGCTCGATCTGGCCGTCCAGTTCGGTGACCGTGATCTGGCCGCGCGGTTCCGGCGTGGATTCCATGATGTCCCTCAGCCGCTCGACGTGGGTTCTGACGGTCTGGAGCGTCTGGCCCGCCGACAGCAGCGAGGAGATGGGTGCGAGCGCGGCGCCTGCCAGCCCGACCAGCGCCAGCGTCGCCCCCAGTTCGCCGTCGCCGCCGAGGACCTGCCAGCTTCCCGCCCACAGCAGACCGGCGGGCGCCAGGAAGCGGATGCTCTCGAGGACCGAGTTCACCCCGTTCTCGGTGACGCGCACGCGGGAGTCGGCGTTGAGGTAGGAGACGAACAACCGGGCCCAGGCGTGCGCGGCCTGGCGCTCGGCGCCGGACGCCTTCAGCGTCTCCATGCCGCCGATGGCCTCCATCAACCGCCCCTGGGCATCGGCCTGCGCGGCCAGCTCGCGTTGGGTGAGATCGCCGATGCGGCGCTTGGTAAGCAGCACGACCAGCGCCTGGATCAGGGCGAACGCCACCAGGCAGCCGCCCAGCGCCGGGGCCTGGACGGTCACCAGGACCAGGTATCCGAGTGCCAGCGGCCCGTCCAGCAGCGCCGCTGTGACCTGTCCGGTGATCATCGTACGGAGCACGCTCACGCTCGCGGTGCGCTGGATCAGGTCGCTGGTGCCGCGGTGCACGAAATAGCGGTACGGCAGGCTGAACAACTGCTGTATCACCTGGGTGGTGAGCAGCCCGTCCACGCGTATGCGCAGGTTGAGCAGGACGGTGGAGCGTAAGTAGCCGAGTGTCAGATGGATCAGGCCGAGTATCGCCAGTCCCACCCCGAGCACGACCAGCAGCCGGTCGGCGTGCACAGGGAGCACGGCGTCGATCAGCACCTTGGTGAACCCCTGCACCGCCAGTCCGGCAAGCTGCAGGAGCGCGGAGATGGCCAGGATCTGCACGAGGAGTCCCCGCTGCCTGAGCAGCATGGTCGTGAGGAAGGACGTCAGCCAGGGCGCCGCGCCGGGGTTTCCCGGCCGGAACCGCTCCGTTGGCGCGAAGGTGAGGGCCACGCCGGTGAAGCCGGCGTCGAACTCCTCGTGGGTCAGCCTGCGCCGGCCGGCCGCCGGGTCGGCAATGCTCACCGACGTCGCCGTCCACGCTTCAAGCACCACGAAGTGCCGGAACTCCCAGTGGACGATCGCGGGCAGCGGGATCTTCGCGAGATCCTCCGGCTCGAGGGAGAACGCCTTGGCCTCCAGGCCGTACTGCCGCGCGGTCGTGACGATGGCGAGCGCGGACAGGCCGTCCCTGCCGACTCCCGCGAGATCGCCGATCTCCCGGACCGTGGTCGGCCTGCCGTACCAGCTCAAGATCATGGCCAGGCAGGCGGCGCCGCATTCGGCCAGCCCGCTCTGCAGCCGCAGGGGAACGCGTCTTCTCATCGGAGTCTTCGCATCAGTGATCGACAAGAAGTTGTTCCAGAACAGTGCTGGAGCCTGTCTCCAGGACGAGGTCTCCCACCGCCGGGGACGTGACGGCCGACGGGCAGCTCACGACGATCTTCCGGCTCCGGCCCGGAAGGACCGCGCAGGTGAGATCGGTGTCGGCCACCCTGAGTACGGCACGCGCCCCAGACGTGACCCGGGGCCGGCCCTCCGGCAGCTCCGCCACGGCTCGGCCGTCGCGGAGCGTGGCGGGGACGCGCAGGTGCCCGGGAACGGGCAGTACGGCCAGCTCTGCCAGCACCACGGCGAGTACGGCCGCGGTCGCCCAGAAGGCGGCGAGCTCCCGGCGCGACGCCATCCAGAGCCGCTCGCGCCTGACGCTCCCCTGCGACAGCCGCCGCAAGGCGCTCTCGCGAAACATCACGGGTGTCCCCCGAGCGCTCAACGTTGACTCCTTCCGTCCGGAAACATCCGCATGGATCATGCCCATCGCGACTTGTGGATGACTTGGACCGAGCCTGGACGGGCGCGTCCCGGCCACCGCATGACCACGGCCAGAACCGAGGCGCAGGGCTCGGGGGCGAACTCCTCGACGTTGGGGCATCTCCACGGTTCCCGCGTCAAGACGGGGCAAGGCGGTCGGATGCGACAACTTTGGGCGAAGAATCTTCATCTAACGCGCCGTGGACGCACTGAGCGCGGGGGATCCGCAGCGCATCGGGGATTACTGGCTGGCTGGACGCCTTGGTTCGGGCGGCCAGGGAATCGTGTACGAGGCCTACGACCCCGAGGGACACAGGGTCGCCATCAAGGTGCTGCACGCGTCGGACGACGGCGGCAGCCGTGAGCGCTTCGCCAAGGAGGCCACCGCGGCCGGTCGGGTGGCCTCGTTCTGCACGGCCCGGGTGCTTGCCACCGACCTGGAGGGAAGCAAGCCGTACATCGTCTCGGAGTACGTGGCGGGGCCGAGCCTGCGCAAGGCCGTGAGCGAGGGCCGCAGGTTCACCGAGGACGACCTCCACCGGCTGGCAGCGGCGATCGCCACCGCGTTGACCGCGATCCACGACGCGGGCGTCATCCACCGCGACCTGAAGCCGGACAACGTGCTGCTCGGCCCGGACGGCCCGCGCGTGATCGACTTCGGCATCGCCCGCACCCTGGACATGTCGCTGACGAGGACGGGCGAGGTCTCGGGCACGCCCAGCTACATGGCGCCCGAGGTGTTCATCGGGCAGCGCGCGGGGGCGCCCGCCGACGTGTTCGCGTGGGGTGCCGTCATCGTGTTCGCCGCCACGGGGCAGGATCCGTTCAAGGCGGACAACCTGGGCGGCGTGATGCACCAGGTGCTGTCCTCGGCACCGGATCTGCGGGCGTTACCGCCGCGGCTGGCCCAGCTGGTGGCGGCCGCGATGGCGAAGGATCCCGCCGCCAGGCCCACGGCACGCGACCTGCTGCTCGCGCTGGTCAGCGGCAACGCCGCCGACACCAGGGCCCTGCTGGACGCGGGCAGCCGCTCGGCGCAGGGCGTGCACGGGCCCGACCAGGGTGATCCGGCGCTCGGCACGATCGCGGAGGACGCCTACGCGGCACTCGCGCCGGAGGAGCGCGACCTGGCCGCCGAGGTGTTCCTGCGGATGGTGACCGTGGACGAGGACGGGTACGAGAACGGGCGGTGGGCCTCGCGCGAGGAACTGTACGGCGGGCGCCCAGAGCGTGAGGCGGCGGCGGTCGAGCGGATCCTGCGGGCGTTCTCGTACGTGGTGACCACGAAGGACACCTCGGTCGCCCTGTCCAGGCCCGCGCTGCTGAGGGCCTGGCCGCGGCTGCGCATGTGGGTGGACGCCGACCGCGACGGCCTGGCCGTACTGGGCCAGATCTCCGCGGCGGCACGGCGCTGGTCCGACAACGGCAGGCGGGACGGCGACCTGCTCCAGGGCAGCCGCCTGGAGCAGGCGCTCGGCTGGGCGGCGACCGGTCGCCGTCACGTGACGCTCACCCCCGCCGAGCGGGACTTCCTGCGGGCAGGCACCGAGCTGACCAGGAAGCGGACCCGCCGCAGGACGCTGACCACCATCGCGCTGGCCGGGCTGCTGGTCGTGGCCATGGTCGCCGGAGGGCTGGCCGTCTATCAGCGGCAGCAGGCCGCCGAACAGCGCGACATCCTCACCGCCAAGCAGGTGGCGGCGGAGGCCGACCGGATGCGCACGACAGACCCGGTCAAGGCGATGCTGCTGAGCGTGGCCGCCTGGCGGGTCTCACCGCAGTCGGAGGCCCGATCCAGTCTCATCGCCTCCCTGCAGCAGCAGGAGACGGCGGTCTTCCGCGATCCCCTGGTCAAGGGCATTGCCCACCGTGCCCTCAGTTCGGACGGCCGCACACTCGTCAGCGTCAGCGAGGCCGGCGTGAACGTCTACGACGTCCGCACCGGCAAGCGCACCGGTGGCTGGGCCGGGCTGAGGATGAAGGACGGGACTCCCCAGGAGCCGGCGCTCAACAAGAGCGGTCGCCTGCTCGCCCTGATCATCGGTTCGGAGCTCGGCGTCTGGGACCTCGCCTCGGGCAGGCAACTGGTGCGGCGCTCCCTGTCGGAACGCGGCCAGTTCGGCGTGACGTGGGGTGAGCACGAGTCGATCCTCACCGTGATGTACCAAGGCGACATCGTCTACCTGTTGGACGTGGCGACCGGCAAGCAGTTCGGCAAGGCTCTCTACGCGGAAGGCGGCACGATGCCGTGGCAGGCTCCGCTCGTCGATCCGACAGGCGAACACCTGCTGCTGGCGGGTGGCCGCTTCGACGAGCTGGCGCTGCCGGGCTGGACCCCTGAGCGGCGCCTGGCGCCCTGCCGCATGCACCGGGACGTGGCGGCCTTCACCCCGGACGGCAAGACCGTCGCCTGCGCGGCCGCCACGATCGCGCTCGTCGACGCGGCGACCGGCCGCGAGCACAAACGGGGCGATGACGACTGGGCCTGCGACATCTGCTCGAAGTCCACGGCCCGGCTGCGCTTCAGCCAGGACGGCGACTACCTGGCCGCCTTCGCCGAACGCGAGCTGCGCGTGTGGAAGGTCGCCGACCGGCAGCAGATCCTCACCTACCGGGCCGAGGACGAGCTGACCGACGTTCGCTTCGACGCCGACGGCAGGACCCTGCGCTACCTGTACGACAACATGGTCATCAGCCTCGACCTGGCGCCGAGAGCCGGCGCCACCCATGTCCGGAAGGGAGTGGCGAAACTCAGTCCCGAAGGACGGTGGGCGGCGATGGAGGATCCCGACCAGAACCGCCTCGGGCTCTGGGATCTGCGCGCCCGCAAGGAGGTGGCGACCTTCCCGCTCGGCGAATTCGGGGCATGGGGATTCGACCGGACCGGCACACGCATGCTCGTCGCCGACATCACGAGCGTGCGGCTGATCGACCTCGCGACACGCAAGAAGCTCTGGCAGATCTCCACGCCCCACACGGACACGAACAACCCCGAGCGTGCCGACTTCAGCCAGGACGGCAAGACGGTCACACTCACGCTCCAGCCGTCCACCCAGGAGGGCGACTTCCGGCTCCTCGTGCTGGACACCGCCGGCGGGCGCCTCCTGCGCACGTTCAGCTCGCGGATCGACGGCGGGCCGTACACGCCGGACGGGCGCCTCGCCTCGACTTTCGGCAGGTTCGTCGACCCCACCGCCGGCAAGCCGGTCGACGCGGCCTTCGATGTCGTACGCGGCGCCTCGGTGGTGGCCGTCAGCGGCCAGGGGCGGCTGGCGTTCAGCGCCGGTCCGGCCGGCCGCATCGCGATGTGGACGGTCAAGGGCCCGGACCTGCTCACGCCGGTCCTGCGCGGGACGACGGGTGAGATCGAGGAACTGGCCTTCTCCCCGAAGGGCGATCTGCTCGCCAGCGTGACCAGGGAGGGCATCCTCCAGATCTGGGACGTCAACACCATGCGGCGGCTCGGCGGCGCGTTCAACCTGCACGGCTCCCAGATCACCTCGCTCGCCTTCAGCCCGGACGACTCCACCGTCTACGCCGCCGACTGGGGTTCCGTCTACAAGATCCCGATCGGCGCCGAGCGGATCGTCCAGGACGTGTGCCGCCGCGCCGGGCACTCGCTCTCCCCGGCCGACTGGGCCGCCTTCCTCAAGGACGTGCCCTACCGCGACATCTGCCCGGCCGGGCAGCCCTAGCGGGGCGGCCTTTCCTGCCCGACTCATGACACCCAGGAGCGGGCCCCTCTTTTCCATGCACGAGGGTCCCGCCTCGTTCCGTCAGCCCGTCAGGAAGAACGGCGCTTCGCCGACCCACTCCTCGCTCAGCCTCACTCCTGTGGCGAGCTCGACAGCCGTCAGAGCGGCAGCCCGCCAGCTTTCCCCCTTCTTCCACTCGAAAAGAGGAAGGACCGCCTGCACCTGCGGCCACCGCTCCCAACCCGGCAGCCCCATCGCCTCTTCGGCGTCCATGGCGTTGAAGGAGAGCACCATCTCCCCGTCGGCGGCGAAGGCCACGGAATTGGTGCCGTTGACGTTCCAGTAGGCGCTGTAAGCTCGTCCACCCACGCTCAGGCGGGGAAGAACCGGCGGATAGACGCCCTGAAAACCGTTGTACTCGAAGAGCGCGACATGCCGATCCGAACGATCGACGAGCATGGCCCAGGGCGCGTCATCCGACAGATCCATGAACACCTCCTCATGCTCGAAGGTGTCCGTCTCGTGGACCTCGTAGTGTCCCGCCCCGCTCACCCGTTCACCGAGCTCCGCGAGACCTGACGGAGACCCGTCGTGGGGCACGACCACCGTCCAGCAGATGGCCTCTCCCATCCAGCTGTCATCGAGCAACCGCCGGTAGTGCAGGTACGCCTCACGCGCCATCCGCTCATCGACCACGCTTGACCTCCATCGACCCAGGGCGAGGAAAGATCATCCCAAGCAGGGCCGACAGAAGCGCAGCCGCTGCTTCTCCTCAGCCCGCCACTCGAGGCTCAACCTCGCTCCCGTGGTCAGCTCGATCGTCGCCGGCGCCGCCGCTCGCCGGCTCTTGCCCGGTACACCTCAGCGCCCACAGGCCGGCCATCGCCCATGTCTGGTCGTTCTCCTTCCGTCGAGGTGGGGCCAGGGTTCGGCCCGTTGATCATCGATTCGGGTCCGGCTAAGGTCGAGGGATTTGTCGGCTAGATCTCCCTGGAGTCACGCGTGCGCCGCTATCGTTTCGGCCGGCTCGCCGGGCTGGTCGCCGGCGGCTACGTGGCCGCGGTCGTCGTGCTCGGGGTCATCGCGACGGCCGGAGGCGACAGCGGGGTCCTTGTGTGGACCGCGGCGCTGCGGTGGGTAAGGGGGCCGGTCACCCTCCAATGGTGGGAGGCGCTGTACCTGATCTTCCTCGGCGGGGTACACGGCTGGATGCTGTGGCAGATTCTCCGCGGACGGGTGTCGGGAGAGAGGTCCCGAAACGAAGGGGCTGTCCGCCGGCTGCGGCTGGCGCTCTATCTCAACGCCGCCTCCTCCCTAGTCTTCCGGGTGGTGCCTTCGCCGTGGTGGGTGGATCTCCTCGACGGCATCGCGTGGCTGGCGCTCGTCCTGCTGTTCCCTCGCGTGCTGATCCGTGCCTCCCGCGCCCTGCGCGTCACCGCGCTGGTGGTGGGGGCGTTCATCGGTGTGCGCGCGATCGGTGGGACCGTGGCCGACGCGTTCGACCTCCGTCTCGCCGAGGGGATCCTCTCCTTCGGCCTGCTGGGCGGTCTGCCGTGGATCCTGTGGATGGTGCTGATTCTGGTGGCCCAGGCGAACGACGGCAGGTGGGGAAGGACCACCGTATGGGTGGGAGCCGCCTCCGTGACGCTGCCGCACCTCCTGGTGCCCATGCTTGGCAACCCGTTCATGTACCTGGCCGATGGCGGGAACGGCTTCGGGCTCATCTCTGGTCTCTACTCCACCGCAGGCTTGCTCGGGCCGGTCTGGCAGGCTCGTTCCGCCCACGATCTCGCCAGTCCGCCCGCGCGGGCCGTACTCGAAAAGGGTGGTCCGGTCCGGGCGCCGTCCCGCTGGTGGCCGCTGGCGGTGGTGGCCGTCGCGCTCCCGGCGGTTCCAGCGGTCGTGAACCTGGCTCGGGGTGTACCGCGCTGGATCGGCCCAAGAGGCGTGATCGCGTCATACTTCGAGACGAACGCGGGCTTCTACGGACCGTCCGTGCTGTGGACGGCCTTCGACGTCCTCATCGGGGTGGGCGGCCTCGCCGCCCTGGTGCTCGTCGCGGTGGTGAGGAGGACCCGCCGCCTGGTGCGAGCCACGGTCTCCGCCCTGTTCCTGGCCGCTGTGGTCGGGGTCGTCAGCAGGTTCACCCCCTCGCGGCCCGCGGAGGACAGCGCCGAATCCTGGTCCATCCACCCCGACGCGCAGCCCGACTTCCTCCGCCTCTTCACCTGGGACGGCGCGACCTTCTCCGGCATCTCGCCGTTGTGGTACAGCATCGCCTTCGTCGCGGCCGCCCTCCTCCTGATGTTCCTGTACGGCGGCAGCCCGGCGGACCGCTCCCCGTTCAAGATCGTCGTGACGGCGGTCGCGTCGGTCGCGGCGCTTTGCTTCGTCCCGGCGGCGGACCAGGCGCCCGGCCAGATCACCACGGAGCGGGAGTGCCAGCGGTCGCGCGACGGCCGCGGGCTGTCCGGCGAACGGAGCTTCGTCTGCGCAGTGCGCGAGTCGACCGTGCTGAAGGTCGCGAAGAACGCTCCCGACCCTTTCGTGGTCGCCTACGGTCACCGGCTGTGCGGCATCTACACCCGCAACGACCCGCAGGAGCTCGCGCAGGTTCGGCGTACGGACGGTGTCGAGGTCCGCTCGCTGACCTACTCTCTGGCCGGGATCTGCCCGAGCGCCGCCGCGGTCGTCAAGGCGGAGGGAGAGCGGGAGGACCGCGAGATGCGGGAGTGGGAGGCGACGCAGCAGCGCATCTGCGACGAGTCGCCCCGCCACCGGCCGCTGACCAAGCCGGTGGCGGCCATCGTCCAGCCGGAGCCCGTGTGGACCGACTACGGCAACCTGGAAGCCTTCGATCCGGAGATCACCGAGGACCCCTACGAGGCCACTGCGACCCATGAGGACGAGCTGGTAAGGGTCGCCCCTGGCCACCTCGCCGTCACCGTCCACTCCGACGTCCCGCTCTGCGTCACGACCGAGACCTACACCCGCCGCCCGCCCGTGGAGACCAAGGGCTGGCACCAGGTCGTCGAGGTCGGCTACGACAGTCTGAACGGCGAGATCGAGCTGGCCGACCCGATGGGCGGCGACCCGCTCCCCAACCTCGCCGTTCGCGGCAAGGGCCACTACCGCATCCGCGTCCACTACGCCTGGCTCACCTTCGAAGGACAAAAGTACGCCGGGCAACGACTGCTGATCATGTCCTACCCGGGACAGGGCGACGACGCCGTCGTCCACCGCGAACGCGTCAAACCCTGACGCCAGTGGATCGAGGGCCACGCGATAGAGATCAAACCGCACACCCCCAAGGGTTGCGGCTCGACTTGCAAGATCCATCTGACCTTCGGACCAGCAGGTGAGAAGGAGCCGACAGCCTGGCTGGCCGAGGCCCACCTGGGAAAACCCGCTCGATCGTGCGGCTGATCGAGAGTACGCTGACGGACGCTTCGTCTCGCTTGTCGCTGATTTCGGCACTCCCTCGGCGCAGGGAGCAACAGTGCAGGAGACCTTTTCATGGCGATCCCCAAGAAGGGCTCACGGCTCATCACCGTCGACGGCGTCGCCTACCGCTGGCGGGTCCGCCACAAGCCCACGTACTGCGAGGGAAACAGCTGGGGACCGCTGACCTTTGCGGTGGAGCTGGCCGATGGACCGGGCCGCGTTCTCTTGGTATCACTTCCCTGCTCTCGGCCGGACGCATGGTACGGCGAGCGGACGATGTCCATAGGGCCGGCGCTCGTGACAGCGACCATACGCAGGGCCCGTGCGCGCGGCTGGAACCCATGCCAGGCGGGCAACGCCGTCAACGTCAGCCTCACCGATGACGACCTCACCGACCTGATGAACGGTCAGCCACCTGCCTACGAGGTTCCTTTCATGCGGAGATGACCGACTCCGATCGCAGGCGACCTCCGCTTTGCAGGTGCAGCAATCGGACCGCAGCTCACCCCGACCAGGGGCTGAGCGGTCTCCGATGGCGCCTATCGTGCGGGCCCAGTGGCCAGCGATCGGACTTTGGAAGTGAGATCACCCATTCCGGATCTTGGTGCCAGCGCGGGAAGATCGCCGACGGTTCACCCGGACAGCCAACAGCAACGCGAAACCCCTGCTGCTCGCCTGCGTACTCTCGGCAATGCGGGAGTAGGCGCTGGCATCGCGCTTGCCGGGGTTGCAGCCAGTATCAGGACGTCCCTCGCCGGGGTACTGATCTTCCTGGTTGTCGCTCTGATCGGATTCGGCCTGCGCATCGAGGCTGTGCTTCGCGAGCGTCGGCAGCAGCCTCAGTTCGTCTCTTCGATCAGGCGAGGAACGCGCTGCATCTCGGGCAGAGCGTCGTAGAGGGCGTCTTCTGGGCTGTACCAGTCCACGAATCACAAGATGGGATACGGAGGAGCAGACATGCTCCATCGTTGCTACAGCAGACTCCCTGCCGCCTTGCTTGAGACCTGATCGCTGACCGCTGCGAGCTGATGTCGTTGCTGTACGAGCTGCTGCACAGCGTCCACGTCACCTGCAATGGATTGCAGCTCCTCTCCAGGGACGGGCTGCGGTTCGTCGGCATGCTGCTCGGTGTGCGCCCGGCGGGGCTAGCTCTGATTCCGGTGAATCCTTTCGCGGTGTGGAGGCCTCCTATGAGGTGATGGCCACACTTAGGAGGGAGATGGCATGGGTGACGTCGTGATGCCGGCGGCGCGGCAGGCGCTCTTCAGCATCTCGTTCCAGCGGGGGCAGAAGGCAGACGCGGCTGACCGCTCCTCGGCGAGCGTGCAGCTCATGTTCGAGCGCCATGACGAGGTGGAAGCCGGTCTGGTGACCTCTACCGAGGGCGCGGCCATCCGGCACCTGGAAGCCGAACTGCTCATGCAGGCAGTCCAGGAGTGGCCAGATGTTATCGATCAAGTGACATGTACTGGGCCACGCGGAGCGGAGAGTCGCAGAGGCGCTCGGCTTGCAACGTCGCGATCAAGTCCCAGCCACACCTGGCCCGCATCAGGCTCCGGCTCGACTTGGGCGACATGACGGGCCCGCGGAAAGCTCGCATGGCTCCGGAACAACCAGCACCCGATTGACCTGTGTCGACCTCATTTTCCACAACCTTTGAAGGGAAGTTTCGCCATGCTCGAAACCGGATCGCCCGCGCCTGACGTAGTGCTGGAGGACACCGATGGCAGGGCCATCCGCCTGTCCGACTACCAGGGCAATCATGCCGTGCTGATCTATTTCATGCGGTCGACGTCGTGCCCGGTCTGCAACAGGCACGTCCAAGACCTCATCCGGCGTCGTAACGAGTTTGCAGCTGACGACGTTCACGTGCTTGTCGCGGTTCCTGAGGACCGTCAAGAGGCGGCCGATTGGAAGGCCAAGCGCCAGGTCCCGTTCCCCGTCCTCGTGGGCCGCCAGGGCACCCCGCACGAGATGGTCGGCTTGAGCAGAAAGGTCTTCGGCTCGATGCAGCAGTCAGGCAGCATCCTCATCGATTCCCGCGGCATCATCCGCCATGCTCACGGCTCCACCATGCCCACCAGCGGCTACGACAAGAAAGGGATCGCTGCGGCCATCCAGGGTCTCCGCGCCCACACATGATCTGGAAGGGCACCCGGATCAGCCGCGACCTCGCCTGCGAGTCGCTGATGCTTGCACAGGGCACCCGCTCCACGACGTCTCCGAAGTCCTCGGCAGGACGTCTACGTCACCTTGTGGAGGCCGACAAGCGTGCGGCGACGCGTCCGTCAACGAGCAAGCGGCGACAGCCGCCGACGTGTTCGCCGACGCCGTCAAAAACGCCGCCTGAAGATCCATGCGAGCGTTGCGACCGAAAAGATCACCGGGTCAGTGTTCGAGGGCGGAGCCGTCTGATCGGTTCGGATACTGGACCCAACTGATGACCATGGTCGGGGCCTGCTTTCAGAGGGTGGTGAAGCAGGCCCGTCGACGAGAGGAGACAGCGGCCTCCCAGCCGTCGCGGGTTAGTGCACAGAGGGGAGGCCCACTTTCGCCGCGAACTCGGCGGTGAAGACGACCATGACATCATCGGTACCCAGGTAGTAGTCCTCGGCCGGCGGCCATGCCGCTGGTCTCCCGGCGGCTATCCACACGGGCCTCTCCCGCGAGCACAACCTGATCGCCGCCGGTGTCCGGAGACCCTCCAACTCTTCCCGCCAGGCGATGTCGACGCAGGTCAGTTTCCTGCCAACCAGGCTCGACCAGCGCGGATGGTCGGTCACGTCCACCGCCGCCGACCCGCCTGGCTCCCCGATCATCCGCAGGTGAGCGGTCATCGGCTCAGGAAAGACCTCAAGCCCGTAGTGGTCGAAGCTGCTGCCCCACACAGCCGAGAATGAAGCGCCATCGTCGGTGAACAGTTCCACCCCCATGGTGGGCTGATGCCATGTCCCGAAGTCCCACTCCTCGATGTCATAACCCGTGTATCTGGCTGGCTCCCGGAACCGGATCGACGCAGCCGAGTTCACCGGCCCATACTTGGTGACAGTGGTCCGTCGAGGAGCCCGCCCGCGTACTTGCATGGTGAGCCCTTCGGCAACGCGTCGGGGCACCGGCGCGGCGATGGTGTCTTGGAACTCGGCGGACCACGCGGCGGACTGGCGAGGACAGTCCCCCGGATACCGGTGGGCCGTGGCTGAGGAACGAAGCCCCGGACCGTCGATCGCCCCAACCACTTACGGCGATCAACCAGCGCAAGCGCAAGGCGATCGCAAGAGCCACACGTGGCTCTCGCTGGCGTCCCTACCAAACCGCATTAGCAGCTCGGGTCCTGGCCGTTCGGATCGGTTCGACCTGGACCAACATGCGCGGCCGTCCACCTGGAACGGCATGACACAGCGGTGAACTGCAACCCAAACTGCAACCCGATCAGTCGCAGCCGCCGGCTGCGGATCGAGTGAGCTGGCCCGATCAGCACAGGTGATCGATCTGCCTCTGACCATCGTGTCAGTCGTTCCTGAAAGCATGACCGCACGACGGCGACCGCTGCCGACTACGCATGGTTCAGCTACGACCGATCCCCCGAACTGGCACAAGCGTGCTGCCGACCAGGCCGGTAGTCGGTGAGCTGATGTGTTTGCCAGGTTAGTGATCAGGAAGGTGGTTTTAGTCGTAGAAGAACAGCTCAAGATCCTCGATGGACCCTGGCCCGGTAAGGAAGCCTTCGGCCTTGGCAATCTCGTCTTCCCGTGGCAGCCCGCCCCTTAGAAGTTCCTTCATCCACGTCTCGCCCTGCTCGCCGACCGCATAGATACCGGACAGCAGTTCGGCCATGCCCGCAGGTTGTGTCGGGCTGTGCCCGACGACAGGTTGGAGTTCCCATCCACCTGCCTGGGCAGCCAACCGGAGCACGCCGGCCCAATTGGCGATCCGCCCGATACGCACAGGCCATGAGTCCTCCGTGAAGGGGGCCAACCGTCCACCATGTAGGGGGTTGGTGGCGGCCTTGATGTCCTCCATCACTTGACGTTCCAAGGCGTTACGAACCCAGCTCCCCTCCTGCGATTGCTCAATGGCGGCGGACCACCACTTCCACGCGCCCGCGAGCCGGTCCATGAAGTTATCCATGCCGACAAGTTTTCATGGCGAGACGCCGTGGGCCTTCAGAGAGGTCGATCAACTGGCCAAAGAGACACGCTCTAGAGTGCCTCGGGTGGCCACCTGTCTTTGTGATCAGTCTGGCCGACTGTGCCCCTGCCCGCGCGGCTCCCGCGCGAGACCGGCCCCAGGCCGCAGCTCGCGCTGGGGGAGCCGCGCGGGCGCGGCGGCGCAGCCGCCGCCTTGATCCCTATGAGCCCAATTCGGCAAGTTCGCTGAGCGCCCGTTTCCACGGGTAGATGTCGAAGTGTTCGCCGCCCGTACCGGGGGCGTGTGGCTCGAACTCGCCAGGGCCGAACAGCAGGCGTACGCCTTCGGCGCGCAGGTCGTCGACACTTCGCAGGAACGGCGTCCTGGAGGCGAGCACGCTGTTGGCGAACGGGACCATCACGACCGGGATGCCGAGTCCAGGCGCCTCGGACAGGAGGCCCAGTGCGTAGGTGTCGCGATGCCCTGGGCGAACTTGTTGATGGTGTTGTAGGTGGCCGGCGCGACGATGATGGCGTCGGCGCGGGGCGACTTCGGCTCGGACGGCTTGCGGTACTGGCTGCGGACCGGACGGCCGGTTTGCTGCTCCAACTGCGGGACGTCGATGAAGTCGAGTGCCGGTGGGGTTGCGATGATCTGGACGGTCCGTCCTTCGTCCTGGGCCAGGGCGACCAGGCGGCCGACTTCTCCGGCCGGTCCGGCGGCGCAGACGATGATGTAGAGGACCTTGCCGGGCTGGGTCACGCGATGACTCCCACGGATTCGGCGTACTCGCGAGCGTCGCGCCGCACGCTGATCGGCGCGGTTGCCGGGATGTCACGCACCAATTGCGGTACCGCGTCTCGCCCGGCGATTTCCTCGGGTGCGATCTCTCCGGCGGCTCGCAGGATGTGCAACGCCTGCTCGTGCTTGCCGCACATCAGTAAGGCGCGGGAGGTGTCGAGTAGGAGGGTGGCCTTGCGTTCGTTGATCGGCAGGCTGTCGATCTGGACGTGCCGTGCGTTTCGTGACGCCCAAGAGCAGGACCCTCCGCCCATGCACGAGGGTCCTGCTCGTTCCGTCAGCCCGTCAGGAAGAACGGCGCTTCGCCAACCCACTCCTCGCTCAGCCCCACTCCTGTGGCGAGCTCGATAGCCGTCAGAGCCGCAGCCCAACAGCTCTCCCCCTTCTCCCAATCGAAATAGGGAAGGACCGCCTGCACCTGCGGCCACCGCCCCCAACCAGGCAGCACCATCGCCTCTTCGGCGTACATGGCCTTGAAGGAGAGCACCATCTCGCCATCGACGGCGAAGCCGACGGAGTTGGTCCGGTTAACGTTCCAGTAGGCGCTGTACGCTCGCCCACCCACACTCAAGCGGGAAAGTACCGATGCATCAGCGCCCTGAAAACCGTTGTACTCAAAGAGCGCGACATGCCGATCCGAACGATCGACAAGCATCGCCCAGGGCGCGTCATCCGACAGATGGATGAACATCTCCTCATGCTCGAAGGTGTCCGTCTCGTAGACCTCGTAGTGTCCCATCTCAGTCACCCGTTCACCGAGCTCCGCGAGACTTAACGGAGGCCCGTCGTGGGGCACGACCACCGTCCAGCAGATGGCCTCTCCCATCCAGCTGTCATCGAGCAACCGCCGGTAGTGCAGGTACGCCTCACGCGCCACCTGATCATCAACCACGCTTGACCTCCATCGACCCAGGGCGAGGAAAAGATCATCGCAGGCAGGGCCGACAGAAGTCGGGGAGGTTGCTGTACAACGCTGCTGTACGGAGATCAAAAAGGCCCTCCCGGACTACGCGGCATTGGATCGCGTAGCGACGTCGTAGGCGCCCTTGACGATTCATAGCCCTTTGAAGAGGACTCCCAAGCGACGTCTCAATCTGCTACCCGCACAAGTAGCTTGCCCCAGTTTTCGCCGCTGAACAGCTGGTGGAGAGCGTGCGGGGCAGCTTCAATGCCGCCGTCGACGATTGTCTCGTCGTAGTGGAGCTTACCTTCGCCGAGCAGCCCAGCGAGGTATGTGATCGCCTCTTCGAAGCGGTGGGCCCAGTCAAGTACAAGGAAGCCCTTGATCGTCGCCCGCTGCATGATCAGCTGGACTATGTTGGTGAGACTTCCCGTGTGTTCGCCGCCCTGGTTATAGCTGTTGTACTCGGAAATCATTCCGCACAGGGAAACCCGGGCACCGATGTTGAGCCGCATCAAAATGTGATCCATGACCGGCCCGCCAACGTTCTCGAAATCGACATCGATCCCATCCGGTGTGGCGGCGTCGAGCTGCGCACGCCAGTCAGCGGCGTGGTGGTCGATGCAGGCGTCATAGCCGAGAACCTTGACGGCGTGCTGGCACTTGCTGGGACTGCCAGCAATGCCAATCACCCGTCCCGCCCCTTTCTGCCTTGCGATCTGACCGGCAATCGAGCCGACCGCACCGCAGGCGGCGGAGATGACGATTGTCTCTCCCTCTTTCAAATCGGCCAAGTCGATCCCGAGATAGGCCGAGATGCCGGTGTGGCCGAGGACGCCGAGAAAGGCCGACTCGGGTGCCGGCAGTGGGGTCGGCAGGACAGTAAGCGGCGCCTCCAGCTGTGAGTCGTCGGCAAGGACCAGTTCCTGCCAACCGGTGAAGCCGCTGACAGTGGCCCCGACCGGCATGTCTTCGCGCCTGGATGCGACTACTTCGCCGACGCCGAAGCCACGCATCACTGCGCCGATCGGGACCGGAGGTTCGTAGCTACGCATATCGCTCATCCAGACGCGAGAGGTCGGGTCGAGCGAGAGAAGCTTGGTGCGGACCAAGGCCTGACCGTCGGCCAGCTCCGGTACCTGCTCTTCAACCAGTTCGAGGTCACCGTCGGCGAGTTGCCCGACGGGTCGGCGTCGTAGGCGGTAGGCCCGGTTGATGCGGTTGCCAGTCATACTGAACTCCTACGTTCTCGGCCGTCGGTGCGGCGTTGACGCCAGCCTTTGACGCGGTAATTTCGGATATGTTCGCAGTGCCGCCAGTTCGCTGGGTGCGAGGCAGATGATCGCCTGAGTAGCCTCCAGGTCCGGCATGTCCTCCAGCGGGCCATTCCGCAGCGCGGTCACCCGTTCGACGTCCAACACCTGCCGCACCGACGGCGTCCCCAGAAAGCCTTGCTGCGCAGAGAGCAGAAAGTCGCTCGGCTTCATGGCGTCAGACTACGACGCCACCCGACATCTCCAAGGCGTTTTCCGTCACATCTCGTGGAGTGACATCGTCACGGTGTTGGCGATCACGGCCTGGGGGTCAAAGCGCGTGGGCGGTGCTGGTCGCGACCGGCCGAAGAGCCGCAGCGCGGCCAGCGACCGCCCGACGCGCGGACCACCGCAGGCGGGCCGTCTTGATGACGTGTAGATGAAGTTGCTTTCAGGCATACGTGTTGATCTTGCCCAGATATAAGCGCTCCAGAATACGGCCTGAGGAAACGCGCGAAAAGGACACCTTCCGGAAGGCCCTTTTCTATTGCCCAGCACTGAACGAAGTGCTCGGAGACTTGATCACGGGCGATCGGTAGCCCAGTCTGGATCTCCTGCGGCCAACCACACCGCTGGCGGTCCAGCACGTCTATGGGGTGATCGCGTGACCAATGGTGGACTGTTTGCGGGGACAGGTGCGTTCTATGCACGGTTCCGTCCTGGCTATCCGAAGGTGTTCTTCGACGACGTGATCCGGCGTTTCGGCCTCGACGGTTCTGGACGCCTCCTGGACCTGGGCTGCGGCACTGGCCAGCTCACCATCCCGCTGGCGGGGCATGTCACCGAAGCGGTCGGCATGGATCCCGAGCCCGACATGCTCACCGAGGCCGCCCAACATGCCGCCGCCGACAAGGTCGGCAACGTCACGTGGGTTCGCGGGGGCTCAGCAGACCTGTCAGGCCAGCTCGGACGGTTCCGGCTGGTGACCATGGGGCGCTCGTTCCACTGGATGGAGCGCGAACAGGTGCTGAGGACGCTGGCCGACATGGTGGAGGACCGGGGCGGTCTGGTGATTGCCGATGACGGATGCCTGGCGCGCTCCACCACGCCATGGCAGCACATCATCGAAGAGGTGCAGCACCAGTTCATAGGCCCGATCCCCCATGCTGGTGCCGCGATGCCAGCTGACCCACATGAGGTGGTCCTGACCCGCTCGCCGTTCCAAGACGTCATGCCCGTGGTTCACGAATTCAGCCGGACATGGACGGTGGACCGAATCATCGGCTACCTGTACTCGACGTCATTGCCTCTGCGGAGGCTACTCGGCGCTCGGCAGCCCGCCTTCGAGCGAGAGATCACCGACGCGTTGCTGACAGCTGAACCAAGCGGACAATTCGTCGAACCGGTGGCACTCCACGTCCTGATCGCTCGCATTCCATGATCACCTGAAACCCGGACGACTCCTGCTAGCAAAGCTGTTAGCAAGATCTCAAAATTGTCCTGACAAACAGAAAGCCCCTGAACAGATCTTCCCTGTTCAGGGGCCTTCCAGCGCAGAGCCGACGAGGGGAATCGAACCCCTGACCTTCTGTTTACAAGACAGATGCTCTGCCGATTGAGCTACGTCGGCGCGGCCTCACAGTCTAGACGCTACCGCCTCCGATGACGAGCGACCTCATACAACGTCACCCCCGCAGCCACACCCGCGTTCAGCGACTCCGCCCCCGCGTGCATCGGGATCCTGGCGACCACGTCGCACTGCTCGCGCACCAGCCGGGACAGTCCCTTGCCTTCGGAGCCGACGACCACCACCAGCGGCTCCTCGAACAGGGACACCTCGTCGATGTCGACCTTGCCCGCCCCGTCCAGGCCGACCACGAACAGTCCGGCCTCACGGTACTCGCGCAGCGCCGCCGTCAGGTTGGCGGCGCGGGCGACGCGGAGGGTGGCCAGGGTGCCGGCGGAGGTCTTCCAGGCGCCTCCGGTGACCCCGGCGGCCCGGCGGGAGGGGATCAGCAGCCCGTGGGCGCCGAACGCGGTCGCCGAACGGGCGATGGCGCCCAGGTTCCTGGGGTCGGTCACGCCGTCGAGGGCGACGATGAGCGGGATCTCGGCGGCGTCGTGCGCCAGCTCGACCAGCTCGTCGGGGTGCGCGTAGTCGTAGGCGGGGATCTGCAGGGCGATGCCCTGGTGGACGGCGCCCTCGGTGAGGCGGTCGAGCTTGTCGCGGGTGACCTCGAGGAGCGCGATGCCCTTGTCCGCGGCGATCTTGATGGCTTCGCGGACACGGTCGTCGTTGTCGATGCGCTGGGCGACGTAGAGCGCGTTGGCGGGCACTCCCGCCTGCAGCGCCTCGAGGACGGGGTTGCGCCCGCCGATGTACTCGGGCGCGTCCTCCGGCTTCTTCGGGCGTCCGGCGGGACGGGAGGCGCCGCCGCCGCGCTCCTCGCGGGAGATGCGCTCGGCGCGCGCCTTGTCCTTGTACCAGTGCCTCATCTGCGCAGGCGGGGTCGCGCCCTTGCCTTCGAGCGCACGGCGTACCTTGCCACCCGTGCCCTTGGCCGGGCCCTTCTTCTTGGAGGGCCTGCCTGACGCTCTTCCACCTGCTGCCATGCCACAAGGGTACTAGCGGGACAACTCCCATCGGGCCCCATGCGGAGTGTCCTCGACGGTGATGCCCGCCGCGGCCAGGCCGTCCCTGATGGCGTCGGCGGCCGCGTAGTCCTTGCGGGCGCGGGCCGCCTGCCGCTGTTCGAGCGCGACCTTGACCAGCGAGTCGACGACGCCGGTGAGGTCGGAGCCCGCCGTACGCCACTGGGGTGAGCGGGGGTCGAGGCCCAGCACGTCGAGCATGTTCTGGGTCTCGGCCAGCAGCCGGGCGACGGCTTCCTTGTCGCCGCGCGCGAGCGCGACGTTGCCCTCGCGGACCACCTCGTGCACCACGGCGAGCGCCTGCGGCGTGCCCAGGTCGTCGTCGAGCGCGTCGGCGAACGCCTCGGGCAGCGGCGCGTCGGCGTCGACGTCGTGGATGACCTCGGCCGCGCGCGTGACGAACCCCTCGATGCGCTGGTAGGCGGCGGCCGCTTCGAGCAGCGCCTCCTCGGAGTACTCGATGGAGGAGCGGTAGTGCGGCGCCGCCAGGTAGTAGCGCAGCTCGACGGCACGTATCCGGGTCAGCAGGTCGGGGATCAGCAGGGAGTTGCCGAGCGACTTGCTCATCTTCTCCGCGCCGATCTTGAGCATGCCGTTGTGCATCCAGTAGCGGGCGAAGCCGTCGCCCGCCGCCTGGGACTGGGCGATCTCGTTCTCGTGGTGCGGGAAGATCAGGTCGAGCCCGCCCCCGTGGATGTCGAACGTCGAGCCGAGGTACTTGGTGGCCATGGCCGAGCACTCCAGGTGCCAGCCGGGACGGCCGGGGCCCCACGGCGTCGGCCAGGTCGGCTCGCCGGGCTTCTCGCCCTTCCACAGCGCGAAGTCGCGCGGGTCGCGCTTGCACGTCTCGTCGTCGGTGTCGCCCGCGGCGCGCATGTTCTCGAGCTTCTGGTTGGACAGCTTGCCGTACTCGGAGGCGTAGGACTGGACGTTGAAGTAGACGTCGCCACCCGAGGCGTAGGCGTGACCGCGCTCGATCAGCCGCTGCATGAGCGTGATCATCTCGGGCACGTGACCCGTGGCGCGCGGCTCGACGGTCGGCGGGAGGCAGCCGAGCGTGTCGTAGGCCCAGGTGAAGGCCCGCTGGTTGCGCTCGGCGATCACGAACCAGGGCACGCCCTCCTCCCCCGCCACCCGGATGATCTTGTCATCGATGTCGGTGACGTTGCGGCAGAAGGTCACGTCGTAGCCGGAGCGGGTCATCCAGCGCCTGAGCACGTCGAAGTTGACGCCGGAGCGGATGTGCCCGATGTGCGGCGGCGCCTGCACGGTGGCCCCACACAGGTAAATCGACGCCCGGCCGGCTTCGACCGGAACGAATTCACGGATGGCGCGCGTGCTGGTGTCGTATAGGTGCAGGCTCACGAAGGAAAGGGTACGGACTGCGAGGGCCTTTGGCTAAGCGATCCCATGCATGGCGCCCAATCCGTGTCAATATGTGGGTGGCTCAACCCCTCAGGATGACCTTGCGGGGGTGGATGCGGACGATCAGCCGCTCGTTGCCGGGCGGCTCCTCCCACGACGTGCCCGTGTACTTCAGCGACAGCTCCTCGATCAGCCGGCCCTCGGGGTCGTCCTCCATGGTGACCGTGCCGCGCACCTCGGCGTACCGGTAGGGGTTCTCCGGGTCGATCACCAGGATGCTGGCGCGCGGGTCGCGCTCGAAGTTGCGCGGCTTGCGCCGGCCCTTCACCGTGGAGACGAGGATGTCGTCCCCGTCGGTCCGCACCCACACCACCGTCGACTGCGGCCCGCCGTCCGGATTGATGCTCGTCAGAGTCGCGTGGTTGGCGCCGTCGAACAGCTTCCTCGCCTCTTCGTTCATGAACACCATTGTTCTGTAGGCTCGAGATCGCCATGGACGTGACTCCCCCCTCCGCGCTGCGCCGCATCGGCATCGCACTCGCGGGGCTCGCCGTCGCGGGCCTCACCGCCACCGCCTGCGTGCTGTCCTTCGACGAACTGCGCGCCCTCGCGGCGCTCGGCAGGGCCCGCGCGGATCTCGCCTACCTCTACCCCGCCGGCTTCGACGCCCTGCTGGCGGTGGCGCTGATCAGCGTGCTGCTGCTGCGTTCGGGGCGGCTGCTGGTCCGCGCGCAGGCCGCCCTCGTGCTCGTGCTCATGATCGCCGCCGCCGCGACGGTGAACGTGCTGGTCACCACCAACGGCCTGGCCCGGCTGCCGGTCGAGTCGGTCGCGGTGGGGGTGGCGGTCGCGCCGTGGGTGATGCTGGCGGTCGCGCTCTGGCTGTGGCTGGTGTTGATCAAGCACGTGCAGGCCCGTCGCGAGCCCGCCGGCGTGCCCGACGGTACGGCGGAGCGCGACATCGTGCCGTTCCGCGCCCCCCGTGAGGCGCCTCCGCTGGCCGGTACGGCCGAGCCGGAGCCGGAGTCGACGCCCGTCGTCGGGCCCACGCCCGCGCCGGAGACGCCGCCCATGCCGTCGATCCCGGTGTCGGAGCGCGTCACCCGATGGCCCGCGGAGCCAAGCCGTACGGCGGAGCCGACCCGTACGGCGGAGCCAAGCCGTACGGCGGAGCCAAGCCGTACGGCGGAGCCAAGCCGTACGGCGGAGCCAAGCCGTACGGCGGAGCCAAGCCGTACGGCGGAGCCGCGTGCCGTACCGAAGCCGAGGACGGAACCCGACCCCACGGCCGAGGCCGCGCTTCCCGGCGCGCCCGCCGACGAGCTGCCGCCGACCACGCCTCCCGCCCGCCCCCACCCCGCGCCTGCGCCTGCGCCTGCGCCTGCGCCTGCGCCTGCGAAGACGATGCCCCTGCCCGCACCGACCGAACCTGCCATGGAACGGGCGGAGCGGCCCGCTGACCCCGAGGAGCGCACCCCTACTCCGCGGGAGCACCTCACACGGCCCCAGCACGCCACAGGACCGACAGAGCCCCGCACGGCACCCCAGGACACCGCAGGACCGGCATCCACCGCCGCCCAGGACACCGCAGGACCGGCATCCACCGCCCCCCAGGACACCGCAGGACCGGCATTCACCGCCCCCCAGGACACCGCAGGACCGGCATTCACCGCCCCCCAGGACACCGCAGGACCGATCGAGGCTCCCGCAGCGTCTGAGGAAGGCACCGCAGGACCGGTAGAGGCTCCCACAGCGCCTCAGGACAACACAGGACACGCGGAGGCCCTCACAGCCGCCCAGAACACCTCAGAGTCAGCGGAGACCTCTCCAGCGTCTCAGGACACCGCAGGGCCCGCGGAGACGCCCATGCCGTCCCCTCACGCCGCGGAACCGGTGGAAAGACCTCTGGGCCGTCAGCGCCCTGCGGCACCGGCTGGGACGGGCACGGAGCGCGAGGAGCGCGGCGCAGGACGGCCGGCCAGCCATGAGCGGCACGAGCACGCGGCGGAGGCCGCCGTGGAGCCCGTGCGCACCGCGGCAGCCGACCACGACGGGCATGACGGGCACGACGGCGATGTGACCGCGTCCTCCGTGGGCGGGTCCGTGGACGCCGGGGAGCGGCCGGCCGAGAAGCCGGCGCGTCCCCTCCGGTGGGGTGACCTGGGCCGGGCCGAGCCGACCGACGTGCTGGTCCACCCCCGCCCCGACAGCACCCGTGACGCCGACACCCAGCCCGTCAGGATCGTCGCCGAGCACCCCGCCCGCCCGCGCACCGCCCGCGACGCGAGCTCGGGCTCGGGCTCCGGCTCGGCCGCGGGCCCGGACCCAGGCCACGGCCCCGAGGCGGCCGACGAGAGCGAGCCCGTATTAGGCCCCGCCGAGCCACCGCAGGCCCCTCACACCGACGCGCCCTCGGGACGCCTGCGCAGCACCCCGCTCCCGCCCGAGGAGTAGGAAACCCCGTGGGGTAGAAGGCCCCGTGGGATAGAAGGCCCCGTGGGATAGAAGGCCCCGTGGGATAGAAGGCCCCGTGGGATAGAAGGCCCCGTGGGATAGGAGACCCCGAGGTCAGCCACGCCCCAGGACTCAGCGCCCGGGAACGACGCCCCGAAAGGGCGCACGAGGAGCAACGCCCCAGGACGGGCGCACCGGGAACCGGGTGCGCATCCAGACGAAAGCTTGACCGGACAAGGGTGGCGACCTGACCCGAAAGCGGGCACGAAGGCTCCCGTGGCGATCATGTCGTGGGTACCAGTCCCTGAGGGCAGTGACTTTCCCCTCCACAACCTGCCCTATGGCGTCTTCTCGCGCGAGGGCGAGTTGCCGCGCGTCGGCGTGGCCATCGGTGATCAGGTTCTCGATCTGCACCAGCTCACGGTCACGGGTGCCATGCCCGATGCCTACTGGTTCGCCGCGAGCAAGCTGAACACCTTCATGGGTGCCGGCCCGCGCGCCTGGTTCCACGTGCGCGAACGGGTGACCGAGCTGCTCAGCGACGCGTCGTACACCGATGTGGTGCTGCCCTGCCTGCGGCGCCAGTCGGAGGTGACGATGCACCTGCCGTTCAACGTGTCCGATCTGGTGCTGTTCCAGACCTCGATCGAGAACGCGACGAACCTCGGCAGGATGTTCCAGCCGCCGGGCCGTGATCCGCTGCCGCCGGCGTGGCGCAGGATGCCGTTCGGCCAGTACGGCAGGGCGTCGTCCGTGTCCGTCTCGGGCACGCGGGTGGTGCGCCCGTCCGGGCAGCGCAAGGACGGCTACCTGAAGCCCGCCGAACGCCTCGACCTGTCCGCCGAGCTCGGCTACGTGATGGGGGTGCCGTCGGCTCCGCCGTACCCGCTGACGACGAGGGACTTCCCGCATCACGTGTTCGGCATGGTGCTGATGAACGTCTGGCGGGCGCTCGACCTGGTCACCATGGAGTCGCGCGCGCTGGGCCCCTTCCTGGGCCAGTCGTTCGCGGTGACGGTCTCGCCGTGGGTGGTGCCGCTGGCGGCGCTGAACGCCGCGCGGGTGGAGCAGCCGAAGCCGGAGTGCGAGCTGTCGCCGTACCTGAGGTCGTACGAGCCGGCGGGCCTGCGCATCACGCTGGGCGTGCGTATCAACGGCAACCTGGTCTCGGAGCCGGACTACACCCGGCAGTACTGGACGGGGCCGCAGCTGCTCGCGCACAGCACGATCGCCGGCGCGCCGCTGCGCACCGGCGATCTGCTCGCCACCGGGCCCGTCGGGGGCAATGGGACGTTGCTGGAGATGACCGGGAACGGGCCGTTCCTTGCGGACGGGGACACCGTCCTGCTGACCGCTCGCACGTCCCACGGTGTGGGGTTCGGCGAGGCGCGGGGTTCGGTGTTCCCGGCCGTCTAGACGCTCGTGCCGCGCCGCAGTCCCGCGACGATTCCTACGCCGACGATCGCGAGGACCACCTGCATGACGAGTTCTATCCAGTCGATGCCGGGGGTCGTCGCGACGCCGAGAACCTGCGCCAGGGCCGTGCCGATGAGAGCCGCCACGATTCCGACCACGATGGTCAGGATCCAGCCGATGGGCTGCCTTCCGGGAAGCAGAAGGCGCCCGATCGCGCCGACGACGGCACCGATGACGATGGCACCGAGGATGGATGCGATTGTCATGAGAACCTCCCCGTGGGGTGAGATTTTCACCGCCCACGGGAAGACGATTACCCGCCTACACGACGATAATCGCGACGATGCCGAAGTCGCAGGTCAATGCGTGCCTCGCGTCGCCTGGGCCCGCGCCACGACGAGGACGCCGACGACGGCGAACAGGATCTGGATGATGTGCTGCCACCAGTTGATGCCAGGGGTCCTGCTGAGCCCGAGGAAGTAGGCGACGAGAGTGCCGAGCAGCGCGGCCACGACGCCGACGATCCACGTCATGGTCAGCGACATGTGCTGCTTGCCGGGAACGATGAGCCTGGCGATCGCGCCGACGACGATACCGAAGACGATCGCGGAAATGATCGAGCCGATCATGTCAAGTCCCCCCGTTGTGATGCATCTCCGGACGGGGACGTACCCGGCATCTTCCCAGGTTACGCATGCAGGGATGGCGGTCCGTACCGCGCCAGTGACGGACCGCCATCCCCGGTGGCTCGGCGGGTTCGACACCACCCGCCGGGATCACCCCTCGCTCAGATAGACGCTCTAGGCGCCCTGAGGGTTGACGTCCGCGACGACGAGCGCGGTGGCGATGGCGGCGATCCCCTCGCCGCGGCCGGTCAGCCCCAGCCCGTCGGTGGTGGTGGCGCTGACGCTCACGGGCGCGCCCACGGCGGCGCCCAGCACCTTCTCGGCCTCGGTACGGCGGGGCGCCAGCTTGGGCCGGTTGCCGATCACCTGGATGGCGACGTTGCCGATGGTGAAGCCCGCTTCGCGCACGACTCTCGCGGCCTCCTCGAGCAGCACGACGCCGGCCGCGCCCGACCAGCGCGGGTCGGCGGTGCCGAAGAGCCCGCCCAGGTCGCCGAGACCCGCCGCGGACAGCAGGGCGTCGCAGGCCGCGTGGGCGGCGGCGTCGCCGTCGGAATGGCCTTCGAGCCCCGTCTCGCCGGGCCAGTGCAGGCCGGCCAGGTTGAGCTCACGCCCAGATGCGAACGGGTGGACGTCGACTCCGACGCCCACCCGTGGGAGGTTCGTGTTCAGGAGTTGAGAACCTCGTCGAGCAGGGCCTCAGCCTTGTCCTCGTTGGTCTTCTCCGCGAGCGCCAGCTCGCTCACCAGGATCTGGCGAGCCTTGGCCAGCATCCGCTTCTCGCCTGCCGACAGGCCGCGCTCACGGTCACGCCGCCACAGGTCCCGAACGACTTCGGCGACCTTGTTGACATCACCCGACGCGAGCTTCTCAAGATTTGCCTTGTAACGCCGCGACCAGTTGGTCGGCTCCTCGGTGTGAGGCATGCGCAGAACGTCGAAAACGCGCTCAAGGCCCTCCTGGCCGACGACATCGCGCACACCGACGAGTTCCGCGTTCTCCGCAGGCACCTGGACGGTAAGGTCGCCCTTGTCGACCTTGAGCACCAGGTAGGTCTTTTCCACACCCTTGATGGTCCGGGTCGTGATTTCTTCGATCCGAGCAGCCCCATGGTGGGGGTAGACGACAGTGTCGCCGACCTGGAAAGTCATGTGACAAGTACCCCTTCCGCTGTACTCCAGGGTACCACGCGTCCACAGCCTCCCGGAACAGTGAAATCCCCATAACTGCAGGTCAAAGCCGCATATTAGGACTTGACAACCGTTCAACTCTGTGAATCGCAGAACTGACATAGCGAATGACCTGCGGGGGTGCGGATATGACCATGAACCCGGATCGATATGGTGGGCCTGCCCCAACTCGCACACGCGCGCCATAAGGAGAACCCGCTCGTGACCAGCCGTCGCTGGATTATCGCCGCCGCTGCGTTCCTTGCCGCACCGGTACTGGCCGGCTGTGCCGCCGGATTCGACGCCAACACCAACCAGCCGTACGCGCCCAACGAGGCCGCGGCCCTCATCCAGGACGGCTCCTACGGCGCCCGCGGCATCAAGATCCCTCAGGCCTTCGTCCTCGGCCCCGACTCGGGCGCCAAGCTGGCCCAGGGCGGCTCCGCGCCGATCTACCTGCACGTCGTCAACACCAACGGCCAGGCCGACTCGCTGGTGAGCGTCGCCGCCGAGGTCGGCACGGTGAAGCTGGCCGCGCCGATCGCGCTGCCCAGCAACGAGGGCGTCAACACCGGCAAGCCCTCTCCCCAGCTGATGATCGAGGGCCTCAGCAAGCCGCTCAGCGGCGGCGAGAGCGTGCGACTGGCCCTGCAGTTCGCCAACGCGGGCTCGGTGTCGGTGAACGTGCCCGTGATCACGCGCAGCCGCGAGTTCGCGCAGTACCCGAGCGCGCCGGGCGCCACCCCCGCCCCGCCCACCCCGACGCCGACCGCCTCGCACACCGCCGAATCCGGCCACTGACCGCCCGCACCGGCACCACCCGCTGAGGGCCGCACCGGATCCGCCCGCCAGGGGCCGGGCCGCACGCTCGGGGCAGGCCGTACCGGAGCCGCCCGCCGGCGTCCGCGCCGGCCCGCACCCGAGCCGTCCGGTACGGCAAGCCGGTCTGGCGCCCCCGTCCGCGCCGGGCGCCGTCCGTCACGGGCGCGCGCCCAGCAGGACTCCGGTCCCCGCCGTCCCGCCCCGGGCACCCTCAGTAAGCCGTAACGGACGGAGGGACCCGGGAAGGCTCTGATGGGCGCGGAGGAATCCGGGAAAGGGGACCCGGGAACGCCCTGACGGACGCGAAGGAATCCGGGAAAGGGACCCGGGAACGCCCTGACGGACACGGAGGGACCCGGGAAGACCCAAGCGGACGCGGAGGGACACGGGGAAGAGACCCGGGAGGGCCGGGCCGGCGCACTGGGAGCTCCAGAAGCCCCGAGACGCCCCCACACCCCGCGAGACAGCCCCGGACCCCACGAGGACGGTCTCGGACGCCGCGAGGACGATCTCGATCCCATGAGGCGGCCCCAGACCCTACGAGACGGCCCTCGGGGCACCACAAAGCGGCTCAGAACCCCACGGCACGGCCGTAGCCGCACCGGCCCGCCGAAGGCCCCACCGAAGCGGCCCCCGCACGACGGCTATGCCGGCTCCGGTGAGGCCCCGTGGATCGAGACGGCCCGCGAGCTCCGCCCAGGAGCCGACGCCGCGCGAAACGGCAGAAACCCCGCCGCCCAACCGGGCGAGCGGGGTTTCGCGCGTATGAGGGGCCTCAGTCGTCGACGGGGTCGAACTTGTAGCCGAGCCCGCGCACCGTCAGGATGCACTTCGGGTTGGAGGGATCGGACTCGACCTTGGCGCGCAGGCGCTTGATGTGGACGTCGAGCGTCTTGGTGTCGCCCACGTAGTCGGCGCCCCACACCCTGTCGATCAGCTGGCCGCGGGTCAGCACCCGGCCGGCGTTGCGCAGCAGTACCTCGAGCAGCTCGAACTCCTTCAGCGGCAGCTGCACCTGCTCGCCACGGACGGCCACGATGTGCCGGTCCACGTCCATCCGCACCGGGCCGGCGGCCAGCACCGCCGACTCCAGCTCCTCCACCGTGTCGCCCTGCCGTCGCAGCACCGCGCGGATGCGGGCGACCAGCTCGCGGGAGGAGAAGGGCTTGGTGACGTAGTCGTCGGCGCCCAGCTCCAGGCCGACGACCTTGTCGATCTCGCTGTCCTTGGCGGTCAGCATGATGACGGGCACCTTGGAGCGCTGGCGCAGCGAGCGGCAGACCTCGGTGCCCGGGAGGCCGGGCAGCATGAGGTCGAGCAGCACCAGGTCGGCGCCGTTGCGGTCGAAGGTGTCGAGGGCCTCGGGCCCCGTCGCCGCGACCGACACCTCGAAGCCCTCCTTGCGGAGCATGTACGACAGGGCGTCGGAGAACGACTCCTCGTCCTCCACGACGAGCACCCGGGTCACGATCCCTCCTTCATCGGGCTCGTGACCCGAGTCGTGCGATGTCTGTTGTTGACGGCTGCGCGACGCTCAGCCATTGGCGGCCTCCAGAGGGCGTTGTACGGGTACGGCGGAGCCGCCGAACGCGGGCAGGCGCATCGTGAACGTGGAGCCGGAACCCTCCTTGCTCCACACGCTCACCTCCCCGGCGTGCGCCACGGCGACGTGCTTGACGATGGCGAGGCCGAGGCCTGTTCCGCCGGTCGCGCGTGACCGGGCGGCGTCGACTCTGAAGAACCTCTCGAAGATGCGCTCCAGCGACTCCTCGGGGATGCCGATCCCCTGGTCGCTGACGCTGATCTCCACGCAGTCGCCCGCGGGGCGGGCGCTGACGACGACCCTGGTGTGCTCGGGGCTGTAGGCGATCGCGTTGGAGATCAGGTTGCGCAGCGCGGTGACGAGCAGTTCGTCGTCGCCCCAGATGCGCAGCCCCTCGGTGCCGCCCGCCACCAGGGTGATGTCCTTGGCGATGGCCTTGGTGTTGCAGTGGTCGATGGCGTCGTGGACGGCGTCGTCGATCGACACCTGGCCGGGCGTCGGGATGGGCTCGGCGCCCTGGATCCTGGACAGCGTGATGAGGTCCTGGACCAGGTAGGTGAGCCTGGCCGCCTCGTGCTGCATGCGCCCGGCGAAGCGGGTCACCGCCTCGGGGTCGTCGGCGGCGTCCTGGATCGTCTCCGCCAGCAGGCTGAGCGCGCCGACGGGGGTCTTGAGCTCGTGGCTGACGTTGGCGACGAAGTCGCGGCGGACCGCCTCGACCCTGCGCCGCTCGGTCTGGTCCTCGGCGAGCACGAGCACCTGCCCGTGGGAGCCGAGGGGCGCCACGCGCACCGCGAAGTTGGTCACTTCCTGGCCGAACTTGTGTCCGGCGACGTCGATCTCGCTCTCGCGGATCTCGCCGTCGCGCCGTACCTGCCGGGCCAGGGCGAGGAGCTCGGCCGCCATCAGCCGATCACCCTTGACTAAACCGAAGGCCCTCGCGGCCGAGCTGGCGCGCAGGACGCGGTCGTGTGCGTCCAGCACCACGGCCGAGGAGGGAAGTACGGCCAGCACCGAGGCCACGCCCTGTGGCAGGGCACCGGAGTCCGCGTCGTCAGAGGAGTCGCGGCCGCTCCTGCCCGCAACCTCGATCTGGTTGCGGTAGAACAGCACGGCGACGGCCCCGACGACGAAGCCGGCCAAAGCCGCGAAGCTCATGGCCATCTCACCCATGCGCATCCTTTCCTGCAGTCCTCCATTTCCGATGGTAGGTGCGCTTTTCCGGGTTACAGACCCCTCACCAGGGGATGAACGCCGCCTTTCCCGGAAAGTTCATCTCGCGGTCGGGGTTCGTTCATCGCGGCCCACGTACGGTAACGGCATGCGTGACGCTTACCACGAAGATCTTGATTCGCTCACCGACAAGCTGGTGGAGATGACCAGGCTTGTCCGTTCGGCCATCTCGCGCGCCACCACCGCGCTCCTGGACGCCGACCTGCCGCTCGCGGAAAGCGTCATCTCGCAGGACGAGGAGATCGACCGGATCTTCGCCGACGTCGAGGAGTCCATCTACGACCTGATGGCCCGCCAGCAGCCGGTCGCCGTCGACCTGCGTATGATCATCACCGCGCTGCGCATGGGCACCGACCTCGAGCGCATGGGCGACCTGGCCGAGCACGTCGCCAAGGTCGCCAGGCTGCGTCACCCCGATTCGGCGATCCCGCCGGAGATCCGCTCCACGATCCTGCAGATGGGCCAGATCGCCGAGAACCTCATCACGAAGGCCGGCTCCTGCGTGGCCTCGCGCGACGTGGAGGCGGCCAAGGAACTGGAGCACGACGACGACGCCATGGACCGCCTGCACCGCAGGCTGTTCAAGGAGATCCTGCACAAGGACTGGAAGTACGGCGTGGAACCGGCGATCGACATCACGCTGATCGGCCGCTACTACGAGCGTTACGCCGACCACGCGGTGCGGGTGGCCCGCGACGTGATCTACCTGGTGACGGGATCGCGCACCGCGTGAGCTGACCTCCCGACGGGCGGACGGCCATGCCGCGGCCCGCGCGGGCGCCGGTGACGAGGCCGGCCCCGCGCAGGGCCCCGACGTGCTCGGGGCCGGGCCGTCCCCCGCGGTGTGCTCACGCCCCAGGTGTCTCAGTCCCAGGTGTCGCCGTCGTGCGGGAGGGCGGCGTAGTCGGCCGGATCGTGGGAGAGGAAGACCCGCACGCCTGCCCGCGCGAGCGCCCGCACGCGCTGGTAGGTCAGCAGCTTCTGCTCGACGTTCCAGTCGCTGAGCTGTGGCACGTCCTGGTCGAGTGCCTCCTTCAGGTGCGCCGCGTCGCCCATGAAGCCGACCCTGCCCTGGTTGGCCAGGTCGAGGATCATCGCCTGGTGGCCGGGGGTGTGGCCGGCCATGCGCAACAGCCGTACCGTGCCGTCGAGGAAGATGTCGACGTCGCCGCGCAGCTCGAGGTAGTCGTAGCCGCGGCAGTGCAGGTAGTCGTTGACCGCGTACCCCCTGGCGGTCCAGCGGTCGGGCCACCAGGCGTGGCGCAGTTCGTCGTGCTGGACCACGTGCACGGCGTGCGGGAAGTAGCTCATCCCGCCGGCGTGGTCGAGGTGCAGGTGGGAGTAGAGGACGTGGGTCACGTCCGCCGGGCGGTGGCCGAGGCGCCGCAGTTGCGCGTCGACGGCGTCGTCGCGGGTGAAGCCCTCGGCGCCGTACTTCGCCCGCAGGCCGGGCCCCCAGTACGTCTCGGCGGCCTCGGGATCGGCCACGTGGTGGTTGATGCCGGTGTCGAACAGGATCAGCCCGTGCGTGGAGTGCTCGACGACGACCACGGTCGACGGCACGGTGATGGTGCCGCTCGCGCCGTACATGAGGCCTTCCTTCGGCATCGTGAAGGGGCCGGCGTTCACGGTCGTCAGGCGCAGTTTCGGTGCCATGAGGTGCCTCCCCGGGCAGCGCGGTTTCCGGCGGGTCGCCCGCCGGTCGGGCCCGCGCTGCCGGGCCGGCCCGCTCAGCGACCCTGGTTGGCCACGGCCTCGATCGCCGCCTTCGCCGCCTCGGGGTCGAGGTACTCGCCGCCGGGAACCAGCGGCCGGTAGTCGGCGTCGAGCTCGTAACGCAGCGGGATGCCCGTCGGGATGTTCAGGCCGGCGATCTTCTCGTCGGAGATGCCGTCGAGGTGCTTGACCAGCGCGCGCAGCGAGTTGCCGTGGGCGAAGACGATCACCGTGCGCCCCGCCGCGAGGTCGGGCACGATCGAGTCGTACCAGTACGGCAGCATGCGGTCGACGACGTCCTTCAGGCACTCCGTCGCCGGCATCAGCTCGGGGGGCAGCGCCGCGTAGCGGGGGTCGCCCTGCTGGGAGTACTCGTCGTCGGCGGCGATGGGCGGCGGCGGCACGTCGTAGGAGCGGCGCCAGAGCATGAACTGCTCGTCGCCGAACTCCTCGCGCGTCTGCGCCTTGTTCTTGCCCTGCAGCGCGCCGTAGTGGCGCTCGTTGAGCCGCCACGAGCGGATGACGGGCAGCCATGCCAGGTCGGCGGCCTCGAGTGCGAGGTTGGCGGTGCGGATCGCACGGTTGAGCACGCTGGTGTGCACCACGTCGGGCCTGATACCCGCCTCGACCAGCAGTTCGCCGCCCCTGCGGGCCTCCTCCTCACCCTTGGGTGACAGCGGGGCGTCCACCCAGCCGGTGAACAGTCCCTTGACGTTCCATTCGCTCTCACCGTGTCGCACAAGCACCAAAGTCGCCATGCGGACAAGCCTATCGAGCGGGCTTGCGTGCCACACCACACAGGAAATAGGGGCCCACGTCCTTGAAGGGAACGAGGTCGGGGTGGTCGGGGCGCCATTCGGGCAGGTTGACCACGCCTGGCTCGACCAGGTCGAGCCCGTCGAACAGCGCGGCGACCTCCGTCGAGTGCCGTGCGGTGAACTGGGCGGAGGCGCCCTGGTAGACCCGTTCGACCTCCGGGGCCGCTTCCGGCCGCAGATCGTGGCAGACGTGCGAGATCGCCAGGTAGCCGCCGGGCACGAGGGCGTCGGTCAGGGTGGCGACGATGGGGGCGGGGTCGTCCTTGACGAAATGGACGATCGCCAGCAGCAGCACCGCGACCGGCCGGGAGAAGTCCAGGTGGGTGGCGGCGTCGGCGAGGACGGCGGCGGGCGCCCGCAGGTCGCCCCGCACGATCCTGACCTGCGGGGTGTCCTCCAGGAGGGCGCGGGCGTGCACGAGCACCTGGGGATCGTTGTCGACGTAGACGACCCTGGCGCCGGGGCCGGCGATCTCGTGGACGTTGCTCTGCGTCGGCAGGCCGGTGCCGATGTCGAGGAACTGGGTGATCCCCTGCTCCCGCAGGAATCGGACGGCGCGGCCGAGAAAGGCGCGGTTCTCCCGGGCTCCGACGGGAATGTGCGGCACGATCTCCAGCACCTTCTCCGCGGCCGCGCGGTCGGCGGCGAAATTGTCCTTGCCGCCGAGAAAATAGTCGTACATTCGCGCGACATTCGGAATATTCGGATCAAAGCTCACAGGCTCGGCCACAAATCTTGATCGTACGATATTCAAGCATCATGATCACCCCTGGCGCGTGCCTCGCCCCACGCTTCTCCACGACGAACCTTGTGGGCCTGCTGGTCGCTCGGCCGGTGTTCGCGCTGGGCGCGACGGGCCGCGGTGCCGTTCGTGGTCTCGGGCGTGGCGGGACCGCGCGTGGCCGCCTTCGGCCTGGCGATCAGGACGCGGGTGGTGCCGAACTCGCGGGCGACCGCTCAGGATCGGCGAAACGAGCGAACGCCCGCAGGTTGGCCAGCGACTCGCCGCGCTTGGCCCGCCACTCCCACTCACGCCTGATCGAGGAGGCGAAGCCGAGCTCCAGCGCCCGGTCGAACCACTCGTCGGCGTAGGTGAGCACGCAGCCGAGCACCGTGTCGATCTCCTCGTCGCCGACTGCGGACAGCGGGATCCTGCCGACGAGGTAGACGTCGCCGACGGGGTCGACGGCGAAGTGCACGCCGTACATGGCGCCGTTCCTGCCGAGCAGCCACTTGTAGAACTCGGCGTGGTTCTCGTCGGGCCGGCGGCAGAAGAACGCCTCCACGTGGAGGGCGTGGTCGCCGACGATCAGCCAGGTCATCGTGGCCAGCTTGTGCTGTCCGGGCAGCTTCACCAGGAAGGCGCCCTCGCGCGGCTCCTCGAAGGAGACCTCGGCGGCCCTGAGCGCGGCTTCGACCACATCCCTCATACGGCAAGCCTAGACATCGCGTGCAGATGCGACACCGCGCCGCCGTAGACGTCCATGAGCCGCGCGGCCGTGGCCGACCAGCCGAAGGCGTTGGCGTGGTCCCTGGCTCCCCGCGACAACTCGTCGCGCCAGCGCGGCTCGGTGACGAACCTGCGCAGGACACCGGCCCAGTCGCCGGGGTCGTGGCCGTCGACGAGCACCCCCGACACCCCGTCGCGGACGGCGGTGCGCAGCCCGCCCACCGACGCGGCCGCCACGGGCGTGCCGCACGCCTGCGACTCCAGCGCGACCAGCCCGAACGACTCGCTGTAGGAGGGCACGACCGTCACGTCGGCCGCGCGGTACCAGTCGGCCAGCTCCTGCTGGGGCGCGGGCGGGACCAGCCGGACGACGTCGGAGATGCCCAGCTCGGCGGCCATCTCGGTGAGAAGCGACGGGCGCGCCAGGCCGTTGCCTGAAGGTCCGCCGACGGCGGCGACGACGAGCCTGCCGCGCAGCGACGGGTCCTCGATCAGCATCCTGGCCGCGGCGCGCAGCAGCACGTCGGGGGCCTTGAGCGGCTGGATCCGGCCGACGAACAGCAGCACGCGGGCATCCTGCGGCAGGCCGAGGCGGTGGCGCGCGGCGCCCTGGGAGGCGGGCTGGAAGACGGTCAGGTTGACGCCGGGGTTGACGACGGCGACGTGGTCGGACAGCGCGCCGTACAGGTCGATGAGCTCGCCCGCCTCGGCCTCGGTGTTGGCGACCAGGCGGTCGGCGACCTGCACGACCTGCTCCTCGCCCAGCACCCTGGCCTGCGGCTCGGGCTTGTCGTCCTCGGCCAGGAGCAGGTTCTTCACCTTGGCCATGGTGTGCATGGTGTGCACGAGGGGCACGCCCCACCGCTCCTTGGCCAGCCAGCCGACCTGGCCCGACAGCCAGTAGTGGGAGTGGATGAGGTCGTAGTGGCCGGGATCGTACATCGCCTCGGTGCGCAGCACGCCGGAGAGGAACGCGCACAGCTGGCCGGGCAGCTCGGCCCGGTCGAGCTCCTCGTAGGGACCCGCGGTGATGTGCCTGACGAGGACGCCTGGAGCCAGCTCGGCCACCGGCGGCAGATCACGCGCCGTCTGCCTGGTGAAGATCTCCACCTCGACGCCGAGCTGAGCGAGTCGCTTGGCCGTCTCGACGATGTAGACGTTCATCCCGCCGGCGTCGCCGGTGCCCGGCTGGTCCAGGGGGGACGTGTGCATGCTCACCGTCGCGACTCTGTTGACGCGTCGCCTCAACAGATATCACCTCCAGAGCGCATACAACGGGCGGAAACCTTCCGACATTCCCGCCGCGCGTCCGGCTTTCGCCGTGCTGGCAGGATGAGCCCATGACGAAGACGGCAGTGGTGACCGGTGCGAGCAGCGGCATCGGGGAGGCGACCGCGCGGCGGCTGGCCGCCGAGGGGTACGAGGTCGTGGCCGGCGCCCGGCGCCGGGACCGGCTCGACAAGCTGGCCGCGGAGGTCGGCGGCATCACGCCCGTGACGCTCGACGTCACCTCCCAGGAGTCGGTCGACGCGCTCGCGGCGACGCTGGAGCGGTGCGACGTGCTGGTCAACAACGCGGGCGGCGCGCTCGGCATGGAGACGGTGGCCGAGGGCCTGGTCGAGGACTGGCAGCGGATGTACGACACGAACGTGCTCGGGTCGCTGCGCGTGACGAAGGCGCTGCTGCCGAAGCTGATCGACTCCGGCGACGGCGTGCTGGTGATGCTGACCTCGACCGCGGGCCTGGTCTCCTACGAGGGCGGCGGCGGGTACGCCGCGGCCAAGCACGCCCAGACCGCCATGGTGGAGACGCTGCGGCTGGAGCTCGTCGCTCAGCCGGTCAGGGTGGTGGAGATCGCGCCGGGCATGGTGCGCAGCGCGGGCTTCGCAGTGACCCGCTTCCGCGGCGACGCCGAGGCGGCCGCGAAGGTCTACGAAGGCGTCGCCAACCCGCTGACCGCCGACGACGTGGCCGACGCCATCGCCTGGAGCGTCACCAGGCCCCCGCACTTCAACGTCGACAGGATGGTGATCCGCCCCCGCGCCCAGGCCGCCCAGCACAAGGTCCACCGGGTCCTCGACCGGTGAGAGGCGTGTCCCGAGGACCGGGAGGCGCGCGCGTGGTGGCGGTTCGGTGAGACCGGTCGGCAACGTCACCAGGGGGACGACGGGCGTCAACCGGCTCCGTCGCGCCGACAGGTGGCTGGCCGCCGTCCACGGCCGCCTGCTGCGCGGCGCCGACCGCCCCCTGGTCGTCGACCTGGGGTACGGCGCGTCGCACACCACGACGCTCGAGCTGTTCACCCGCCTGCGGCGGGTCTCCCCCACGGTGGAGGTCATCGGCCTCGAGATAGAGCCCGCCCGCGTGGCGCTGGCCAAGCCCTACGAGCGCGAAGGGCTGTCCTTCGCGCTGGGCGGCTTCGAGCTCCCTGTCCCCCGCCCGCCCACGGTGATCAGGGCCTTCAACGTGCTCAGGCAGTACGGCGAGGCGGAGGCCTGGCGCTACTGGGACGTCCTGACGTCGCGGCTGGCACCGGGCGGGATCCTCGTGGAGGGGACGTGCTCGGAGGTCGGGCACCGGGCGGTGTGGGTGTGCCTGTCGGCGGAGGGGCCGCGGACGCTGACCCTGTCGGCCCGGTTCAACGCCTTCGCCACCCCCTCGGACCTGGCCGACCGGCTGCCGAAGACCCTCATCCACCGCAACGTTCCCGGCCAGCCCGTTCACGCGTTCCTCCGCGACTTCGACAGGGCCTGGGCGATCGCCGCGCCGTACGGGGCGAACGGGCTGCGCCAGCGGTGGCTGAAGGCGGTCGAGCTCCTCGCGGACGGCTGGCCGGTCTGTCGCACGCCGCCGCTGGGCGGAACGGCGCGGTGGCGACTGGGTGAACTGTCGATCCCGTGGTCGGCGGTGAATCCGGTCGGCCGATAACCTTCCCCTCATGCCGCGTTTCGTGATTTCTCCGGAAATTTCGCCCGAGTTGTTCGACGACCTTCTCGAGTGCTGGGTCGACGTCACCAACGCGGGCGGCGCGGTCGGCTGGGTGCCGCCGGTGACGGCCGACGACATCAGGCCCACCGCCACCACGACGTTCGCCGCGTGCGCGGAGGGCGGCCCCGACACGCTGGTGGCCGGCTTCGACGACGACGGGCGGGTGGCCTGCTGGGCGGTCCTGGTCTCCACGGGCCACTCGCTGATGACGCACTGGCGCACCGTGATGCGGGTGATGGTGCATCCCAAGCACCAGGGCAAGGGCTACGGCGGCGAGCTCATGCGCGCCGTGGCCGAGGCGGGCACGCGGCTGGGCCTGGAGTCGCTCCGGCTGACCGCCAGGGGCGGGCTCGGCCTCGAGCACTTCTACGCCAGGCACGGCTACCGCGAGGTCGGCCGGGTGCCGCGCGCGATCAGGGTGGCCGACGGCGACGAGCGCGACGAGATCTACATGGTGACGTTCCTGCCGGAGAACGCGTGACGTCCCTCTCATCCTCGGGCCGGATCCCAGCTCGACAGCGTGTAGTACTACGCTGGTGAGTGTGAAGGGTCTTGGCGAGCTCGAACGCAGCATCATGGACATCCTCTGGGCGCAGAACGCCCCGCTGACCGCCCGCGAGGTGGGCAGGCTCATAGAGGATCGCGACCTGGCCCCCACCACCGTCATGACCGTGCTCGACCGGCTCACCCGCAAGGGGTTCCTCGAGCGGACGCGCGACGGCCGGGCATGGAGATACGAACCAGCCGAAACCCGTGACAGCTACGTCGCCGAGCTTATGCTGGAGGCGTTGGACATGACGGGCGACCGCTCGGCCGCCCTCACCAGGTTCGCCCAGGCCGTCTCGGGGTCCGAGGCGGAGATCCTGCGCAAGGCCCTCACGGAGCTGGAGGAAGAGTGATCACGGCGGCGGCGTTGGCAGCGCTCGCCGCGGCGTGCGCGATCGGCGCCTGGCGCTTCACCGCCGCCCGCTGGACCTCCCGCGCTCCCCGCCTCGCCATCGCCCTGTGGCAGTCGCTCGGCGTCGCCTGGGGTCTGGCCAGCACCGGGGCGCTGCTCGCCTTCGCCGTCATGCCGTACGACAGGGGTGTGATCCAGGGGCTGCTCGCCTTCGCCGCCGGTGAGCGGCCCGGCGTGCCGTGGGACCCGTTCCACGCGCTCGCCATGGTCGCGGGGCTGACCATGCTGGCCGTCCTGGTCGCCGTGCTGCTCGCAGCCGGCGTGCAGACGCTGCGCGCCAGGCGCCGCCACCGCATGCTGCTCGCGCTGATCGCCCGCGAGGAGCCGCGCATCCCTGGGGTGCGCATCCTCGACCATCCCGGCGCCGCCGCCTACTGCGTGCCGGGCCTGCGCTCGCACGTCGTGGTCAGCTCGGGCACGCTCGAGCTGCTGTCGGAGGACGAGCTGACCGCGGTGCTCGCCCACGAGTCGGCCCACGTCCGCGAGCGCCACGACCTGGTGCTGCTGCCGTTCGGGGCGCTGCGCAGGGCGCTGCCGTTCTCGAAGGTCGTGCGCGACGCGCAGGCCCAGGTGGAGCTGCTGGTCGAGATGGCCGCCGACGACCGGGCCCGCCGCTACTGCTCGCCGCGCCGCCTGGCCACCGCCCTGCTCCGTTTCGGTACGGCAGGCGCCATCCCGGCGCCCCACGGCATGCTCGGCGCCGCCCACTCCCAGGTGATGGCCAGGGTCGACCGGCTGATCAAGCCGGCTCCCGACCTGCCGCGCTCCGGGCGTTTCGGGCTGATCGCCCTGAGTGTGACGTTGGCCACCTCCGCCCCCTTCCTGTGGGCGTTGCCCTTCTGACCTCACTGTTCCCTGCTTGCAGGTGTTAGCCGATCCGTTTGCAATTGCAAGCACATCGGGGCAGACTGACGGTATGGCACTACCCAACGTCGGCTCGATCGGTGAGTACATCCGCGAGCAACGGCAGCAGGCGAAGATCTCGCTGCGCCAGCTCGCGGCGGCGGCAGGGGTCTCCAACCCCTACCTCAGCCAGATCGAGCGGGGCCTGCGCAAGCCGAGCGCCGAGATCCTGAACCAGATCGCCAAGGGGCTGCACATCTCGTCGCAGGCGCTCTACGTGCAGGCAGGGCTGATCGAGGACCGCGAGCCCCCGAGCGACGTGATCACCGCGATCAGGGCCGACAACCTCATCACCGAGCGGCAACGCCAGGTGCTGATCGACATCTACGAGTCGTTCCGCAAGGAGAACCGCGCCGGGGACGAGCAGACCTCCCAGAATGCTCGCCCCCAGCACGATTCCGCGACGGACGACGAGCAGCCGCTGCCAGAGGAATTCCTCGCCGCGCTCGCTCCATACGCGGCGGATTCATCCAGCTCCTCGAACAACGGCACCGTCACCCAGGAAACCAAGGAAGGTTAACCCATGACGCTCGCCACCGAGGTCAAGAAGCTCACCGACTCCAAGCCGTTCTACGCGGTCGCGGGTGCCGGCGACTACGCCGTCGAGAAGCTCCGCGAGCTGCCCGAGCGGCTGCAGAAGCTGGAGTCGCGCCGCTCCGACTTCACCAAGGACCTGCCGGAGCGGGCGCGCGAGGCCCGGCTCAAGGCCGAGGATTTCGCCCGCGAGTTCCCCGAGAAGGCCCGCGACTACGCCGACCAGCTGAGCGCCAGGGCCACCGAGGTCTACGAGGAGTTCGCCACGCGCGGCCGCAAGGTCGTCAGCAAGGTGAGCGGTGAGGCCGCGCTGGAGCTCGAGGAGGTCTCCGAGGCCGCCGAGCCGCCGGTCGCCACGCCGGTCAAGAAGACCACCCGCGCCCCCAAGGCCGCCCCGAAGGCCTGACCCCGCGTGTTCAGGACCCCCGCCCGTCCCCGGGCGGGGGTCCTCGCGTTCCCTGGGCCGGTCAGCATTCCCCGGACGTCCGGGCGCCTTGGGCGGCTTGCCGTACTGGAAACAGGTTTCAGGGTGAATGGACTAGGGTGGTTGGCGACATCGCGGCATTGGGCGGAGTGGACATGATCACCTTTGGCCTTGACCTCATCTTCGCGATTCTCGCGATCATCGCGTTCGGCATGTCGGTGTGGGCGCTCGTCCACGCGCTCCGCACCCCGACCAACGCCTTCATCGCGGCGGGCAAGCTCCAGAAGAAGTGGTGGCTGCTGATCCTCGGCCTCGGCACGCTGTTCTCCTTCGCCACGGCCTGGGGCTACTTCGGCGCCAGCGGGCTGGCCAGGCTCAACATCTTCGCGATCGCCTCGGTGATCGCCGCCGGCGTCTACCTCGCCGACGTCAAGCCCGCCGTCCAGGGCATGGGCAAGGGCGGCAGCAACGGCCCCTACGGTCCCTGGTAGAGCGGCGGGCGCCCGGCTCCCGGTCCACCGCTTCCACGAAGGTCGCATGTCCAGAGAACTGATCGGTGCCGAGATGCAGGCCTTCCAGTCCGCCGTCGACGACTTCGACGCGGCCGCCGCCCGCGCCCTGGGCGTCAACAGGACCGACATCCGCTGCCTGGAGATCCTGCTGCGGCACGGCGAGATCACCCCCGGCATCCTCGGTCCCGAGCTCGGGCTGACCACCGGCAGCGTCACCGCCATGCTCGACCGGCTGGAGAAGCTCGGCTACCTGACCCGCTCCCCCGATCCCGGCGACCGCCGCAGGGTGGTCGTCCGGCCCACCGAGAAGGTCGCGGCCATGGCCGAGGAGCTCTACGGCCCCTTCGCCGTCGAGGGCGAGACGATCCTGTCCCGGTACACCGACGAGCAGCTGGAGACGATCGCCCGCTTCCTGCGGGAGTCGCGCGAGCTCTACAAGCGGCACGTCACGAGGGCACGGGAGTGGCCCGCAGGGCGTTGACCAGCCACTGCGCCAGCCTGTCGTGCCCTTCGAGCGTGGGGTGCACGCCGTCGGGCAGCAGCACGTCGGCCCGGTCGCCGGAGATCCAGCGCTGCCGGAGCGGGTCTAGGAAGGTCACCTGTTCGCGGCCCGCCACGTCGGCGAGGGCGTCGCGGACCAGGTAGGCCTTGCGCGGGGCGCGGTCGATCCAGATGGGGCCGATCATGACGATCCTGGTGCGGGGCCAGACGGCCTTGACGGACCCCACGAGCCTGGCGGCGGCCCGCCGTACCGAGGAGGCGGCCCATCGGTGGTCGTTGTGGCCGCCCGAGATGATCAGCACGTCGGGGGCGGGCCGCCAGGCCAGCTCCGCCGTGAACGACTGCGCGAAGCTGCGGCCCACCCGGCCAGGATTGACGAAGCCGGTGCCGCCGGCGCCCGCGACCACCGGCTGCCAGCCCAGCCGCCGCGCCGCCTCGGTGGCGTAGGTCTCCCATGGGTGCACGGGCCCGGATCCGACGGTGAAGCTGTCGCCGACGACCATCATCACGGGTGTCGTCTCCTGCACGACGGGCACGCGCGCGGGTGGCTGCGAAGCCGCAGCACCATTGCACCCCGCAATAGCGGGACATATCCCGATTACCGTGGCGGCCGATGCGAGCAGACGACGACGCAGCAGGCCGCGCATGACCACCTCAGGGGTTCTAGGCTGCCGACATGACCTTCGATCTCCACGGGCGCACGCAACGGCTCGAACTCTCCGACCAGAACCTGCGCTCGTTCGAGGCGGTCGTCCTGGACTCGTCGCCAGAGGGGATCGTCTTGAGCAAGTCGGCATTCTATCCGGGCGGCGGCGGCCAGCCGGCCGATCAGGGAGTTCTTCTCTGGCGGGGGGTGGAAACCCGGATCGCCGGGGTACGCAAAGGCGACGATCTCTACCTGATCCCGGCAGAGGGCGATCCCGTCCCACCCGTCGGCACGGTCGTCGCCGGGGCCGTGGCGGACGAGCGGCGCTCGGCGCTCATGCGCACCCACTCCGGGCTCCACGTGCTGTGCGGGGTGGTCTTCCGCGACTACGGCGCGCTGGTCACCGGCGGCAACATGGAGGAGTTCTCCGCCCGGATGGACTTCAACCTGCCCGAGGTGCCACCGGGCTTCAAGGAGGCGGTCGAGGCCGCCTGCAACACCGAGATCGGCGCCGACCGGCGCATCGACGTGCGGGTGCTGCCGCGCGCGCAGGCGTTCGCGATCCCCGACATCATCCGCACGGCCACCAACCTGGTGCCCGAGCACGTGCAGGACGTCCGCATCGTCGACATCGTCGGCCTCGACACCCAGGCCGACGGCGGCACCCACGTCGCCTCCACCAAGCAGATCGGCCGGATCAAGGTGGCGAAGATCGAGAGCAAGGGCAGGGGCTTCCGCCGCCTGCGGATCACGATCTCCGACTGAGCCGGTCGGCCAGCTCGCCGAACCCGTTGCGCCTGGCCGCCCCCGCCGCGTCCAGCGGCTCCCAGTCGGGCAACCAGGCCGGGTCGGCGCCGCGGTGGAGGAGATACTCGGCGATGTCGCGCTGCCCTCCGTGGGCGGCGAACCAGAAGGCCAGGTCGAGATCGTACGGCTCGACCATCCGGTCGAGCAGCCCGAGCGCCGCCGCCTCGTGCGCCGCCACGGACGCGCCGCGTTCGACCAGGCGCCGCGCGGCCTTCCACTGCCCGAAGGCCACCGCGTCGGTGATCGGCGTGCCGTCCGCGATGACCGCGCCCGTGGCCTCGATGTCGGCGCCCGCGTCGAGCAGCGCGTCGAGGGCCTCGACGTCGTCGTTGCTGGCCGCCCAGTGCAGCGGCGTCTCGGTGTGCGGGCCGGCGAAGCGCGCGCCGACGTCGGCCCCGTGCGCGACGAGCAGCTCGATCGTGCGCCGGACGCCGGGGCGGTTGCCGGGCCAGTCGGTGGCCACGTGCAGCAGCGAACGCCTGGTCCCGTCGCGCCCTTCCAGCCACTCGCGGGCGAGCCCTTCATGGGCGGTCAGCAGGCGTTCCAGCTCGGCGGCCTCACCGGCGTGGATCGCCGCGACGACGGCGACGGCGATCGGGTCGTCAACGTCCATGCCGGCCATTCTCGATCATGACGGGTGTCCCGTCGAGCCCCGGCCCGGGCCGTCAGAGGGAGCGGAACTGGCGGGTCGAGGAGATCGCGCCCGACGTCGTGGTGGTGAAGGTCCGCATCGAGCCCGCGAACTTCGACAGGTCCCACTCCGCCGGCCCGTGGTACCAGTAGAGGTTGTCGGCCTCCTGCCCGTCGCCCGTGACCGAGGCGACCACCCGCGACCAGTGCTCGACCCCGTCGAAGATCACCGCGTACGGCAGGTAGCGGGAGAACAGCTCGACCCGGTGCTGCTCGGGCACGGCGCCGAGGTCGCCCGCCAGCAGGTACTGCCGGAACCCCAGCGTGTGGGCCAGCGCGGCCGACCCCTTGGCGGTCTTGGCCGGCATCGACTGCCCGCCCACCGCCAGGGCCGCCCCCGCGATGACGACCGCCAGCCCCAGCAGGCCGTAGGTGGTGAACCAGGCCAGCGCCACGGTCGCGGCCACGCCCAGGAAGCAGAGCACGAGGCCGATCGTGGTCCAGCGGGTGCGGACGGCGTCGGGACGGCGCGCGAACCAGCCCTGCTGTACGACGTCGGTGTAGAGGGCGTCGCGCACCTCACCGAGGTGGGCGTGGAAGGAGCCGGACAGCTGCGACAGCAGCACCACGTCACGCCCGTCGAAGATCGCGTCGTACAGCGCCTTCTCGTACGGCATGAGCGAGCCGACGGGCGCGTTCGGCAGCCTGACCAGCAGCCAGTCGGGCGCGTCGTAGGTCTGGCGGGGCTGCTCGTCGATGCGCAGGTAGCCGCGGACCGCGAGGTCGACGATGGTGGCCGTCACGTCGATCACGTCGGCCTGCTCGTCGATCAGCGTGCCGATCTGGCCGGGCCGTACGCCGTCGGGCGGGGTGAAGTGGCCGTCCTGGACGGCGGCGACCGCGCCCCCTTCGTGGCCGACGACGCGGGCGTCGCGGCCGCGCGTCCACCACAGCAGGCCCACCCCGCCCAGCAGCAGCACCAGCAGCCCGGCCAGGGCGCCCCCGGTGACCAGGTCGAGCGTGAACGCCGAGGCCAGCGTCCAGCGCCGCGCCAGGATCGGCTCGCCGCCGCTGGAGCCCTGGGGGAAGCCGACGACGACGGTCAGCGCCTGGCCGGCGTTGAGCCGCTGCTGCTCGAAGTCGGCGCGCGCCCCGGTGTGGTCCATGGAGGCGGACGTGCAGCCGATCGCCGAGGTCAGGTCGCCGGCGAAGCACGACAGGTTCTGGATCGAGGCCGGGCCGGTGACCTTGACCGTGGCCTTCTCCACCGGGACGTTCCAGCCGCCGACGGCGAACCAGCGCAGCTCCTCGTCGCCGCCGGCCTGGGTGACAGCGCCGGTCACGTCGTAGGAGACGGTGCCGTCGCCCTTCATGGTCAGCACGTCGCCCGCGAGCGTGCCGCCCTTGACGTTGGAGATCCGGTAGAGCCGGTCGAAGGAGTCGTCGTAGCGGGTGCGGCTCAGGAAGGTCCGCTTGACCTCGCCGCCCGCGCCGCTGATCTTCTCGCTCACGTGGAGCACGCCGCCCTTGCCGAGCTCGATCGTCACCTCGTCGGTGATCGCCCCCGACGGCGCCGTCATGGAGAGCGCGCCGAGCAGGAAAGCGGCCAAGGCGACCTTGATACCCGTCATGGCGGCCGATCGTAGCGGTTGGCACAGACGCTCTGAATGGGTACGCCCTGACCAGGGGGAATGCGATGGTTCGGGGTGTGAGGGCGATTCACGGCGCCGCGCGGCAGGCCTGTACGCGCGGGCCCGGACGGGGTTTCATCGTCGGTACGGCACGACCGCCCACGCCGGAGGTGTCCCGATGACACTCCCGCCCTACCAGCCGATGCTCGCCAAGGCCGGATCGCTGCCGGTCGCCGGCGACTGGGGCTACGAGATGAAGTGGGACGGGGTCAGGGCGGTGGCCTACGTCGAGGACAGGGCGGTCAGGCTGGTCTCGCGCAACGGCAAGGACGTCACCGTGGCCTACCCAGAACTGCGCATGCTGGGCGGCGCGGTGGGCGGCCACGACCTGGTCCTCGACGGGGAGATCGTCGCCTTCGACGCCGCGGGCCGCCCTTCGTTCGCCGCCTTGCAGCCGCGGATGCACCAGCGCCACCCGGCGAAGATCGCGGAGCTGGTCAGGTCGGTGCCCGTGACGTTCATGCTGTTCGACCTGCTGCACATCAACGCGGTCAGCGTGGTCGGCCTGCCGTACACGCAGCGCCGGGAGGTGCTGGAGGAGACGGTCACGCCGGGTGCGCGCTGGCAGGTGCCCGTGTGGTTCCACGGCGCCGGCCAGGACGCGGTGGCGGCCAGCAAGTCACTCGGACTCGAAGGCGTGGTGGCCAAGCGGCTCGGCTCGCCCTACCGGCCGGGGCAGCGCTCGGCCGACTGGACCAAGGTGAAGAACTTCGCCACGCTCGAGGTCGTCATCTGCGGCTGGAAGCCGGGTGAGGGCCGCCGGGCGGGGACCATCGGATCCCTGCTGCTCGGCGTGCACGACGCCGAGGGGCGGCTGGTCTTCGCCGGGCACGTGGGCACCGGCTTCACCGACCGCATGCTGGCCGATCTGGAGGCGCGGCTGCGGCCGCTGGAGCGGCCCGACCCGCCCGTGGCCGGGGTGCCGCCCGAGCACGCCCGGGGCGCGCACTGGGTGGAGGCGGCGCTGGTCGGGGAGGTCCGCTACGCGGAGTGGACGCCGGACGGGCGGGTGCGGCACCCCTCGTGGCGCGGCCTGCGCGAGGACAAGCGGCCGGAGGAGGTGCGGGTCCCCCAGGCCTCGTAGGAGGAGTTCGCGGGAGGCCGCGCGGGGTGGTTCACAGCCGGATCAGGCCGCGCTCGACCGCCGCCGTGACGGCCGCCGTGCGGGTGTCGACGCCGAGCTTGCCGTACACGTGGACCAGGTGGGTCTTGACGGTCGCCTCGGTGATGAACAGCGCCTTGGCGATCTCCTTGTTGCCCGCCCCCTTGGCCAGCAGCCCGAGGATCTCGATCTCCCTGGCGGTGAGGGCGGGCCCGGGGTCGCGCATGCGGCGCATCATCCGCGTCGCCACCTTCGGCGACAGGACGGTCTCCCCCCTGGCCGCCGCCTTGATGGCCTGGAACAGCTCGTCGGGCGGGCAGGCCTTGAGCACGTAGCCGGTCGCCCCGGCGTCGATGGCCCTGACGATGTCCGCCTCGGTCTCGTAGGTGGTCAGCACGAGTACCTGCGGGGCGTTGGGTAGCGCGCGGACCAGCCGCGTGGTCTCCACGCCGTCGGCTCCTTCGCCGAGCTGCAGGTCCATCAGCACGACGTCGGGCTGCCTGAGGGCGATCCCCCTGACCGCCTCCTGCGACGTGCCGGCCTCGCCGACGATCTCCATGTCGGGCTCGCCGCCGACCAGGGCCGCGATTCCCGCCCGCACCACGGGGTGGTCGTCCACCAGGAAGAGCTTCACAGCGGAATCCTCGCAGCCACGGCCGTGCCCTCGCCCGGCACGCTCTCGACGACCAGGGTGCCGCCCACCTCGGCCAGCCGGTCGCGCATGGCGCGCAGGCCGTACCCGCGCCCCGGCCCGGAGACGGCCTGGTCGAAGCCCACACCGTCGTCGAACACGTCGAGCGTCACCTCGCCCTCCAGGTAGGACAGCGTGACGACCACCCTGCTCGCGTGGGCGTGCTCGCGCGCGTTGGCCAGCGCTCCCTGCGCCACTCTGAGCAGGACGGCCTGCGTCTTGGGGTCGAGAGGATACTCGGCCCCCTCCTGGCGGAAGTCGTCGCTGATCGCCTTGAGCGCGTCGGGCAGCGACCGCGAGGCCAGTTCGGCGGGACCGAGGTCTCTGACGAGGCGCCGCGCCTCCTCCAGGTTGTCGCCCGCCAGGGCCATGGCCTGGCGCAGGTACCCGCGGGCACGGTCGGGGTCGGCCGTCCACGCCCGGTCGGCGGCCTGCAGCAGCATGCGCTGGCTGGTCAGGCCCTGGGCGATCGTGTCGTGGATCTCGCGGCTGAGCCGTTCCCTCTCCTCCAGGACGCCCGCGCGCCGCAGTTCCCAGAAGATGACCACGGTCATCGCGGCCACCGCGACGGGCGCGAGCACCTGGCTCGGATCGAACCGGTCGGCCAGGTAGATCTGGGAGACGATCACCGCGGCCGTCAGCACGGTGGCGGCCACGATCGCCAGCGGCGGCGACAGCAGCCGCAGGCACATGAAGAACAGCGGGATCGCGCACCACGAGAACGACGGCGCCATCTCGACCAGCACCAGCCAGAGCAGGAGCACGGCGGCGAGCCAGACCAGCCGGCCGCGCTGGCCGAGCGGCCGCCAGAACACCACGCCCGCGGCGTAGACGGCGCCGAGGACGGCGGCCAGGCTCACGTTCGTGATGCTCTCGCCGTTGAGCCCGTGCCTGACCAGCAGCCTGGAGGCCGAGGCGGCCAGCAGAAGGAAGAACCCGACGTGCATGGCCCTGTTCAGCCAGACGCGTTCCACCGCTCCTCCTGTCGTCACATCAGCCTTTCGGTTGACGTACGGCTCCGCCGTTTTCTTCCCCCGGTGCCGACCGTTCGCGGGATGAGCCGCCCTTTTCCGGGAGGCATGGTGGTGGTATGGACCCAGTCGTGTGGTTGAGCCGGCGAGCGGTGCTGGCCGCGGCGGCTGCCCTCGGGCTCGCGGCGTGCGGCGCGGAATCCCGACCACAATCCTCGCGTCCTTGCATGAAAGGATCAAATGTGCTCAACGGACAACTGCTCACCGCCGCCGCCACGGGTGACGCCGCCGCCGTCAGAGAGGCCGTCACCGAGGGGGCCGACCTGGAGGCGCGCGACAGCCAGCGGCGCACCGCCCTGCTGCTGGCAAGCGCCGCCGACCACGTGGAGGTCGCCGAGATCCTGGTCGCCGCGGGCGCCGACCCGAACGCCCTCGACGCTCAGCACGACACCCCGTGGCTGGTCACCGGCGTGACGGGCAGCGTGGCCATGATGCGGGCGCTGCTGCCCGCCAAGCCCGACCTGACGGTCAGGAACCGCTACGGCGGCGTCTCGCTCATCCCCGCGTGCGAGCGGGGGCACGTCGACTACGTGCGCGAGGTGCTCAAGACGGGCATCGACGTCAACCACGTCAACGACCTCGGGTGGACCGGACTGCTGGAGGCGGTCATCCTGGGCGACGGCGGGCCGCCGTACCAGGAGATCGTCAGGCTGCTGCTGGCCGCGGGCGCCGACCCCGAGCTGGCCGACCGCGACGGCGTGACCGCGTTGCGGCACGCCGAGAAGAAGGGGCAGCACGAGGTGGCGGAGCTCCTCCGGCAGGCCTGACCTCGGCAGCGGCGGCCGCTCAGGCGCGCAGCCGTACCTCTCCGACGGGACGCCCGCCGCCCAGCAGCGGCGGGACCGCCAGCGCGTCGAGCTCGGGCGCCTCGAGACCGAGGGCGCGCAGCGCGGCCACGGTGACCGGCACCCGCGCCCGCGACGTCCCGTCCTCGACCTTGACGGTGCCCGCGCGGCCGTCGGCGAAGGCGAAGGCGTCGAAACCCTCGGCGCCCGCCTTCACCATCAGCCCCGGTACGGCCCGCATCAGCGCCACCTCCGGCCGGGTGGTGCCCGAGGTCCACTCGGGATGGGCGATCACGGCCTCGTAGACGCGCCGCTCCGGCGAGCCGGGACCGCCCAGCGGGAAGGCCCTGAACGCCCTGGCCACGCCCACCATCGAGACGAAGAACAGCGGCGCGCCGCAGCCGTCCACGCCGGTCGCGGCGACGCGCTCGCCCGTCAGCTCCTCGACCGTCTCCCTGACGGCCCGCTGCAGCGGATGCGCGGGGTCCAGGTAGGTCTCCACCGGCCAGCCGTTGACGGCGCAGGTGGCGAGCATGGCGGCGTGCTTGCCCGAGCAGTTCATGTAGACGCGCGCCTTGCCGGTCACGCTCCTGTCCTCGGGGTGGTCCTCGGGGCAGAGAAGGGCGCTCTCGTCGAGCCCCGCGCCGGCGAGGATCTTCCTGACCCCGTCGACGTGGAACGGCTCGCCCGCATGGGAGGCACAGGCCAGCGCGAGCAGCTCGCCGTCCAGGTCGAGGCCGCGGCGCAGCATGCCGAGCGCCTGGAGCGGCTTCATCGAGGAGCGCGGCGAGGCCAGCGCGTCGACGGTGCCATGGACACGGACCGGGGTCCCGTCGGCGGCCACCGCCAGCATCCGGACCTGGTGCGTGGACTCCACGAACCCAGACCGGACAACCTCCACAACAAGCGACATTTCCCCTCCCTTTCGCGACGAGTGTAGCCGCGGCCCCGCCGGGCGCGCGGAGGGCCGCGCTCCTGGACGCCACGGCGGTGGGCCACAATGGGGTGTCATGCGAGCAGTCGTCCAGCGGGTCAGCCACGCCTCCGTCGTCGTCGAGGGCCGGACGGTCGGCGCGATCGACGAGCCCGGCCTGATGGTCCTGGTCGGCGCGACCCACACCGACACCCCCGCCGAAGCGCGCAAGCTGGCCGCCAAGCTGTGGGGCCTGCGCATCCTCGACGGTGAGAAGTCCTGCTCGGACGTCGGCGCCCCGCTGCTGGTCATCAGCCAGTTCACCCTGTACGGCGACACGCGCAAGGGCCGCCGCCCCACCTGGCAGGCCGCCGCGCCGGGACCGGTCGCCGAGCCGCTGGTCCAGGCGGTCGTCGACGAGCTGAGGGCGCTCGGCGCGCACGTGGAGACCGGCAGCTTCGGCGCCGACATGAAGGTCTCCCTCCTCAACGACGGCCCGATCACGCTGGTCATCGACCTGTGAGCAGGTAGGGCCAGCCTCACCTTTTTCCCGGATGGCTCGCCCATGTCCGGAAGGCGCCCCTCCCCCTACCGTTGATCGCATGACCATCTGGCAACGGATCCGCTCCTTATGGGGAGCGGCGACCTGGCTGCGCACCCTGCACGTGGCGATGGGCCTGCTGGCCGGGGCCCTCACGGCAGGCGTGATCATCGCCCTGGTCTTCGCGTCGGTGCTGCTGGTCTGGACCGTGGTCGTGCCGGTGATCGCCGTCGGCGTGCTGTTCTGGGCGCTGCCGTACCTCACCGCCCTGCAGCGGTCCCGCTTCTCCGCCTACCTGGACGTCACGATCGCGCCGGTGCCGCGGGCGTGGCCGCCCCGCAACCCGCTCACGTGGCTGGTCGGCCTGGCCAAGGCGCTCAGCACGTGGCGGCAGATCGCCTACCACCTGCTCTGCCCGCTGCTCAACGGCCTGGGCGCGACCGCCCTGCTCATCGCCTGGGGCGGCACCATCACCCTGGCCATCCTGTCGGCCCGCACCTTCGCCCTGGCGGCCTACTGGTGGCTCGGCGTGCTGTTCGCGGTGATCGCCGTCGGCCTGTTCGTCGCCGGACCCCTCGTGGCCAGGGCGTTCGCCTGGGTCGACATCATCGCGGGCAAGGCGCTGCTCGGCCCGAGCATCAGCGACGAGCTGGCACAGCGGGTGGAGACCCTGCGGGAGAGCCGCGCCGAGGTGATCGACGCGGCCGACGCCGAGCGCCGCCGCATCGAGCGCGACCTGCACGACGGCACCCAGCAGCGCCTCGTCTGGCTCGCCATGAACCTCGGCATGGCCCGCGCCACCCTCACCGACCTGCCGGAACCGGCCCGCCAGGTGATCGCCCAGGCCCACGAGGAGGCCAAGCAGGCGCTCAAGGAGCTGCGCGACCTCGTCCGCGGCCTGCACCCCGCCGTCCTCACCGACGAGGGCCTCGACGCGGCCCTGTCCGGCCTGGCCGCCCGCGCACCCCTCCCCGTACGGCTCAGCGTCGACGTCGCGGACCGGGCCTCGCCCACGATCGAGGCGGTGGCGTTCTTCGTCGTGTCGGAGGCGCTCACCAACATCGCCAAGCACGCCGAGGCGGCCAACGCCGCGATCACGGTCGTCCGCAGAGGTGATCGGTTGCGGGTGACCGTCCAGGACGACGGGAAGGGCGGGGCCGCGCCCGAGCGCGGCACCGGCCTGCGCGGCCTGGCGCAGCGGGTCGGCTCGGTGGACGGCCGGCTGCGCATCGACAGCCCGGCGGGCGGGCCGACGACGATCGAAGTGGAGCTTCCATGCGAGTAGTGCTGGCCGAGGACTCGGTGCTGCTGAGGGAGGGCCTGACCTGGGTGCTCGGCTCGGCGGGCATGCAGGTCGTGGCCGCGGTGGCCGACGCCGAGGAGTTGCTGCGCGCGGTCGAGCAGCACGCACCCGACCTGGTGATCACCGACGTGCGGATGCCGCCCTCGCACAGGGACGAGGGGCTGCGCGCGGCCCTCGTGCTGCGCCGCCAGCGGCCGGGGCAGCCGATCGTCGTGCTGTCGCAGTACGTCGAGGAGCGCTACGCCAGCCAGCTGCTGTCGACCGAGACGACCGGGGTCGGCTACCTGCTCAAGGACCGGGTCGCCGACGTCACCGAGTTCGTCGCCGCGCTGCGCAGGGTCGAGGCGGGCGGCACCGCGCTCGACCCCGAGGTGGTCGCCCAGCTTCTGCTGCGCGGCCGCAGCGACCCGCTCGACCAGCTCACCCGCAGGGAGCGCGAGGTGCTCGCGCTCATCGCGGAGGGCCGCTCCAACACCGGCATCGCCGAGGCGCTGGTCGTCTCGGAGGGCGCGGTCGGCAAGCACATCAACAACATCTTCGCCAAGCTCGGCCTGTCCGGCGCCGACGACAAGGACCACCGGCGGGTCCTGGCCGTCCTGCGCTTCCTCAAGGTCTGAAGGGGGCTCGCCCATGCGGAAGCCGTGGTCATCGAAGTCGGACGAAGGCTCGTCAACGCGCACGGTGTGGCTGGTCGTCGGCGGTCTGTTCGCCTTCGGCTCGATCGTCGGCGTCGGGACGGCGTTCGGCCTCAACATCCCCGCGCCCGACGCGTCGGCCGAGACCTCCCTGATCTCCACCCGCACCAGGGAGGTCACCGAGAACGTCTACGAGCTCACCACGCCGGAGGTGGTCCTCGACGCGTCGGGCGAGGTCGACGTCAAGGTCGTCCAGGGCAAGCACGGGGAGCTGGCGATCAGGCGGGAGTCCACGTGGAGCGTGGGCTCCCGCCACCAGGAGGAGTCGTGGAACGGCCGGTGGTTACGGGCCGTCTTCGTCTGCGAGACGCCGGGGTGCGGCGCCGTCTACACGCTCGCGGTCCCCGAGGGCACCACGGTGATGCTGAACGGCACGCCCCGCTCGCTCACCTGCCCGGCCGGGAAGTGCGTCCAGCTGTGACACCGTGCGCGCGTGCGGCCCGCCCGTGCCGGACCGGGAGGGCCGGGCACGGCGCGCCGTACCGGACAGGGCGGGCGGTCAGCGGATGCGGCGGCGGAGCGCCGGGTCGATCGACACGTTGCGGCCCGCGTCCGGCGGCACGACGACCTCCTGGCCGGCCGCGACGCCGCCGGCCAGCAGCGGCGCGTCGACCGGCACCGTCCGCTTGACCAGGGCCAGCGCGATCGGCCCCAGCTCGTGGTGGCGGGCCGAGGACCCGACGAAGCCCACGTCCTGCCCGTCGAGCACCACCGGCGCGCCGTGCGGCGGCAGGGTGTCGACGCTGCCGTCGAGGTGCAGGAACACCAGGCGGCGCGGCGGGTGCCCCAGGTTGTGGACGCGGGCGACCGTCTCCTGCCCGCGGTAGCAGCCCTTGGTCAGGTGGACGGCCGCGCCGATCCAGCCCACCTCGTGCGGGATCGTCTTGTGGTCGGTGTCGAGCCCGAGCCGCGGCCGGTGCCGCTCGATGCGCAGCGCCTCGTAGGCCCACAGCCCGGCCAGCGGCCTGCCCAGATGGTCGCCGAGCTCGGCGCGCGGAACGAGGACGTCCTCGTCGGCGGTCGACAGGACGGCCAGCTCGTCGGCGAGCGACACCTCGACCCTGAGCATGAACCGCATGCGGTCGAGATAGTCGATCAACGCGGCCGACGCGCCGGGCTCCACGTGGGCGAGCACGGCCGCGCCGTCGTCGACGAGCGTCAGGTGCTGCTCCACCCTTCCCTGCAGGTCGAGGAGCAGCGTCTGGGTCCACACGCCCGGCTGCAGGGTGTCGAGCTTCTGCGAGGTGAGGTCGTTGAGCCATTTCAGCCGGTCGGCACCGGCGATCCGCACGATCTCACGGTTGCTGCGGTCGACGACCGCCTCGCCCTTCAGCAGCGCGCGCTGCTCGGCGAACAGGTCACCGTAGTGGGCGGCCACGTCGGCGTCGGGGGCCTCGGCCGCGACGGCGCCGGGGAGATCCAGCAGAGGGCTACGCATGCCGTCAGGCTACCCGGCAGGTGCGGCACCGGCCGAAGACGGTCAGGTGCCGGATGTCGGTCTCGAACCCCATCTCGTGGTCGAGCCCCTTGACCAGGCCGTCGGTCAGCTCCAGGCGGACCTCGCTGACCTCGCCGCAGACCCTGCACACCAGGTGGAAGTGGTCGGCCTCGGTAGCCAGGTGGTAGGTCGGGGCGCCGTGGTTGAGATGGGTGTGGGTGACCATGCCGAGCTCTTCGAGCAGTTCGAGGGTGCGGTAGACGGTGGAGATGTTGACCCCGCGAGCCGTCTGCCGGACCTTCGCGCAGATCTCCTCGGGCGTGCCGTGCTCGAGCGCCTTGACCGCCTCGAGGACCAGCTGACGTTGCGGAGTCACGCGGTAGCCCTTGGCCCGGAGCTCCTCGTGCCATGCGGTCTCGGTCATGTCCCGAGTCTACGGCCGCCGGATAATCGCTTGCCCGTTACCGAAGCCGCCGCATAACTTGAAGGCACGCGGAAAGGAGGTGGTCCAAACAATGGTGATTCATAGTTGGGCTAGCGAGGTGGCTGTCCGCTAGCGACGCGGAACCATCCGGACCAGGTCTGGAGGTCTCGCGACGCGAAGGCGAATCCGAGGCAGCCACCGGGGCTCCGAGCAGCCGGACGGCAGGGTGCGGCCCTGCCTGTGGTCCATCCGGCCCGCCTGACCGCAGGCGGAGAAGGCTCGGGGCCCTTTCCCATGTCCGGGCCCGCGAGCCGTCGTCCTCCGCGAACGCGTCAGTGCTCGCCGCGCGGCTGGACGCCCATCCTGGCGCACGCCTCGTTGTAGAGCCTGACCACCGCGAGCCGTACCTGGGGGCGCTCGGTCAGCGTCTCACCCCACGGCACCCGCACCCGCTCGCCGCCGTCGATCGTGAACTCGATCGCCTCGGCGTCCACGTCACTGGTCGTCGCCGTCGTCGCCGCCGGACGCCCGCCGAGCGCCCGCACGATCAGCAGGCCGTCGGCGGCGTGGTCGTCGTTCATGTGCCGCTTGATCGCCTCGACGACGTCAGGGGTGAAAGGGCCGCTCATGCCACCTTCTTCAGCTCGGCCGACATGTGAGAGGTCAGCGCGACCCCCTCGGCGGCCATGTCGTAGGCCCACATGAGGTTGCCGTTGACCAGGCCGTAGAGGCGGTGCCCCGCGGTGTACTCCTTCGCGGTCGCGGTGCGGGCGACCACGTCGGTGCGCAGCTCGATCTTGTGGAACACGACCTCGCCGACGTAGATCTCGACGATGCCCGTCGGGTGGGAGAGCAGCACCTCCAGCTGGCGGTCGGGCTGCTGGAGCCAGTAGCCGGTCTCGGTGGCCAGCGGGCGCACCTTCCCGCCCGACTCGTCCAGCAGCCACGTACGGCTGACGTAGGTCAGGAACGGCTTGCCGTTGTGGCCGAACTCGATCTCCTGGCCGAAGTTGAAGCTCTCGATCGTCGGGTAGCCGCCGACTCCCGCGCCCTCCCACCTGCCGAGCAGCCAGGCGATGGGCTCGAGGTCGGGATGCACTTCAGGTTCTTCCATGTCTCGCAAGCCTAGGCCGTCCACGGGGTGTCCCGCCTGCGCCGGCGTACCGGGTGCGGACGTCCGGGGCGCTTCGGTCTAGGCTGACCCTCATGGCACGATCACTGGTCATCAAGGTCACCGCGGGAGCCGACGCCCCCGAGCGATGCAACCAGGCCTTCACGGTCGCGGCCGCCGCGCTGGCGAGCGGTGTCCCCGTCTCGCTGTGGCTGACGGGCGAGGCGTCCTGGTTCGCCCTTCCCGGCAGGGCCAAGGAGTTCAGCCTGCCGCACGCCGCCCCGCTGGAGGACCTGCTCGACGCCGTGCTCGCGGCGGGCCGCGTCACGGTCTGCACCCAGTGCGCGGCCAGGCGCGACATCACCGTCGACGATCTCATCGACGGCGTGCGGATCGCGGGAGCGCCCACGTTCGTCGAGGAGGCCGTGGCCGAGGGCGCGCAGGCCCTCGTCTACTGACCGCCGGCGCCCCCGCGCGCCGTCAGCGCGACATGACCGCGTCGAGCCGCTCCTTGCGCAGCCGGTCGTACCAGGTGTCGTCGATCGGCGCCAGCGAGCCGCCCGTCGCCCAGCCGAGCAGCAGGTCGGCCAGCGCCGGGTTGCGGGCCAGCGCCGGCCCGTGCAGGTAGGTGCCGACGACGTGCCCGGCGAAGCAGCCCTCGAACCCGTCGCCGTTGCCGGTGCCGGCCAGCGTCCGCGACAGCGGCTTGACGCCAGGGCCGAGGCGGGTGACGCCCATGTGGTTCTCGAACCCGGTCAGCGTCGGCAGGTTGAGCGAGGTGTCGACCTCGGCCACCAGCTCGCCCACCGCCCGTGCGGGGCCGCGGGTGCTGGCGATGTCGAGCAGCCCGATGCCGTCGACCGGCTGCCCCTCCTCGCCGCCGAACGTGCTGCCCATGATCTGGTAGCCGGCACAGACCGCCAGCATGGCCGCGCCGCGGGCGATCGCCCGGTGCAGGCCGCCGTCCTTGCGCAGCCGCTGGGCCGCGAGGATCTGCGGCCGGTCCTCGCCGCCGCCGATGAGGTAGATGTCGCCGCTCTCCGGGACCGGGTCGGACGAGCGGACGTGGATCGTCTCGACCGTCATGCCCCTCTTGCGGGCCCGCTGCTCGAGGACGAGCACGTTGCCCTGGTCACCGTACGTGCTGAGCAGGTCGGGGTAGATCCAGACCACGCGCAGGGCGCTGTCAGACGGCACGGCCGAACTCCGATCGGATCTGCTGGAAGGCGGTGTAGTTGGCGATCACGTCGAGCCGCCCCGGCGGCATCGCGTCGAACGCCTGGGCGAAGCTGTCGTACAGCTGGAACGGCACCTCGGCGACGTCGAGCCGGAGCGCCAGGTCGAGACGGCGCTCGCCGGTGACGTGGACGGGACGGCCGCGCAGGATGCGGTAGTCGACGTCCCACAGCCAGGAGGTGTCGCGTCCGTCGGGGCCCTGCGCGTTGACCGACAGGATGATCGGCAGCGAGGGGTCGGAGACGTCGAACGCCTCCAGCCAGCCCGCCGGGTTCTTCGACAGCAGCAGCCGCGCCGCCCTGCCGTCACGCTCGACCGTGGTGTAGCGGCCCGCGACCGAGGTGACCTCGCGCAGCCTGGGCAGCGCCGACTGCACGTGCAGCCCGAACGCCTCGGCCACCGCGAGCGCCATCGCGCCGTTGGAACGGTTGGCGAGACCGGGCAGCTGCAGGTCGAGCACCCAGCGGTGGCCGCGCGGGTCGATCACCGCGTCGTCGTCGAGCACCCAGTGAGGCTCGGGCCGGTGGAAGGTGCACTCCCGGCACGCCCAGTCGGCGCCCTTCCTGTCGAGCGGACCGCCGCACTCGGGGCAGCTCCAGGAGTCCTCCTTCCAGCGCTGGCCGCCGGCGACCCAGGTGACCTTGGCGGCCGTGGAGGCGCCCCAGGTGACCAGTGGGTCGTCGCAGTTGGCGATCACGTGGGTGGGCTTGCCCGACAGCGCCCTGCGCCACTTCTGGGCCAGCAGCCAGATCTCGGCCGCCCGGTCCATCTGGTCGCGGCTGAGGTTCATCAGGCACACGACGCCTGCCCCGGTGGTCTCGAGCACCTCGGGGAGGTACTTCTCGTCCACCTCGAGCACGCCGTACGGCGCCGACTTGTGGGCAGACAGCGCCGAGACGTGGCCGGCCGGCATGTTGGCGCCGAACGCGTTGGTGGCCACCTCGCCCAGCTCGGTCAGCGCCGAGGTGATGAGACGGGTGGTGGTCGTCTTGCCGTTGGTCGCGCTGACGAGCACGAGCTTGCGGTCCCTGGCCAGCTGTCTGAGCAGGTCGGGCTCGAGGACCAGGCCGACGCGCCCGCCGATCACGGACCCGTCACCACGCCCGGTGACCCTCGACAAGGTGGCGGCGGTGCGCCCCAGGGCACTCGCGAGCTGGGCCCGCAGCGGAAGCTGGGTCATGCTGACCGATCCTAGTCGAACCGCGTCCGCCGTCACCCTACGGACGGCGGACGCCTTCGTTCCCTGGACCGGGCGTCAGGCGGGCGGCTGCACGGGGGGACGTCAGGCGGGCGGCTGCTCGGGGAAGGCGATCTCCGCGGGCCCGTCGCCGTCGAAGGGCAGCACGAAGCGGCGCGGCCAGGACAGCACGCCCTCCAGCCACCCCGCGCCCATCGTCTGCCCCACGTGCCTGAGCCGCGCCGCAGGCTCCACCCCGACCGCGACCGTGCCGATGTCCCGCTGCAGCCCCGCGTTCTCGTCGTCGCCCAGGATGACCCGCCAGGCCAGCGCCCTGTTGTGGTCCATCTCCATCGACAGCGGATGGTGCCGCAGCGCCTTGGCCCGATGCCCGAGCAGCTCGCCCGCCGAAGGGCCGCCGAGCAGCGCGTACTCCATCGGCGGCGCGGGGGTGCGCAGGTCGGGTGCGGGCCTGCCGTACGGGAAGAGCCGGTCGACCTCGTGCAGCCACCGCACCTGCGGGATGACCCACGAGGGTCCGGGCCGCTCCCCTCCCGGCTCGACCGCGCCGAGCAGCCGGCCGGCGCTCTCGGCCGCCTTCTCGGTCAGCAGCGCGGGGTCGAACCAGCTGCGCAGCGACCAGGCCCGCCGGGTGACGGACCGCTCGACCAGCGTCGCCAGCAGGCACTCCCTGCGCCTGGCGGGCAGCTCGTTCCACGCCGCCGCCAGGTGGCGCGGCACCCCCGGCAGCGGCCGGTTGGTGACGTAGGCGAGCACGACGGTGTCGCTCCACAGGCGCAGCCACGCCCATTCGGGCGCGTCCGCCAGCAGGTCGGCCTCCCGCAGCTCGACCAGCGTGCACGCCTGACCGGTACGGCACTGCGCCCCGCACGCCGCCGACCTGCGGCCCCTGATGGGCGGCGGCGGCCCCGCGACGGTGTGCTCCCTGTCCTCGCCCAGCGGCACCTGGATGCGCAGCGGCCGGTCCATGCCGTCGGCGAAGACGGCGGCGACGCCCGGCCGCAGGGAGACGACCTGGCGCGACTGCTCGTCGTCGAGGTTCATCGCCGCCCCGACCAGGGCCCGGTCGTCGGCGGCGGGCAGCCGGTGGACGACCTTCAGCGCGGTGTTCTTGACCACGTCGGGGATGAGCTTGGTGGGGATCTGCTCGGCCACGACCAGCCCGGAACCGTAGGCCCTGATCTCGGCGAGCATGCCCGCCAGCAGCTCCACCGCGTGGGTGGCGGCCCGCCCCGTGCCCCGGTCGCGCAGCAACCGGTGCGCCTCCTCGATCACGATCACGTGCCGGAGACCGCCGGCCTTCTCGTGCCGGGCGCGCATGCGCAGGTGCTCGACGATCCTGATGATCAGCGTGCCCATGAGGAACGCCTTGTCCTCGTCGTTGGCCACGTCCTCGATGGCGAGCACGACGTTGCGCCGCAGGAGCCCGCCGATGTCGGCGGGATGCCCGCCCTCGAAGAAGCGCCCGGCCGAACCCACCCGCAGCGAGCGCAGCCGCAGCGAGATGAAGCCCTCGACGTCGGCCTGGACCTCCCGCCCGTAGCCGATCTCCTGGATGACGTCCATGGCGTGCTGCTGGAGCTGTTCGAGCGTCGGGACCGAGGGCGGCACCTTCGAGCCCGGCACCGCGCCGCCGGTGACGACGTCCCAGCCGTTGGCCTCGTAGACGCGCTGCAGGGCCATGGACATGATCTGCGGGAACGGCTCCTCGGCGTCGAAGGCGGCCATGAACAGGGCCCTGACCATGTCGATGTGCGCCTGAACCGGGTAGCCCGGCTCGGGTTCGAGCGGGTTGACGCTGAACGGCACGGCGTCGGGAGCCGACGGGTTGATCACCGTGACGGGCTCGGCCACACGTCCGGCCATGGCGGCGTACTCGGACTTGGCCGGTTCGATGGCCAGCCAGGGGATCTTCACCGCGCTCAGCCGTTCGAGCAGGTGCCGCACGGTCTGCGACTTGCCCGAGCCCGTCGCGCCGGTGACGAACGCGTGCCGGTTGAGCGTGGCGAGCGGCACCCCGAACGAGCCCACCGCCCGGTCCTGCCCGTCGAGGACGGCGCCCAGGTCGAGCTCGCCGGTGGCCTCGGAGGTCACGTCGAAGTACCCGGCGTCCAGCACGCGCACGCCGGGCACCTCGCGCCTGGGCAGCCCGGCGAGCGCCGCCAGCGTCCCCGCCGTCGCCGCGAACGGCACGGCCGCGCCGTCGCCGGTGTCCTGCGTGGTCGCCGCGAGCGCCTCCCGCAGCGCGCAGGCGGCGGGCAGGGCGCTGCGCAGCCGGTAGGGGTGGTGGCCCAGCTCCACCGAGCCGACCAGCACGGGGGCGATCTGCCGCAGGTCGTCGGGGGTGGCCGCGCCGGCCAGCACCCTGACGTTCCACAACCCCGCCTCGCGGAAGGCGTCGAGCTCCTGCATGCGGCGCTCGGCCCGCTCCACGTCGAACCTGGAGCGCTCGGAGGCCTCGCCGTACTGCCTGAGCACGTTGAGCTGGGTACGCAGGTGCGCGACCTCGGTGTCGAGCAGGCCGGTCGGCTCGGCGACCACCAGCCAGGCGAACGGCCTGGCCATCAGCGTGACCAGCGTCGACTCGAACAGCGTCGGCTCGGCGGGGCCTGCCTCCCGCCGGTTGTGCAGCGGCGGCGCCTGGCGTCCAGGGCACGGCACCCACACCAGGTCGCCGAGATCGGCCAGATAGTCCTCGGCCAGGCGCTCACCGCGCGCCCCTCCGGGGAACAGCAGCGGCTCGACGGAGGCGCGCGGCGACAGCGGGCCCGCGTTGGTGACCAGTTCGAGGGGGGCACCGCCGCCGCGCGACACCCAGCCGATCACGAAGGGCCGGTCCTGCTGCGCGGCCGAGAGCACGGCGGGCAGCACGGCGACGAAGTCGGACTCCGCCGAGGAGACCCGGGCGGGTGCGGCGATGGACTGGATGCGATACCACGGACCACTCAGCACGTCGTTACCTCCTGGGCTGAGAAACGTGTGCGTGGAACCGTTGCGGGTTCCTTGGGACGACAGAGAAGGAGGAGGGTCTACGGCACACGTTTCCCTTGAGAAAGTCCGCCGATGATCAAGAGGTCACCCGGCACTTGACCATCCCCTTACCCCTTCTTCCGCCAGTCGAGGCGTGGCGGCGGCGGGCCCAGGTTGGGCGGCGGCTCGTCGGGCGTGGCGGCCTCGCCCATGTCGAGCACCGCGTCACGGGCCTCCTCGAGCTCGGCGAGCGTCGTCCTGGGGAAGGTGAGGATGGCCGGGTTCGCGTCGGCCAGCCGTACGCGGCGGCCGTCGGCGGTGGCGTCGGTGACGATCACGGACGTGGTGGGCAGCTGCTGCAGCTGGTGCGGTTCGACGAGGAACTCGCGCGAGCGCTGCAGGACGCGCTCGGTCTCGCCGATCTTGTCGGCGGTCCTGCCCCACTCGGTGGACTCGGTGATGTCCTCCTTCAGATCCGTACGGCTCTCGCCCCGCTCCTCGACCCCCTCCTCCACCTGGTCGATCGTGGAGGTGTAGCGGGCACCGTCGAGACCGGCCACCGACGCGCTGATCGTCTCGGTGAGCTGGGCCAGCTCCAGGCGGTGCTCGGTGCCGACGTGCTCGCTGGCCACCCGGGCGTCCTCGGCGTTGCCCAGGCGCATGAACGCCACGGCCGCGTGCCCTCGGCCCAGCCGTTCCCGCACGGTCGGCGTCAACGACCGGTAGGTCAGCACCAGCCCGGTCCGCGACGTCTCGCAGGCGTCCATGAGGCGGTCGAGCACGTCGCCGCGCAGCTTGTCGGCGCCCGCGACGATGATCGTGTGGTACCAGGGGCGGTCGGAGGCGGGCGACTGGCGCAGGATGTGGGTGAGCGCGGTGGCCACGTAGGTGCCTAACACGCGGTTGCCGAACACCCCCGCCTGCCGGTCCATGCTCACCACCCGCAGGCGGGCCGGCGGGAGCCGTACCGCCTCGGTGCCGAGGGTCTCGAGCTTGCGCAGCTGCGACTCCAGCGCCCACGCCCGCTCGATGACCACCCTGTCGCTGACGCCGCGCCCGAACATCGTGCCGATGCGCTCCAGCTGCTCGGCGGTGATCAGCCCGTACTTGAGGTCGTCGCGCGGGTCGCCCACCTGGGCCAGCGCCCGCAGCGCGGCCGTCACCTGGGCGATCGTGGCGTGCTCGCCGAGCACGTCGAGCACCCGCTCGAGGATCGCGTTGTCGAAGCTGAGGTCGCGCGTCGTGCGGTGCTCCTCGCTGACGCTCACCACGTGGGCCAGCACGTCGGCGAACGCCTCGGGTTTGAGCGTCGCCCCCAGGTCGAGCTTGGGCAGGTCGACGGGCAGCACCCACACCAGCGGGTCGTCGCCGCCCCTGCGGGCCAGCTCGATCAGGTCCTTGGCGATCGCCCCCTCGGACAGGTCGAGAACGGTCAGGTGCCCGCCGCTGTAGAGGCGCGTCGCGCCCAGCAGCGTCACCAGCGCCGACCAGCCGGGCAGCGTGCCGCCCGCCACGTCGACGCGGTCGATCTCGTCGGGTACGGCGACGCCGTACCAGGTCAGCTGCCTGTCGTGGCGGTCCTTCAGCTCCTGCCAGTCGCGGTAGCGCTCGGCGTGCTCCTCCTGGGCCCTGAACAGCTCCTTGTCACGTTCCTGCCGGAGCCGGTCGTCCCTGGCCTGCCGCTCGCGCACCCGGTAGCGGACCGCCCGGTCGCCCTGGAGGACGGCGTAGCTGCAGATGCCCGCGACGCCGCCGGTCGCCACCAGCCCGATGATCGCGAACGACCAGCCCAGCGCCCCCGCTAAGGCCGCGACCAGGATGACGACGGCCAGGACGGCCATGAACGTCCGGAAGATCTTCACGGGCCGGTTGAGCAGGTCCTCCTGCATCCGTTCCCTGCGTACGAGCTCGGGGTCGGGCGTGGACTCCCGCGGCGGCTCCTCGGCGGGCGAGGGACGCTTGGGCGGCTCTCCCGGGTCTGGGTGCAGCAGCATGTACTGCCAGCCCAGGTAGATGCGATCCGCCTGCAACTGCGCCTGCTCGGGATGCACGTCCGCCACGTGACCCTCCGGCCGCCCTATCTCGTTAGTAGTGCCCCAGCCTACGAGTTCGGCCGCCGGTTCCGGCACGGTTCCCGGCAATTCAACCAGCAGATGGGAGTATTGCGGCGGATGGTGCAAGCGTGACCTATTACCATCGTTGCCCATGACGGAACCCTCCCCCGAGGACGACCGGCCACGACGCCCGATCCTGGTGCCCGCGGTGGGGTTGGTCCTGGCCACCGGACTGGGCATCACCGCCCTTCTCGGCGGGCTGAACGAGGCTCCCGACCCCAACCCGCCCGCCCTCAAGCCGGCCACCGACATCGACCAGGGCCAGTTCAAGACCAGGTTCGTGGAGAGCAGGGTCACCGTCGTCCAGCCCGACGTCTCCTTCGAGGACCCCAAGCGCTTCCTCGAAGTGGAGGCGACGGTGACCAACGAAGGCGACGAGACCGCCCTCGCGGGGTCGTCCTTCACGTCGACGCTGCTGAAGATCACACCGGAGATCAAGCCGAAGTACGGCGTCATCACGCTCGTGCCCACCCAGAGCGGGCCGAGCGAGCAGCTCCAGCCGGGAGTCCCGACGAAGGTGCTGGTCCGCTACGAGCTGGAGCCGGGCGCGAAGGTGCCCGACAAGATCACGCTCGACGTCGGCACACGGCACTACGCGACAGGCGAGTACACACCTGCCTACGGCTGGATGCCGGAGACAGAGGAGAAGGGCGACAAGCAGGTGCCCGTCGTCCTGGGCCGGATCACGCTCCCCGTGCGGCCGGAGGGCTCATGACCGCCGTCGACCAGCACAGCTCCGTGCCGGCGCGCCAGTCCCGCCGCGCCGCCCGCCGGGGCGGCGGCTCCAAGGTGCTCAACGCCGTCGTCGGGCTCGCGCTGGCGGGCGGTGCGATCGGCCTCCAGACCCTCATGCCGACCTACGAGGACCTCGGCGCCCCCCTCACCTACACCGGCGCCGTCAAGGACGACGTCGACGCCGGCCGCTTCTCGGCCAGGGTCGAGGCCGTCTCCTCCGCCCGCGCGATCGAGGTGGGCGAGAAGAAGATCGAGGCAGGCAAGGACCAGGTCTTCCTCGTCGTGCAGGCGGCCGCCACGGCGCCGAAGGAGCCGCTGCACCTCAACCCCGCCGAGCTGCTCACGGCCGAGGACAAGCGCTTCACGGCCACCGACCGGATCGAGAAGACCAAGTCGCTGGCCTACCCGTGGATCCAGCCCGGCTGGTGGACGCCGGGCGTCTTCGTCTTCGAGGTGCCCGCTGCGGCCCTGCCCGGCGCCAGGGTGGTGTTCTCCATTCCGGACGGCGGCCTCTACGGCGAGCCGCACCTGCCGGAGGCCGAGGTGGACCTCGGTCTGGACGACGCGGCGGCCCAGCGGCTCTTCACCGCGCCCAAGGACGTCTACCCGCTGGGGGACAAGCGATGACCGACTGGTTCTCCCCCGCCTCGGGGCGGCAGCAACCCCAGCAGCCCCAACCCGGTCAGCAACCCCAGCCGCAGCAGCCCCAGCCCCCGCAGCCCCAGCCGCTGTCACGGCCGCGGCGTCGGCAGGCGCGGCCGCAGCAGTATCCCCAGCCGCAGCAGCACCGGCCCGTCCACCCCGATCATCAGGTGTGGCCGCCGGTTCCGCCTTCCCGCGAGCCCGCGGGAAGCTCGACGCAGCCGCTGCCCGCCGTGCCGAGCGCCGGCCCGGTGCCGCATCGGCAGCCCCAGCCGCCCGCCCAGCCCGGCGCTTTCCCGGCAGGCCCTCCGTCGGATCCACCGGCGGACCCGGCGGCCACCGGCACGGGAGAGGCACAGCCGCCCAGGCGCCCCCGCCTGCTGTTGCAGGGTGTGGGCGCGGTCGTCGCGCTCGCCGTGGCCATCGGCGCCCCGACCGTCGACCGCTACCTGTTCTTCAAGAACGGCCAGCCCGACGACCAGGTGCACCCGGTCGCGGCCGGGCAGGAGATCACCTTCGAGCACGTCAGGTGGAAGGTGGACTACGACACGATGGCGGCACCCGCCGGCAGCAGGCACAACACGCCGGACAAGCAGTGGCTCAGGATCGCCGTCACCCGGACGGCCGTCGACAAGGACGGCGCGCAGCTGACGGGGAAGCCGGACGTGCTGCTCAAGGACCGCGCGGGCCGCGCGTGGCGGCTGGAAGACCTGCCGCCCGACAGGACACCGGCGGACCACGTCGTGGGTGAGAGCTACGTGACCACCAAGGTCGCCGTCGTGCCGTCCGCCGTGGCCAAGGAGGTGGAGCTGGAGCTGCGCCCCAGCTCCTACCGGTCGGACACGCCGGTCGAGGACCTCATGAAGCCGACCGAGGACGACAACCGCGACGTCCTGCGGTTCAGACGTTGACGGCCTGACCGCTGAGCCTGGCCCTGGTGGCCGCGATGTCGAACGTCGCGGCCAGCAGGCACATCGTCAGCGTGGTCACCAGCAGATCCTTCACGAACTCGATCGGTTCGCTGATGACGAGCCACCAGTACGGTGTCTCCGAACCGATGAGCGTGCGCACGCCCCTGTCCGCGTAGTCGGCGCCCAGGCGCAGCGCCACGTACAGCACGCACATGAGGCCGAACAGCGCGGCGCCGCCCTTGATGACCAGCCGGAAGGTGTTGACCAGCGGGACCCAGCGCTCCATGAAGCTGCCGGTCACGCGGTTGAACGACTGCTGGGTCATGTCGTGGGACTGCTCCAGCCGGTCGACGCCCGTTTCGAGACGGCGGATGCCGCGCACCGCCGAGCGGGTGTCCTCGCTGAAGGCGCCGAAGACGAGGATCGCGACGGTGAGCCAGGTGAGCGGCACGATCAGGGCGTCGACCAGGTAGGGCGTGATCTCGCCGACCGTGCCCCAGAAGGCCTCCCAGCCGGGCACGTTCTCCTTGGCCTGCTTCCAGAGCTCGCCGGACTCCGCGACGACCTGCCGGTGTCCCACCCAGTCGGAGCGCAACGCCGCGAGGGTCAGCGTCGCGTTCAGGCCGAAGAAGAACAGCGCGAACTCCGACATGGCCGACGCCACGCCCGCGGACCTGCCCTCGCCCCGCTCCACCATGCGGTTGAAGAACCAGCGCAGGCCCATCGCCACGACCATGGCGCCCAGCGAGACACGCCAGTCGAGATCGATGAGACCGGTCCCGGCGGTGGTCTCGGCCTTCTTGCCCTCGGCCGTCGCGGTCAAGATCGGGTCATAGAAGTTGTCGTCGAGGTTGTGCAGCCAGTCGAGGCCGCTGAAGTCGAGCGCGTCACGCCTGACGAAGTTCCACGTCAGGTAGATGGCGGCGAAGGCCGGCGCGATGCGGTCGAGTGCGGCGAAGAACCGCTCGGGCTCGTCGCCGCGCGCCGCCGTCTCCCACAGCGCCCCGCGCAGGCTGTACAGCATGCCCGCGGTCGTCACCATGGCCAGCATGACGACGAGCGTCATCACCGCGATGGTCGCGACCAGGCGGGCCTGGCGGTAGTCGCCGTGGGAGATCTCGGTGCCGAGGTAGAGCAGGCCGAACCGGGCGGCCTCCCCCACCGAGAACCACATGATCAAGGGCAGCGCGCACCTGCCCGCGAGGCGAAGCGCGTGCAGGGGCAGCGAGAACGGCGACGGCATCCGCTGGGCCGGCGTGGGCGCAGGTCGGGGTGGTGCCGCCACACCAGACGATCCTGACATCTGGTGAATCGTAGCGTCACAGGGTTAACACCGGGAATGCGATGCATGTAGTTGAGTGTTCAATCACACCATGAACGAGATCGAGCGCTACCGCTTCGCCGAGCGCCTGCTGGGGATGCGAGACCCCCTGGGCGCCCTCATGATGCTGGAGCCGCTGCTCGACGAGCACGGCGACGACCACGGCCTGCAGTTGCTGACCGCCCGCGCCTACTACCACTCCGCCCAGCTGCGCAGGGCGGAGCAGGCCCTCGACGGGCTGCTGGAGCGCGACCCCAGCGACCACTACGCCCGTTTCCTCCTCGGCAGGACGCTGGAGCGCGCCAGCCGGCTCGAGGAGGCGCTGCCGCACCTGCGCATGGCCGCGGCCATGCACGCCGACCCCGACTACCTGGAGTCGGTCGGCAGGGTGGAGCGCAAGCTGGCGGCCTGAGGCCGCCGGAACAGCAGCAGGTGCATGAGCCCGCCCGCCACCAGGCCCCAGAAGGCCGAGCCGACACCCAGCCAGCTCACGCCCGAGGCGGTGACCGCGAAGGTGACGACCGCGCCCTCCCTGCCGTGGGCCTCGGTGAAGGCGGAGGAGAGCGCGGAGCCGAGCGCACCGAACAGAGCGAGCCCGGCCACCGCGGTCACCAGGACGGGCGGTGACAGCAGGACCAGGGCGGCGGCCGCGCTGGACAGCAGGCCGAGGCCGATCATGGAGGCGCCGGCGGTGACCGAGGCGATCCACCGGCGGGCGGGGTCGGGCGCCGCCTCGGGCGAGGCGGCCAGCGCGGCGGTGATGGCGGCCAGGTTGACGGCGTGCCCACCGAAGGGCGCGCCGAGCGCCGAGGCCGCCCCCGTCGCCAGCAGCACGCCGCGCAGCGGCGGGCGGTAGCCGTACCCGGAAAGGACGGCCATGCCGGGGATGTTCTGGGCGGCCATCGTGACCAGGAACAGCGGCACGCCGATGCCCGCCACCGCCGAGACGCTGAAGACGGGCGCGGTGAACTCGACCACGGGCACCAGGCTGAGCTGTCCGGGAGGGTTGGTGACCGCGATGACCGCCACCGCGGCGGCCAGCGCCCCCGGCACCGCCCAGGTGCGGGCGAAGCGGTAGAGCAGCGCCCAGACCAGGATCACCGGCCCGGCGAGGTACGGCACGTCGAGCATGGCCTGCACCGGCGCGAGGCACAGCTTGAGCAGCACCCCCGCGAGCATGGCAGCGGCGATCGGACCGGGGATCGCCGCGATGGCGCGACCCAGCCACGGCACCAGCCCCGCCGCCATGACGAGCAGCCCGCAGACGACGAACGCGCCCACCGCCTCGGCGAACGATCCGCCCGCGGTCAGCAGGAGCGCGGCGCCGGGAGTGGACCACGCGATGGTGATGGGCATCCGGTGCCGCAGGCCCAGCGCGATCGACACGACGCCGACGGCGACGCACAGGGCCATCAGCCCTGAGGCGGCCTGCCGTTCGTCGGCTCCGACGGCGCGTAATCCGGCGAGGACGACGGTGAAGGAGCTGGCGAAGCCGACCAGCGCGGTCACCACTCCGGCGACGATGGGTTGCGTCCGTTCCATATACGGAACACTACAGGGGTCGGGCAAGATGGCCTCATGACAGCCGTGAGCGGCGACCCGCGCGAGGTCGGCAGGAAGGTGCGGCGGCTCCGGCAGGAGCGCGGGATCTCGCTGTCGGAGCTGGCCAGAAGGGCCGGCGTGGGCAAGGCCACGCTGTCCGGCCTGGAGACGGGCGTCCGCAATCCCACCCTCGACACGCTGTGGGCCGTCACGGCCCAGCTCGGCGTGCCCATCGCGGCCGTCCTCGACGACGCCCCCGCCACCCCGGTCCAGGTGCGCGGCACGGCGGTCGAGGCCACGTTGCTGCAGGTGTTCGACGACGCGGGCGTGACCTACGAGCTGTACCGGATGCGGGTGCCGCCGGGCGCCACCCAGACCTCACCCGCCCACCACGAAGGCGTGAGCGAGCACATCACCGTCTTCTCCGGCACGCTCAGCGCGGGCCCCCTGGACGCGCCGCTGGTGGCGGGCCCCGGCGGCTACCTGAGCTGGCGGTCCAACGTCCCGCACGGCTACGCGGCCGTGGGCACCGAGCCGGTCCACGCCTCCCTGCTCATCCGCTACCCGGCCACCGGCTGACCCCACTCGGCCACCGCCCTACCGGCTGACCGCCGCGAGCCCGCCGCTCGGCTACCCGGCCACCAGCTGACCGTCGCGCACCAACCAGAGACCTCCGTCGGCGCGGGCGCCGCGCAGCCCCTCCGTGGCCTCCGGCCCCGCCACGCCGGGCAGATCGGGTACGGCCAGCCCCGCGAAGGCGATGGTCCTGCTCGGCCGCCACACGCCCGTCGCCACCAGCCGCCTGCCCATGCCCTTCCAGCCCTCCGGCTCGTCGGCCACCACCCACAGGTCGGGATGGCCCGCCACCAGCCGGCAGGCCGGACGCAGCCACGACGCCGCCTCCTCAGGCCACGAGACCACCGCCCCGATGTGCCCGCCCACCGCCTCCCACGCCGCCACGAACGCGCGTGCCCGGTCCGCGCAGGCCGCCGAACGTCCGTGGCCCACGTTGACCAGCAGCGGATGCTGCTGGCTCACCAGCCGCAACACCGCGGTCAGCTCCGCCTGCGCGCCGCCGCCTCCCGCCGGCGCCGCCGCGCCGCGCACGTGCGCGCGCCGCCACTCCGTGAACGCGTTCACGCCGCCACCCCCGGCCGGCAGGTCCGGCACGCGCGATAGCCCTCCGCCTCCGCCTGCGCCACGCTGCGGAAGCCGTGCCGGTGCCGCGGCGTGATGCGCCGGGCGTTGTGGCAGGTGGGGAAGCACACGATGCCCGTGGTGTCGCTGGCCAGGTAGAAGACGTTCTCCCCGGCCAGCGTGCGCAGCCCGTCGAGGTCGACGCCCTCCTCCCGCAGCAGCCGCTCCTTGGCGGCGCCGCCGAAGACGTAGTCGCCGGTCACGCCGTCCGACCTGATCACCCGGTGGCACGGCACCAGCAGCGGCACCGGGTTGCGGGCGAGCGCGGTGCCGACCGCGCGCACGGCGCCCGGACTGCCGATCTGGCGGGCGATCCACCCGTAGGGCCGCACCTCCCCTCGCGGGATGCGCTGGGCGGTGGTCAGCACGGCCCGCTGGAAGTCGCTCAGCTCCCGCAGGTCGAGCCGGACCCCCGTGGCCTTCCCCGTGCGCAGGGCGGGCAGCAGGCCGGCGGGCGGGCGGTCGCCCGGCAGCAGCGGCCTGCCGAAGCGGGCCCTGAACTCCGCGGCGAAGCCGTCCCCCTCGTCGGGGTCCTCGTGCCGGCGCAGGAAGGCGATTCCGTGGTCGGTGCTGGCGACCGACACCTCGCCGAGCGGGCTGGACACGCGCACCCAGCGGGCGGCGATCCGGTCGAGCAGCCCGGCGGGCGCGTCGGTGGACAGTGCGGCGAGCCCGGCGAGCAACGGATCCTGGTTCATCTGGCCATCTCCCTCAGACGCTTGAGCCCCCGCGACACGTGCGACTTGACGGTGCCCTGCGGGAGGCCGAGCACCGTGGCCACCTCGCTGACGGGCAGATCCACCACATGCCTGAGCACCACGGCGGCCCGCTGGTCCTCCGGCAGCCGGCGCAGCAGGTCGGCGAGCTCGCCGCCGGTCTCCCGCCGCTCTGCCGCCGCCTCCACGTCCTCGCCGGTGTCCGCCGTGTCCACCGGCTCCTCCAGCAGGTCGGGCGGCGGCTGGCGAACCCTGGAGCGGACGCAGTTGCGCCACACGTTCATGAGGATCGTCATCAGCCACGGACGCGGCTGCAGCGCTGCGATGCGCGCGCGATCATAGCCCGCCACCGCCCGGTACGCGCGGAGGAACGCCTCCGCGGTCAGGTCCTCGGCGTCGGCCCAGCGTCCGCTCAGCCGCAGGGCCGTGGAGAACACCAGACCCCGGTAGGTCTCGTACAGCTCGGCGAAGCCTCCGTCGAGGTCGTCGACCAGCGCCTTCCTGACCGGGTCCAGGCAGTCGAGTTGGTTCACGTCCTCTATAACACCGACGCGCCCGAGTCCGTTGCGGGAAGACGAGAAGGGGCCGCGTCCCGTGGGACGCGACCCCTTCTGATGTGTCGGATCGGTCAGACCGCAACGGCGAGCTGGGCGACCTCGCCGAGCTTGGCCTGGACGGCCACGTCGCGGGTGATGCCGCCACCGGCGATGATGCGGACGGTCCAGTCACCCGGAGCGGCGAAGAAGCGGAAGACGCCCTCGTCGGACACCACGACCTCGCCGGTGAACTCACCCGAGTGGTCGAGCAGGCGCGCGTAGGCGGTGCCGGCGCCGGTCACCACGCCCTGGATGACGGCCTGGGTCGACAGGTCGATCCCGGCCGGCAGCGCAATGGTCTGCTCCGGAGCGCCGCATCCCTGAGTCGAAACAGTCATTAGCGGGCCTCCCCCAGCTCGATCGGCACGCCCACGAGCGAGCCGTACTCGGTCCACGAACCGTCGTAGTTCTTCACGTTGGCCTGGTCGAGGATCTCGTGCAGCACGAACCACGTGTGCGCCGAGCGCTCCCCGATCCGGCAGTAGGCGATGGTGTCCTTGCCGAAGTCGACACCCGCGCCCGCGTAGAGGTTCTTCAACTCCTCGTCGGACTTGAACGTGCCGTCGTCGTTGGCCGCCTTCGACCACGGGATGTTGCGCGCCGTCGGCACGTGCCCCGCCCGCTGCGCCTGCTCCTGCGGAAGGTGCGCCGGGGCCAGCAGCTTGCCGGTGAACTCATCGGGCGAGCGCACGTCGACCAGGTTGAGCTTGCCGATGGCCGCCACCACGTCGTCGCGGAAGGCGCGGATCGCCGCGTCCTGCTCCTGCGCCACGTAGCCGGTCTTCGCCCGCTGGGGAGCGTCGGTCACCAGCTCGCGCGAGTCCAGCTCCCACTTCTTGCGGCCGCCGTCCAGCAGCTTGACGTTGGAGTGACCGTAGAGCTTGAAGTACCAGTACGCGTACGACGCGAACCAGTTGTTGTTACCCCCGTAGAGCACCACGAGGTCGTCGTTCGAGATGCCGCGCTCCGACAGCAGCGCCTCGAAGCCGGCCTTGTCGACGAAGTCACGGCGGACGGGGTCCTGCAGGTCGGCCTTCCAGTCGATCTTGACGGCGTTACGGATGTGGCCCTTGTCGTAGGCGCTGGTGTCCTCGTCGACCTCGACGATCACGACACCCGGGGTGTCGAGGTTGGCCTCGACCCAGTCAGCATCCACCAGGGCGGCGGAGCGGCTCATGTGTGAACCTCCATTGTGGCGGCGGGCAGTAGACGGCGAATCATCAGGTACATCTCGCAGCCGAGGCAGAGACCGAAGGCTGCGTTGAGGAAGGCGGCGAGGAGAGCCGCCGCCGTCGCCCCGAGGGCGATCGGCGTGATCCCGGTGACGAATCCGACCAGCCCCGCGACCGCGAAGGTCAGGCCGACCGCCTGCGCGAACCGCGGCGGGCGGGCGTCCTCCGTCGTCGACGGAGGACTCCTGAAGAGCATCTTGTACGGCGAGCGACCGGCCACACCGAACGCGAACACCACCGCCTGGACGGCCAGCAGCCAGCCGCTTCCCGTCAGCAGGACGAGAGCGAGGACGATTGTGGTGACAGCCGCGCCGAGACGCAGCACTCGAGGGTCGGCACGCATCGAGGGATGCTCCTGAAGGGTCGGAAGGGGGCGGATCAGATGTCCGCGCGAGACCGTCCTCAGGCAGCGCGACAGAGCGCGGTGGTCACGCGGCAGAAATCAACCGCGCGCCGCTTCGTCAGCAGCTCTGTCGTGGGGTTCATGGCGATGACACTACCTGTCGTCTCGCCGTCTGTCACATCTCGTCCGGCTCCTGAGACACGATCGTGCCCAGGACCGCGATGACGTCCGCCTTCCTGGGCTGGCCTGAGGCCCTCTTCACTACGTTGCCCGCCCCGTCGAGCACCAGGACGGTCGGCGTGCGCATGATGTCGAGCCGGCGCACGAGGTCGAGCCGTGACTCGGCGTCGATCTCCACGTGCCTGACCCCCGGCACCAGGCCGCTCACGTCGGCCAGCACCCGGCGCGTCGCCCGGCACGGCTGGCAGAACGCCGTGGAGAACTGCACCAGGGTCGCGCGCTCGCCCAGCTCGGCGCCGAGCGCGTCGGCCGTGAGCGTCCGGCCCGCGTCGCGCATGCGTCCGTCGCGGCGCAGCTTCACCACCCCGATCACCGTGCCCAGCGCCAGCGTCGCCAACGCCACCCACCAGCCTGCCATCGCCTGGTGCAACCGGCGCCGGGCCGGGATTCTTCCCTACTTGGCGTCGACCGTGACCAGGACCCGGTCGGCGGCGTCCCTGATCTCGAAGGCGCGGATGGCCGCCAGCGGCGTGCGGCTCGCCACGTGGTAGACCTCCGAGCCCTCCTCGTAGCGGTTCGCCGTGACCTTCCACGACCCGGTGACCTCGCGCCCACCGCTCTTGCGCACCACGACCAGCGTGCACTCGGTGTCCGCGGGAACGCCGCTGACCTGCACCTGGAGGGGCATGCCCGGCGTCACGGTGACCGTGGCGCTGACCCCGTTCCTGCTCCCCTGGAAGGCCGTCCCCTGGGACTTGAGCGCGGCCGACGGGGACTCCGAGGGCGCGGCTCTGGTGTCGGCCCGCGGGAGGTCCTGGGCGATCATGGGCTGCTCGGGGGTGTTCGCCTTGGGCGCCTTCGTGGCCTCCCCGGCGTGCTCGGGCGCGGCGCCCTGCCCCATGTCGGCCTGCGTGGTCGCGGGCGCCGCCGCCGTGGACTGCGACGCGCGCTGCTGGATCCCGGTCCAGACCGTGCCACCCACCGCGAGCACCGCGACCGAGGCCGCGACGGCCAGCAACAGCCGGGTCCGCCGGTGCCGCTTCACCCGGTCGTTCAGCAGCCGGTCGAGCACCTCACGAGGAGGGCTCGCGACCAGCACCACGTCCTGCTCCGACACCTTCGCCAGGAACGAGGAGACCCCCTCGAGCTCCATCAGCTCGTCGGTGCACCCCTCGCACGAGGCCAGGTGGACCTCGACCTCCAGCGCCTCCTCGGGGTCGAGCGCCCCGAGCGTGTAGGCGCCGAGCGACAGCCGTACCTCCTCGCACGTCACGGCGCCAGCCCCCGCTCTTCCAGGGCGAGCTTCAGCGCCCGCAGCGCGTAGTAGGTCCGCGACTTCACGGTGCCGGCCGGGATGCCCAGCGTCTCCGCCGCCTCCTTCACCGATCGCCCCCGATAGTAGACCTCCAGCAGCACGTCACGGTGCTCCGGCCGCAGCGCGGCCAGCGCCTCCGCCACCGCCCACGACTCGACGGCCTTCTCGAGCTCGTCGTCGGCGGGGATGACGGCGAGCGCCTCGTCCCCTGTCTCCTGGGGTCTGGCCTTTCTCGCGCGGTGCTGGTCGACGACGAGGTTGCGAGCCACTGTGAACAGCCACGCCCTGATCGGACGCCCCGAGACCGCCTCAGGATGCCGCCATGCCCGCAGCAGCGTCTCCTGCACGACATCCTCCGCTCGGCCAGGGTCCCCGGTCAGTCGCAGTACGTAACCGTAGAGCGGCCCCGCGTGCTCGTCGAAGAGGGTTCTCACGAGTTCCTCGTCGGCTGTGCCTGCTGGGCTCACCCCCTCATCACGTACGGCGCGCCGTACCGGTTCGAAGTCAGCCACGGAGAGGTACGTCACTTGCCTCGGCGGTGATCTCCAGCCCGGCGGGGACGGTCTTCACGCCCGTCACCTTCACGTCGAACGGGAGCTTGGCCTTGAGCGGGATCGTGTAGCTCAGCAGGCCGGCGGCCTTGGCCGGCATGCCGTTGACCTTCTCGGCCGTCACCCTGATGCCGCCGTCGACGAGCTCGACCCGCATGTCGGCGGTGAACTTCACCTTCGTCACGCCGAGGTTGACCTGGCCGGAGGCGGTCAGGGTGTCACCCGTGCCGCCGATCTTCACCCCGCGTGGCGCGAACCTGTCGACGGTGGACCTGGACAGGGTGCCGCGCACGCTCACCCGGCCCGCGACGATCTGCGCCTTGTTCTGGATGACGTCGGCGAGCGGGGCCCGGACGTCGTAGGCGGCGCCGCTCAGGTTCTCCACCTTGACACTGTTGTACGTCAGTGTGCCCAGGTCGAAGCGAACCTCCTGATAGCGGCCCGCGATCGCCTGGGTGAGGAACGGGATCCCCTCGATCGTGACGGTCGGGGTGCCCGACAGGTCGGAGGCGGCCGCGATCCTGTTGGCGATGTCGCGCTGCACGCCGGAAACCGCCACCCGGTCCACGGCCACGAGCAGGACGATCAGCACGATCAGCAGGATGATCAGCTTGCGCATCGGGCTCCTTCGGGGGGGTGCCTGGGCGCTACCTTATCCTCCGGCGAAGGGAGGAAGGATCTCCACAACGGCCCCTTCGGGCAGGATCACCGAGGAATGCTCGCGTTTGCCGACAGGGTCGCCGTTCACCAGGAATGACGAGCGGCGCACCACTCTGGCGAGTTCGTCCCGATCCGCTGTGATTCTTGTCATGAGCCGATCCAGCGTGTCGGCCTCGAAAACCTCCTCCGCCACACCGGCCGCTTCCTTCGCCGCGGCCCAATAGCGAACTTTTCCGGTGGCCATGGCTACCTCACAATCAATTCCGTTCCATTGTGCGGGTTCGTTAACGAAGATGTTTCATACGAACGCCTGCTCACCAGGTGGACACCACCAGGTCGCGGCAATCACGTGGGTTATCCTCACCTACGAAGGGATCCGGGCGACGCAGCCCCCGGGTCCCACATGTGTTTGTACGGCACGACACACGCACGACGAACACGCAGGCCCTACCAGAGGAGTCGAAATGAGCAACCTGCTCCTGCTGACCAACGCCCTGGAACCCTCCGCCGAGGTGCTGCCTGCACTGGGCCTGCTGCTCCACTCCGTCCGTGTCGCGCCCGCCGAGGCCTCCGCCCTCATCGACGCGCCACCGGCCGACGCCGTGCTCGTCGACGCCAGACGCGAACTCGTCCACGCGAAGAGCCTGTGCCGGCTGATCCGCACCACGGGCGTCGACTGCCCGCTTCTCGTGATCGTCACCGAGGGCGGCCTGGCGGCGATGACCGCCGAGTGGGGCGTCGACGACGTCCTGCTCGACAGCGCCGGCCCGGCCGAGGTGGAGGCCCGGCTGCGCCTGGCCACCGGGCGGCTGTCCCTGGCGGCGGCCGACGAGGTCCCCGACGAGATCCGCAGCGGCGACCTGGCCATCGACGAGGCGACCTACACCGCCAGGCTGCGGGGGCGCGCCCTCGACCTCACCTTCAAGGAGTTCGAGCTGCTGAAGTACCTCGCCCAGCACCCGGGCCGGGTCTTCACCAGGGCCCAGCTGCTGCAGGAGGTGTGGGGCTACGACTACTTCGGCGGCACCAGGACCGTCGACGTGCACGTGCGGCGGCTGCGGGCGAAGCTGGGGCCCGAGTACGAGTCGCTGATCGGAACGGTGCGGAACGTCGGCTACCGCTTCGTACCCGACCGCGGCAGCGCCGACGCCGACAGCCCGGCCCACGTCTAGCCGGCCCTCCCCCTCGTCAGCCGGCCCTCCCCCTCGTTCGGATCCCCCGGCGTTCGGATCCGCCGGCGTTCAGACCCTCCGGCGTTCAGACCCCGGCCGAGAGGGGCGCTCTCGAGTGTCTCCAGGCGGATGCCCGTGCCGGTGTACACGGCCTGCGCGATCTCGGCGGCGGCGAACTCCGCGACCCCGACCCGCACGCCGGACCGCTCGTCGCACCAGGCGGCGATCCGCTCGGGCGCCGTCACCGGGCTCGCGAAGTGAGCCAGGCTGACGTACCAGATGTCGCGCGTCCAGTCCTCGAAGGCGCCCCACGTCCCGAGTTCGCGCGCGAACCTCCGCTGCAGCGTGACGAGCGTGTCGTCGAGGGGCGTGCCCCAGACCAGGACCCCGCCGTGGTGCGGGATCACCCCTCGCAGCTCCAGCCGGACGGCCGGCAGGCCCTCGGCCGCCGCCGCCAGGGCCGCGCCGTAGACCCGCCGCTCGGCGACCTCCCGCCGGTACGGCTCCAGCGAGCGCAGCGTGACGTGCAGCGCGTCGCCGCCGTGGACCCAGTGGCCGGGCCCCACCGCGGCGGCGAGCTCTGCCGCCAGGCCGGCCAGCCGGTCGAGGGCCGGAGCCGAGGGCCTGAGCACGGCCGCGGCGCCCCACCGGGGCGAGCCCTCCACCGGAGGCCGGTCGAACGTGGTCTTTCCGCCGAGGAGCGCCGCCCGGCCGCCGGCCGCGAACGCGGAGAAGGGCGGCATCAGTAGCGCGGGTCCGTTTCGAGGAGACCCATGATGATCATGTCGGCGTCGCCCGGCTCCATGGCGCGCAGGCGGACAAGGGTTCCGGTCAGCATGCGTGTACCCGATCAGATCGGGGCCAGGGCCCGCAACCGGATAGTCGGCGCGGGCCCTGGACGGTCGAGTGTCAGTCCACGACCGTGATGCGGTTGGTCGCGGGCGGGGCGACGGGGCTGTGGCCGCCCAGGTACGCGACGAAGGCGTCGATGTCCAGCGGACCGCTCCACAGGTCGGTGCCGTTCTTGAACTCGGCGAAGGCGTCACCGCCGCCGACGAGGAAGTTGTTCACCGCCACGCGGATCGACTGGGTGTCGGTCACCGCGACGCCGTCGATCTTCATGTTCGACACCTTCGAGCCCCACGGGGCGCTCTTGCTGTAGGTGTAGGTGAAGTTCGCCGACGGCTGGAGGATCCTGGTGAACGGCTGGTTGTTCGGCCCGCCGACGAACTGCTGCTCCAGCACCGTCTTGAGCTGGGCGCCGGTCAGCGTGATCACCTGGGTGAGGTTGTTGAACGGCTGGACGGCGAACGCCTCGCCGTACGTCACCACACCGTCGCCCTCGTTCGCGGGCGAGCCGGCGTAGGTGAGCGGCATGCGCACGCCACCCGGGTTCATGAACGCGATCTGCGCGTTGCCGCCCGTCCTGGTCGCCTCGAGCTGGCTGTCGGCGATCAGGTCGCCGAGCGGCGTCTCGCCGGAGGGGGCGGCACCGGTGCCGACGTCGGCGCTGATCCTGCCGACCGGCTTGTTCGCGATGGCCTCGCTGCGGGCTCTCCACTTGGTGACCGTGTCGCCGACCGGCTGGTCCGGGGTGACGTCACGGGTGACGACGTGGTTGCCCGCCACGACAGAGGACCGTACGACGTCACCCGAGCGCCGGTCGACCTTGAAGTCGATCTGCGTGAGCACGCGGCCGAAGGACGAGCCCTGCGTGTAGACGCGCGGCTGCCCCGCGGGGTCGGTCGCCTTGCAGATGTAGGCCTGGTGGGAGTGGCCGCTGACGACCACGTCGACCTGCGGGTCCAGGCCGGAGGCGATGCGCGAGCCGGCGCCGGGGGTGACCGAGCAGGCGCTCGGGTCCTGGTTCGGGGTGATCTGGTCACCCTCGTGGACCAGCACGACCTGCGCCTTGACGCCGGCGCGGGCCAGCATCCTGGACACCTTGTTGGCCGCGGCGACCTCCTCGGTGAACTTCAGGCCCTGGATGCCGCCGGAGGAGACGATGGTCGGGGTCGTGGCCGTCACCAGGCCGATGAAGCCCACCTTGACGCCGTTGACCCTCTTGATGAAGTACGGCGGGAGCGCGTACCTGCCGCTGCGCTCCTTCACCACGTTCGCGGCGAGGAAGTCGAAGTCGGTGCCGGCCCACGGGCTGTCGGGGTGGCAGCCGTCGACGGGGTGGCACCCGCCGTTCATCAGGCGCTTCAGCTCGGTGTAGCCCTCGTCGAACTCGTGGTTGCCCGCCGAGGAGGCCGCGAGCCCCATCTGGCCGAGCACCTCGAGGGTCGGCTCGTCGTGGTAGGCGGCCGAGATCAGCGGAGAGGCGCCGATCAGATCGCCGGCCGCCACCAGCAGGGTGTTGGCGTCCGCGCGCTGCTTGACGTGCGCGGCCAGGAAGGCGGCTCCACCGGCGATCGAGTACTTGCCGCCCACGATCCCGGTCAGCTTGCCGTCGACGTCGACGAGCGGGCCGTTGGGGTCGAGGATGCGGCTGCTGGACCCGCTCGGCGGCTCCAGGTTGCCGTGGAGATCGTTGATCGTCAGCAGGCGGACGGGAACCGTCCGCTCGGGCCTGGCCGCTTCGGCGGGCCCGGCGACGAGCGCTAACCCGCCCAGGCCGACGGCACCCGCGACAGCGAGCGGGAGGAAGGAGCGAGAGATCATGCCTGCAGACGTTACGGCGGCAAACTATGCAACAGACGTCTGAAAGGTAACGATTCGTCGGGCCACCACATGGCGTTATTTGCCAGTCAGCCGCCTAGAGTTCGATCCATGACTGTGCGCGTGGTCGAGCGGGGACGTCTCGATGACCAGGAAATCGCCGACGTGCTGGGTGTCGTTGAGGCGGCCACGGAAGCCGACGGGGTCCGCCCGCTCAACGAGCACGTGATGCTCCACCTGCGCTACGGCGGTGACGAGCGGGCCCGCTCCCTGCTGCTCTACGACGGCGACGCGCCGGCCGGCTACGCGCACGTGGACCCGACCGACGAGGTCGCGGGGCCGAGCGGTGAACTGGTCGTCCACCCGGCCTTCCGCCGCAGGGGGCACGGCAGGACGTTGCTGCGGGCCGTACTGGAGGTGGCGGGCGGGCGGTTGCGGCTGTGGGCCCACGGCGACCACACCGGCGCGGCGGCCCTGGCGGCCTCGCTCGGCTTCGAGCGGATGCGGTCGCTGTGGCAGATGCGCCGCTCCCTGTTCGCGCCGCTGCCGGCCGCGCCGCTGCCCGACGGGGTACGGCTGCGCACGTTCGTGCCCGGCGAGGACGAGGAGGCGTGGCTCAAGGTGAACGCCGCCTCGTTCGCCCAGCACCCGGAGCAGGGCGCGTGGACGCTTGACGACGTCCTGCGGCGCGAGGCCGAACCCTGGTTCGACCCGTCCGGATTTTTCCTAGCTTTTCGTGATTCGCGGCTGGTGGGCTTCCACTGGACGAAGATCCACGGATCCTCCTCCGAGGAGCACGGCCACGAACCGCTCGGCGAGGTCTACGTCGTCGGCGTCGACCCGTCCCAGCAGGGCACCGGCCTGGGCCGGGCGCTCACCCTCGCCGGCCTGCGCCACCTGCGCTCGCGCGGCCTCGCCCAGGCGATGCTGTACGTGGACGAGGCCAACACGGCGGCCATCCGGCTGTACGAGTCCCTCGGGTTCAACCGCTGGGACATCGACGTGATGTACGCGGCGACGCGATGAGCGCCGCCCCATGCGACGAGCGGCCGCCCGGCTTGACGAGGGTCACTCGACTCGGCGGGAAGCGCTCGACGCGGTGAGCGGCCCCTCGACGTGACGAGGAGCGCTCGACGCGCCGAGGGCTGCTCGACGCGATGAGGGCTGCTCGATCGGGGCTACTCGGTCAGGGCTACTCGATCAGGGCGTGAAGAGCGAAGTACGACAGCGCCGCCACCAGCGCAGCCGCCGGAATCGTCAGGATCCACGCGGTCACGATGTTGCCCGCCACCCCCCACCGCACGGCCGACAGCCGCTTGGTGGCGCCCACGCCCATGATCGCGCTGGTGATCGTGTGCGTGGTCGAGATGGGAGCGCCGAAACCGATCGCCGCGACGTACAGAACCGTGGCGGCGGCGGACTCGGCGGCGAAACCCTGCGGCGGGTCGAGGGCGATGATCCTGCGGCCCAGCGTGCGCATGATGCGCCAGCCACCGGCGTACGTCCCCAGCGAGATCGCGCCGGCCGCCGACAGGATCACCCACTGCGGGATCGGGTCGGTGGGCGCGGCGTAACCGCCGACGACCAGCGCCAGGAAGATCACACCCATCGTCTTCTGCGCGTCCTGCAGACCGTGGCCCAGCGCCATCGCGGCGGCCGAGACGGTCTGCGCGTAACGGAAGCCTCTGTTGGTGCGAGCGGGTTGCGCGTTCCGGAAGATCCAGTAGATTGCGATCATGATCGCTGCGGCGAGCGAGAACCCGACCAGGGGCGACAGGATCATCGGGATGACGACCTTGTCCACGACGCCGTCCCAGTGCACCACACTGGCCGCCGCCAGCGCGGACCCCACCAGGCCGCCGATGAGCGCGTGACTGGAGGAGGAGGGCAGACCGAAGTACCAGGTCACGAGGTTCCAGGTGATCGCGCCGATGAGCCCCGCGGCCACGACGACCAGGCCGTGAGTGCCCTCCGGCGCGTCGATGATGCCCTTGCCGACGGTCTGCGCCACCTGGGTGCCCAGGTGGGCGCCGATGAAGTTCATCGCCGCGGCCAGGAAGAGCGCCGCGCGCGGAGTGAGCGCGCGCGTTGACACCGACGTCGCGATGGCGTTCGCCGCGTCGTGGAAACCGTTGGTGTAGTCGAACACCAACGCCACGACCACCACGCCGATGACGAGGACGAGCGTGAGGTCCACTTAGCTTTCCTTGACCGCGATCGACTCGACGGTGTTGGCCACGTGCTCGAACGCGTCCGCGGCCTCCTCCAGGCGGTCGATGACCTCCTTCATCTTCATGACGGTGAGAGCGTCGTACTCACCGCTGAAGAGCTTGGCCAGCAGCTTCCTGTAGACCTGGTCGCCCTGGTTCTCCAGGCGGTTGACCTCGATCCAGTACTCGTTCAGGTTCTTCATCGAGCGCAGGCGCGGCATGGCCTCCGCGGTCAACTCCGCGGCCCGCTCCAACACCTCCACCTGGCGGACGACGTCCTTCGGCAGATGGTCGATCTTGTAAAGGACGATGAGGTCGGAAGCCTCTTCCATGGCGTCCATCACGTCATCCAGGTTCGAGGCGAGACGGTAGATGTCCTCGCGGTCGAAAGGCGTGATGAAACTCTCATTCAGCCGGTTCATGATCGCATGAGTGCGTTCGTCACCGGCGTGCTCGCAGGCGCGCATCTTCTCGGCCAGCGCTTCCCTGTCCGAGCCGTCGCTGATGATCTCCACCAGCAAACGCGATGCCGTGACCAGGTTGTTCGCGGAGTCGGCGAACAGGTCGTAGTAGCTGTCCTCACGAGGCGTGAGACGCAGGCGCACGTCGTTCTCCACATGTGCGGGGATGGTCCGCAGAGAAGGGTACGGGTTACCAGCGGAAATGCGAACTTCATGGTGCGCACACCTACTCTTCCCCTTCTCGCTACCCGCCGTATGAACTGTGACACCGGGGTCGGGGGTAGTTTGAAGACCATTTTGTCCGTGGCCGCTTTGACAGGGGTTGACGGCTTGGCAGGGGTATGGGCCGCCGGTTGCGGAGTGATGAGGGATGATTGGTGCGGCGGGTGTGACGGCCTGGACATGAGCGACCACGCCACGGGGACGAACCCGGATACGCCGCGCAGGCGGACAGCCAATCCCGCCATCCAGATCTGACCTCTCGACCTCGGGCCGGCACCTGTCCCTTCTCCGGATCCGACCCCGGCCTCTCCTGCCGACGACGCCCGCCCCGGCTTCCTGCCGGGGCCTGACCCGGCTTCCCTGTTCGACGCCCGCCCCCGCATCCCTTGCCGGCGCCAGCCCGACTTCCCGCCGATGCCGGCCGGACCCGATGGCAGATTCGGTCACGCCCGGGCCTCGCCTGGCGCACCGGAGACTGACCTGTCGCACGACGAGCCGATGCCTCGCTCATCACGCTGGGCCCTCATGGGCTTCCCCGGCCCTGGCGGATCGACGTCTGGCCCCGGCCGCGCCGTACCCTCAGCCGACCCCCGGCACGGGGAACTGACCCGACGGCTGCCCTGCCACAGGGGACCTGCCCTCTCGCGGTGAACGCCCGCCGCACACGGCCACCCCCACCACCGGCCCCACGAACGACATCGCCGGCCGTCCGGCCATGAGCAGCCGACCCGGCGCCGACGGCCCGGAGATGATCAACCGCGCCCGTGGATGACCGTCCGCCCTCATGGATAACCATCAGCCCTCGTGGATGACCGTCCGGCCCCGCAGATGTCCTGACTCCCAGCCAGACAGCCGCCCGGGCCCTCAGACAGCCGTCAGGCCCCTCGGATGACCGTCCGGGCCCGCGGGACGACCCCGGGCCCTCGGATGACCGTCCAGGCCCGCGGATGGCCGTCCGGGCCCTCGCAGGACAGCCGTCCGGACCTCAGATTGCCGTCCGGACCCTCAGACAGCCGTCCGGTGGAAGTTCCTGAACGACCGCGAGGGCGTAGGCCCACGCTGCCCCTGGTAGCGGGAGCCGTACTTCTCCGACCCGTAGGGATGCTCCGCCGGAGAGCTCAACCGGAACATGCACAGCTGTCCGATCTTCATCCCCGGCCACAGCTTGATCGGCAACGTGGCGACATTGGACAGCTCCAACGTCACGTGCCCCGAGAACCCCGGATCGATGAACCCCGCCGTCGAGTGCGTCAGCAACCCCAGCCGGCCCAGCGAGCTCTTGCCCTCCAACCGGCTCGCCAGGTCGTCGGGCAGCGTGATCACCTCGTACGTGCTGGCCAGCACGAACTCCCCCGGGTGCAGGATGAAGGGCTCGTCCCCCTCGGGCTCCACCATCCGGGTCAGATCAGGCTGCTCCACAGCGGGATCGATGTGCGGGTACCGGTGGTTCTCGAACACCCTGAAGTACCGGTCGAGCCGTACGTCGATGCTGGACGGTTGGATCATGTCCTTGTCGAACGGGTCCAGCTTGACACGCCCGGACTCGATTTCGGCAAGGATGTCTCTGTCAGAAAGCAGCACGCTGAGCAACTTACCGTGTGCTACGGGAGACTCAGCGCCTGCGGGATTGCTGAAGTGGGCCAGATTTCCGCTACAGTGGTGGGCGCGGCTCCGGCCGATGCGGGTGTAGTTCAATGGCAGAACATCAGCTTCCCAAGCTGACAGCGCGGGTTCGATTCCCGTCACCCGCTCCAAGGTTCTCAGGCCTTACTGCATGGCCTTCCGCTTGGAGCGCTTGACGCGCGTTGATGCTCCAGACAGCGTCTCCCTGGGTTCCACCCTCTTCGGCCCCAGACAGTCCTACGATTGCCACTGCATGGCTGGCCGCCGTAGATCGCTGTGGGTGGTCGGTGGGACCTCCTGGGGCGGCGTGCCAGGGCGGGCGGGAGTCGCGGTCACTCACGGCCACTCACGAGGGCGATCGATCACTCCTGGCGCATGTCAGAACTTGCCCGTCTGCACCTCGATGAGATGCCTCAGCTGCTTGCTGAATTCCGCGTGGAAGCTGATGCTGAGGGCTGGCCATCCCCAGAAGTCAAATGCGAGTGCCCCGAGGGCGAAACCGGACCCGAACTGCCACTCGGTGACTGGGATGGAGGCTCCGCATGAGGAGCAGATGACGCTCCCTTCACCAGTTTCCTTCCAGGTGTCGATGCCGTCGCTGAACGGCTGCCAGGCCTTCTGGTCCGCCTCGAACTCCTCCGGGTAGTCGATGATTACGGTTCTCGTTTCACATCGCGGGCAGGTCGCAGAGTCCGCCTCGCTCATCCCCTGTCCTCCGACGTGGTAATCCCGCCCGACGATGACTGCCACCGGGCCCGGTATCCACGACAGGTCCGAGGAATCGGCCACTGCCCGTTCCCAGTTGGGGCCAGCCTCGTACCCATCGTCCACTTGCAGGCTGTACATCCCGTCGCTGGACCTTTCGCGTGTGATCAGTCCCTCGGCAACCATCCAGTCGACCATACGGTCTGCGAGCAACCCAGCCTTTTCGCCGGTCACCTCGACATCGACGATCCGCTCGAAGTAGTCACCCATCGTCCTTCAACTCCTCCTCGGTCACTGGTGCCCACTGTGCCACCACTTCTGAGAGCCAGAGACGGCCGTTCTCTCGATCGCCCGCAGCCGTTACGTGGCAGCGCGGATAAACCAGCGCGGGCCGGGTGGGTCGAGTTCGGCGGCAGACGCGATGATCAGACGGGCGAGGTGTGCGCGGGTCGCGCGCGAGAAACCAGGTCGCAGGCTGATCGTCGTGCCATTAGCGTGCCATTAAGAGGGGTAACGAGGGGTCAACCACGGTCACTCACGACCGACATCAGCCCCAGGTCAACGCCCCTACGAGCCAAGATCCCTGCAATTCCCAAGCTGACAGCGCGGGTTCGATTCCCGTCACCCGCTCCACACACGAAGGCCCAGGTCAGAAAGCAGATTCCTCGGCCGGCTTGCCCATGCCCTCAGCGATCAGCTTGTCTCGCTCGCTCTCGGTGTGCAGATAGATCAACGCGGCCCGAGTAGTCGCGTGGCCCATGACTGAGGACGGCTGAGGCACCGTTCCCCCGGCGGTGCCGTGTCATGTCTGGATCACCGCCGACTTTCGGTTTTATGTATCCGAATCCGGCCACGTCACCATTGTGTGTTCTGCGGAGTATGTCGGCATTTCCCGTCGCTGTCTCATCCAGACCTGCATGATGCGCTTCATTTCCGTCGTGGCCGGTAATGGTTGTCATGAAGGCTTGTCAAGACGCCAAGGGTATCGCCGAAGCGCCTGGTCATGCCCCCCTTGAGTGCTCTTGTTGCGCTCTCATCCTGACGTTTGGATCTAGGGAGGCTCTTCTGTAGTGCGTCACAAGCGGCGGTTCCGGACGCCTTACCCGTGCTGCCGCCTGTTCCGCCCGGCCCGGTCCTCTCGTAGTGCGCGGGGCATCAGCCTGCGCCGTTCGCCAAGAGAAGGAGTCTTGAGAATGAGTGCACTGACCTACACCGTCCTCACCGATCCAACGTCGCTGGAGGCTTCTGTGGACGGGCGGTCCCCGTCCACAGGGACGGTGTATCTGATGGTCACCAACACCGGAGAGGAGGTGGCCTGGTTAAGGATCGAGGTGAGGGTGCCTGTCGGCGACCGCGCAGGCCACCTGACCCGGGAAATCGACACCATCAAGCTGAAGGGCGAGTACACCGACACCCTGGGCACGCAGACGGACTTCCGAATCGAGCCCGACACCCAGCCGGTGAACATCCAGCAGCAGGGCACCAACGTTCTCGAGGTCACCCCCCAGAGCGGTCGCATAGCCGCTTTCGAACCCGGCGACTACATGCTGCTGACACTCGAGAACGTCACCGTCGCCCCCACCGCCGGGGTGGCTGTGCTGATAGTGAAAGAAATTCTCAAAACCGATACCGGGTGGGAGACCAAGTACGCGTCGGTGCCGCTGGTGAAGGCGACAGCAAAGGAGATTCCGGCACCGCGCGACTTCCGCCCGGACAAGGCGATGCTGGACACCGGAGAAAACCTCACGCTGAGCTGGGACGGGTCTCCCGACTTCACCTATGAGATCGTGTTCCCCGGCGGGCGGAGCCCCGTCTCGGGGGGTACCTGGTCACCGCCCACCCCGCAGCGGGCTACCACCTACATCCTCGTCGCCACCGACCCCATCACCCGGAAGCAGCACTTCCTCACCACCACCGTGCAGGTGCGCCGTCCCGTGCTGGAATCGCTCACCGCCACCGACGGCATCGACACACCCTGGGTCCAGGGGACGGCGCACAAGGGGCGCGTCGCCTTCACCGACTCAGGGGCGGAGATCTTCGACAACACGGGCGGGCAGGGTGCCGTGACGGCCGACAAGGCCCTCTTGAACGGCGTGAACACCGAGTGGGTGCAAGGGCGAAGCGCCGACGACGGAAAGATCAGCTTCCCCAAGGATGGGCTCGACGTCCGCCAAGGAAGCGGAGCGTGGGGAAACGTGCACGCCGACAAGGCCGACGTCAACGGCGTCAACACCAAATGGGTGCAGGGACGACACAGTGACGACGGATGGATCAGCTTCCCCAAGGAAGGGCTGAACGTGTATCGGGCGGGCACCCATGAGTGGGGGACCGTGTTCGCGAAGCACGGCCGAACGGCTTCAGGAAAGACTCGCCCCGGACAGGGCTGGAGGGCTTACGCTCCCGACAGCATCTGCATCGACGTGGACACCAGCGCAGGTGAGTTCACCGGCGACCCTGTCTACCTCACCTCCATCGGAGGCGCCGGCGGCATGCAGTATGACCTGGTCGGCACCAGTGCGGTCTACGACATCACCGCCAACAAGTTCAGCGTCTACCTCAAATGGCGCGACGACCGCGAACTGACTCCCGCCATGGCCCAGCAGTTCGGCTGGTACATCAACTGGATCGGCTACGACACCCCCTGACCTCGCACTGATCCCTGGAGCGGAACTTCAACGGCGCCCAGACTGTCCAGTCCCACGACATGATTGACAGTGGGTCACTCAGGACCGGCCCGTCGCCCAGGTCAGCGGCCCTACGTGGCCGGATCCGTACGCCTCCCAAGCTGACAGCGCGGGTACGATTCCCGTCACCCGCTCCAACGACGAAAGCCCAGGTCAACCGAGAGAATCGGGACCTGGGCTTGATCTCGTTTCGCTGCCGAGGGAGCAGGCGCCCAAGCCAACGGGGACGAGACCCAAGCCCGCGACACTCGTGACCTGCACGCAGGCATCGTGTCCATGGGTGATTATGCCGTGGGCAACAACGCGGAGGAGCGAAAGCGCCCTCGTCTCGCCCTCACCCACGAGCTTGCCGCCCGCGTGCAGCGAGTCCGCATGTTCGGGTCAGCCGCGGTTGATCTGGCCTGGGTGGCCGACGGCAAGACCGACGTCCTCGTCATGCTGAGCAACGACCCGTGGGGCACAGCCGCGGGCGTCCTCATCGCCCGAGAGGCCGGAGCCGCAGTCGTGGACATCGACGGCAACCCGCACACCATGACATCCCGCGCGGCCATCGCAGCGAGCCCGAAGCTCGTGGCCGACCTGGTCGAGCTCGTCGCCGCAGCAACGTCACGCTCCCGCCCCTCCTCATGGCCCCCACACAGCCCGTCGTCGGGAGCTCTGTAGGGTGACGGCATGGCTGAGACGCAACGTCAACCCGTGCCCCGCAACGACTCTGGTGAGCTTGACACCGCCTTGGCGTTCCTGACCTTCGCGCGGGAATCGGTGCTCAAGAAGACCCACGGGCTGGACGACGAGCAGCTACGGCGCGTCCTGGTTGACACCGGAACCACCCTCCTCGGGCTGGTCCATCACCTGACCGCAGCCGAGCGCTACTGGTTCGGATACCACGTGGCCGGAGACAGATCCGAGAAAGATCGGGACTTCGGCATGGATGTGACTGAGCTCGATGCCGCGCAAGTTCTGGCCGACTACCACACGGCGATCCAGGTAAGCGATGCCGCGATTCGCGCTGCAGGTGACCCGGCGGCTCCGGTGGCTGAGCCCGTCGATGGTGAGTTCCGGACGCTGCGCTGGGTCCTTGCCCACATGACAAGCGAGACCGCTCGCCACGCCGGCCACGCCGATATCCTCCGCGAGCAGATCGACGGCACCACCGGGCGTTAGAAGACACCCGGTTCTCGGAGCGTCGCCTACGTAGCCGTTTTCAACGCTGCCCTACATAGGACAAGATTCGTAGCCCGAGCACAGCCGAATTGTTCTTGTTGGGGTCAAGGGCGGCGCTCCGCGCTGCCACGCGGCCCGTACGCTGCGTGTGCGTCCGGGGGCCGTTCCCGCGTGCGCCCGCCACTCGGGCCGCGATCGGGATGTGCCACCCGTCTTCACAGCCATTCCGGTCCCGTCACCACTGCTTTACGATCAGCCGCTGTGATGACCTTCTTTGACCCACTCGTCGTCCTGCTCCCTCTGGCCGTTCTCGGCAACGCCACATGGGGTGCCATCATGAGCCCTGGCACCGCACTCACGACCTTCCGAACTGGATTCTTAGGCACCGGCGCGGCCTTGCTTCTTCTTGCTCTGGTCAGCTCGTCCGGCGTCTTCGGCGGTTCCTTCGCCGCGAGCTCCGAAACGCTCGATATCACGGTAAAGGCGGGATTCGGGATGATGCTCGGAGCACTCGTTTGCGCAATCACTCAATGGCGAAAAGACAACCATGCCTCCCGCGGGAGCGCCCGGCTCCGGGATGATCACGACCAGCCGTGACCGGTGGATGGGTGGCTGAGGTGGGGCTGACCCATGGGTTCGGTCGCCGTCGATGACCGACCGAAGATCCTCGAAACCGTCGGCCGGGGCACCGCCGCTCATAGTGGTTCCGGCTGTCAGCTCCAGGCGCTACACGGGGTCTACGGCGCCGTTCAAACCAGCGCTTGTCAGATCAGCGCATGCCGTTCCGCTCGCATCCCGCATAGAAAGCCGATCGGGGTGCCACGGCATCCACTTCCGCTCGACCTCCGCCTCCAGATCGACTCCGTGATGTCGCGCCATCAGCAGGACCTGCGACAAAACATCCGCAAGCTCGGATCGAAAGCCCAGTTCCAGCTCATCTGGAGAGCATCCCTTATCTCTGGCTTGTCCAGAGCGCATGAGGAACGCCTGCGTCAGCTCACCGACTTCTTCCTGAAGCTTGAGCAGGAACCAGGTGTCGTCCCGGGATATCCCATGCTTGCGGGCATAGGCGCTCGATACCGCTTCGACCTTGTCTGTGAGCTGCCGCAGATCCATGCCGGGAGTGTAAGAGGCCAAGGGCGGCAGCCAAAGGCGTTCCAGCTCAGGCAGCCAACGAAAAGGACCGGTACCACTCTCACGATCGCCTGGCGGTGGCTGATCTCCATACCGACGGTGCGGAGGTTCGTCCCTCATCCCCGGCTCACCGAGCAGCAGGCCGACGAAGGTGCGCCGCACCGCCGGACGCTCCGCCAAGCGGCCTGCAGAACCCATGGCAGGAACCCAGGACGCCATCCACCATCTCGGCTGGAACTCGATGGCGACGAACACGTGGCCACGCCATGATGTCCCGATGCACAAGGCGACCGCTTATCATGACGCGCTCGGCGATCATTTCGCCGAACATGCAGAGACGAGCCCCTACAACGCCTATACCGACCGACCCGCGATGCTGCGGCTCGCGGGCGATGTCTCCGGGTCCAGAATCCTGGATGTCGGCTGTGGGGCAGGCCACTACGCGGCCGAGCTCGCGGCCCGCGGCGCGCAGGTGGTCGGAATCGAAGGCAGCGCCACCCTGCTGCGCCACGCGCGAGCACGCGTGAACGGCCAGGCAGAACTCCTTCTCCATGATCTCGAAGAGCCACTCGGTTTCGCCGCTGACGCATCCTTCGACGGGGTGGTCTGCGCCCTCGTGTACGAGCACGTCAGGAACCGTGCGCAGCTGCTGGGTGAACTACGTCGCGTCCTGCGACCAGGTGGATGGCTCCTGGTGTCGACCACCCATCCCACAGCCGACTGGCGCCACTTCGGAGGCTCGTACTTCAGCCACGACTGGAGAGACCTGCCTCTCGGAGACAGCAAGCTCTCGATCCACTACCAGCGGCTGCCGTTGGAGACCTTCCTGGGCGAGCTGTTGGCCGCAGGGTTCATGCTGGAGCAGCTGGTCGAACCGCGCCCCACGGCCGATCTCAGGGAGATCGACGAAGCCGCCTACGAGAAGCTTCACCGAGCGCCGTCCTTCCTCGCGGTGAAGCTGAAACGTCCCTGATCGCGATCCACGAACTCCATCCCACCTCATGGAAAGCCTCTGGCGAGGGCGCTCCGGCTCCGGGGTGATCAGGCGGATGGCGTGCGCGCGTCGCCTGGGGCGATCAAGCCCGCACGTCATCGGCTCAGTCGTCGCCTCAGGACAGCTCCCGCCCTGTCGCTCGATCGACCAGGCGCCGCCCGCCCAGGGGTTTCGTCAGCTGGAGCTGGATGTTCAACGGGTACCCCATGCCCTTCTGCATCAGCGCCTTCTCCCACGGGAAGACGGGTTCGCAGGTGTTGCGCACCTCGACGCCGATCACCACCTCCGCGGCCGACTCCGTCACGTCGGTGTCGGTGACCTCCCGGCACGACTTCCCGTCAGGGCCGGGCACGCCCACGACGATCGTGGCGGTGACCGTACGGCCGTCAGGCGCGACGGCAGCGGACTCGATGCCGTACCACCGCGCCTGACGAGCACATCCGGCCACGCAGAGAATGCCGGCCACAACGATCGCGACATGCCCTCTTGTCCGCATTGTCAGCCGATCTTGCGCTTCTTGATGTCGCCGCCGAACAGGCGGGTCGCGATCCTGATGTCGGTGAAGTGGTTGGCGCATTCGAGCAGCGGCCCGGTGACCGACTCGGCATCGGTTCCGCCGCTGATGACGCCCTTGGCGATGATCTTTCCGGCGTCCGGGTGCCCGGCCACGTCACCCAGGGCGTTGCCGTCGGTGAGCAGGGTGGACGGCCTGCCGGTCGGGAGGCAGTGTCCTGCGGTGATGAAGTGGTTGTCCGACTTCGTCCCCCAGGCGGGCAACAGGGGTCTCACTCGACCAGCCTTTCACATGGTCGGGTAAAGGGCCCCCGGTACGTGTCGGCGGCAGGTGGATGTGGGGGCCCTGCCAGCGGGAGCGCAGCCATCGGTCGTGGCTGGCGATCACGATCGCGCCGGGCCCGTCGGTGCCCAGGGCTTCTTCCAGCTCGTCGGACAGGCGGGGTGAGAGGTGGTTGGTGGGCTCGTCGAGCAGGAGCACCACGGGAGGATCGGCCACCAGCAGCGCGAGCGCGAGCCGGCGGCGCTGGCCGACCGACAGCTCCCCCACGCGCAGGTCCACGTCACGCGGGCTGATCAGGCCGAGCGAGCGCAGCGGTACGGACTCGGCGCGCTCCGGACCGAGCGCCCGCTCGTACGTCTCCCGCACCGTGCGGTCCGGCCGCTCGAACACGGTGTCCTGGGCCAGCAGTCCGACGGTCAGCCCGCGCCGCCGCCGTACCTCTCCCTCGGCGTCCAGCCGTCCGGCCAGCACCGCCAGGAGTGTGGACTTGCCAGCCCCGTTCGGCCCGGTGACCAGCAGCCGTTCTCCTGGCGCCACGTCGAGCCGGTCGATCGAGAGCCGTCCCGGCACCCGCACGTCCCGCAGCGACAGCAAGGTTTCGTCGTGGGGATCGCAGGCGCCCTCCTCGGCACCGACACCCGCATCGTCGGCGATGGCGTGGGCCGCCCCCGCGACACCGGCACCCGCACCCGCGCCGTCGGCGACGGCGCGGGCCGCCTCCACGACACCGGCACCCGCACCGTCAGCGATGGCGCGAGCCGCCTCCACGACACCGGCACCCGCACCCGCACCGTCGGCGATGGCGTGGGCCACCTCCGCGGCACCGGCGCCCGCACCGTGGGTGGCCTCCGCGGCATCGGCGGCGACGGTGACCAGGGTGCGGGGGTGGAAGCGGAGCGGGGGTGGCGGGGCGGGGACCTGCTCGCGTTCCAGCTCGGCGAGCCGGCGGGCGGTGTTGCGGACCCGCCGCGAGATCTGCTGCTGCACGCGTCCTGCGCGGTGCCCGTATCCCATCTTCTCGTTGTCGCGTCGCAAGCCGTCCGTCGCCGGCTGCCGCGCCGTCACCGCGACGGCGCGGCGCAGCTCGCCGAGTTCCTGCTGTTCTTCCGCGTGGCGCCGCTCCCAGCGCTCGCGCTCGGCGCGCTTCTCGGCCAGGTACGCGCCGTACCCGCCTCCGTACCGGACGGGCCCGTCCACCGCCGGGTCGAGATCGACCAGGTCGGTGCAGACCGCGTCCAGGAACGCCCGGTCGTGGCTGGCCACGACCACCGCCCCTGTCATGCCGCGCAGCTGCTCCTCCACGAACACCGCGGCGGCATCGTCCAGGTGGTTGGTGGGCTCGTCCAGCAGCAGCGCGGCGGGCTGCCTGATCAGGAGCGCCGCCAGGGCGAGCCGCCCGCGCTGCCCGCCTGACATCGACGCGAGCGCGCGTCCGTACGGCACGCCGCCCAGGCCGAGCCGGTCGAGGATGATCTCCGCGCGTCGGTCGGCGTCCCAGGAATCGCGTTGTTGCGCCTGGTCGAGCCGGGCCCCATACGCTTCGAGCAGAGCGGCGTCGTCCGGGGCCTCGGTGAGCGCCCGGGTGAGCCGGTCGAGCTCGGCCAGGTCCGTACGGGCCTCTCGCAGGGCGTCGTCGAGCACGTCGGCGACCGTGGCGTCGCCGGCGAACGGCGCCTCCTGGGGCAGGAAGCCCAGGTCCGCGGGCCGTACGACGGTGCCGGAGTCCGGCTCGTCCGCCCCGGCCAGCAGCCGCAGCAGGGTGGACTTGCCCGCGCCGTTCTCGCCGATCAGCCCGATCCGGTGGCCGGGTGCGGCGGTGAGCGAGACGCCGTCGAGCACGCGCCGCGCGCCCAGCGTCCGTACGAGATCGCGGGCGAGCAGCGCGTCACTCACCGGCGGGCGCCCCGGTCTCCAGCAGCCGCCCCCCGGACAGCTCTAGCCAGCGCTCCACCTTGATCTCCGCGAGGAACCGCTCGTCGTGGCTGACCACCACGAACGCCCCCTCGTACGCGCTGAGCGCGCTCTCCAGCTGCCCCACGCTGACCAGGTCGAGGTTGTTGGTGGGCTCGTCGAGCAGCAGCAGCTGGGGCGCCGGCTCGGCGCACAACACGCACGCGAGGGTGGCGCGCAGCCGTTCGCCGCCCGACAGCACCCCGACCGGCAGGTGGGCACGGGCGCCCCGGAACAGGAAGCGGGCCAGCAGGTTCATCCGCTCCGCTTCCAGCATGCCGGGCGCGAACGCGGCCAGGTTCTCGACCACGGTGCGCTCGACGTCGAGCAGGTCCAGCCGCTGCGACAGGTAGGCCACCCGGCCGTCGGCTCGCCTGGTCGTGCCGCCGTCCGGCTCCAGCTCGCCGTTGATGAGGCGCAGCAGGGTGGACTTGCCCGCGCCGTTGGGGCCGGTCAGCGCGATGCGTTCGGGTCCCCGGATCACCAGGTCGATGCCGGGCTCGGCGAACAGGCCGCGGGCCTGAAGGTGTTCGCCGTGGAAGACCGTGCGGCCTGCGGGGACGTTGGTCCCGGGCAGTAGCAGCGCGATCTTCTGATCGTCGCGCAGAGCACGCCCTGCCTCGTCGAGCCTGGCCTTGGCGTCGCTCACGCGGGCGGCGTGCGTCTGGCCCGCCCGCCCCGCGGCCTCCTGGGCGCCGCGCTTCATGTTCCCGGCGAAGATGCGCGGCAGTCCGGCGTTCTTGAGGTTGCGGGCGGCGTTGCTCGCCCGGCGCTCGGCCCGCTCGCGAGCCTGCTGCATCTCCCGCTTCTCGCGCTTGAGCTCCTGCTCGGCGCTGCGCACGCTGCGCTCGGCGGCCTCCTGCTCGGTGCGTACGGCCTCCTCGTAGGCCGTGAAGTTGCCGCCGTGGAAGCGGACCTCGCCCCGGTCCAGCTCGGCGATGCGGTCCATACGGTCGAGCAGCGCCCGGTCGTGGCTGACCACGAGCAGGCAGCCGTTCCAGTCGCCGAGCACGTCGTGGAGCCTGCGCCGCGCGCCGAGGTCGAGGTTGTTCGTCGGCTCGTCGAGCAGCAGGACGTCGGGCCGCTTGAGGAGCTGCGCGGCCAGGCCGAGCGACACGACCTGGCCACCGCTCAGCGTGCGCAGCGTGCGGTCGAACGCGAGGTCGCCGAGCCCGAGCCGGTCGAGCTGGGCACGGGTGCGCTCCTCGATGTCCCAGTCGTTGCCGATCGTGGTGAAGTGCTCCTCGCCGGCATCGCCCGATTCGATGGCGTCCAGCGCGGCGATCACGGGGGCGATGCCGAGGACCTCGGCCACGGTCAGGTCGCCGGTGAGGGGCAGGCTCTGCGGCAGGTAGCCGAGCACGCCGTCGACGGACACGCTGCCGCCACGGGGCAGGTGCTCGCCGGCGATCAGCTTGAGCAGCGTGCTCTTGCCCGCACCGTTCGGGGCGACGAGGCCGGTACGGCCGCCGCCCACGGTGAAGGACAGGTCGCTGAAGACGGGCGTGTCGTCAGGCCAGGAGAAGGACAGGTGGGAGCAGACGATGAACGCATCGGACATGCGAGAGACCTCGTACGAGAACGCGCGGGCGCGACGAAGTGGCCCGGCAAGGAGACAGGGATTCGGGGAACGACGACCAGCGGCCACGCCGGCGGCGATCATGTGCGCCTGCCGGGGCCGATCAACCTCCGGTATCACCCGGAGATGTCGTCGTCACCTGCCATGTCTGGTCTCCTAGCTTCTGATCTCAAGCGTCTATCACCATAGCAGCCGCCGGAATCAGCGCGTGCCGGCCGTCCGGGCGTCCTTCTTGCGCGCCCGGTAAGCAGCTGCCTTGATCTTGTTGCCGCACGACTCCATGCCGCACCACTCCCTGCGTCCGCCGCGCGACCGATCGATGAAGATCTTGGTGCACTCGGGGTTGGCGCACTCCTTCATCAGCGGCACCTCCGGCCCGCTGAGCAGCTCGACGGCGTGCCGGGCCACGGTGGACAGCGCCTGCGCGGGGGTCGCCTCGACCCACCGCCCCTTGGCCGTGAGCTGGGGCGCCGCCGGCGGCTTGCGCGCGATCCCGTTCACCAGGGCGAGCGCCTTGTCGTCGTATCCGTCACCGGCGAGCCGGGCGGTGACCAGCGCGTAGATGGCCTCGCGTACGGCCACCGCCTGGGCCAGATCCGCTTCCCGCGAGGGGGACACGGCGTCGACGATGCCGGACTCCAGGTACCAGGCGTCGAGCCGGCCGGGGACGTCGAGCGTCTCGACGCGCTCCGTGCGGCGCGCGCGGAGCGTGCAGGCGAGGTCGAGCGCGGGGTTGCCGCACAGGAAGACGTGCTTCACGTCACCAGCCTGACAGGTGACTCCGAGCCGCGCAATCGGGCGACGGAAGACGGCGTTCCGGCGTGCGCACCGCCGCACAGGAGGTTTCATCGGTCGTCGCCGCCGCATGCGTCCTGGCGGAGGAACAGGTTCAGGTGCCGTTCCGACGGCAGCTCCTCGTCCAGGTGGTGGTCTCGCCATTCCTCCGGCGGCTCGGCCAGCCAGTCGTGGCCGAAGATCGCGTACGGATGGTCCGCGCGCCCGCGCTCCACCTCGTACTGGCCCAGATACTCCATCAACGGCCGCCACCACCGGCCGTTCGCGACGACCAGGTACGAGGCCGCCAAGCCCGGTTCGTGCAGCCAACCGCGCATCATCCGCGCCTGGAACACGTCCGTGACGGGAGACGGCATGGCCTCGAGGGCAGGGCAGACCAGATGCCGCGCGATCGCGATGTGCGCGCCTGGGGGCACCGTCATCCGCCGGCTCACGTCGTGCCAGATCTCCCCCACGACGGGGTCGGCCTCCAGGTCTTCCCGCTCCGGCGTCCGCAGGGTCAGCCAGCTCATGAAGGCACGCAGCCGCTTGCTCCTGCGGCACCGCAGCAGGGAGAAGGCCCCTGGCTCGCGGCCCAGCCAGAACCGGACGGACGCGGCCGTGAGCTCGCCATGGGTCTCGCGCGCCATGGTGACGAGTTCGTCGTGGTCGGCGGGGGTCGCCCGGGACGACCGCAGATCCTCCTCGCCCACCCGCGAGACGTACCGGTGCACGATCCCGCCGCGCCGGCGCAGATGGCCGATCGTCCGCATGACCGCCACGCACGCGTGGGGGTCCCGGGCGTCGCGCAGGAGCCGGCCCATGACGTAATGGCGGATCCGCCGGTGCATCCGCTCGTAGCCGACGGGGTCCCGCCACCACAGGTCGTGGTCGAGGGCTTCGCGCAGCACACCGTTGATCTCCAGGCCGCGGGCGGCGGTTTCGACATACGGTCGCGCGCGCAGCCAGTCGAACAGCTCCGCTGCCCGGCCGCCCGGCACCGCCGCCCTGAGGAGGTCCTCGGTGGTGTGGCGGGCGTGCGCGCACACGTACAGCGCCGACCGGTGCGCGTCCGTCGGCACGCCACCGGCCAGCAGCGCGAGCACGTTGTCGACCACGTACCGCACGGCGTCACGGCGCGACGGCGTTCCCGTGGCCGACATGCTCCTGCCGACCTCCGCAGCCAGCGACAGGGCGAACGGGTTGCCGGCGGCGAAGTCCACGATGGACCTCCGGAGGCCGGGGTCGACGCCGCGGGCCGCTACCAGCGCGGCCGACTCTTCGGCTGTGAGGGCTGCGAGGTGCCGGGTCACGATCGTCCCTGCCCAGGCCGGATCGGTGAGCCAGGCGGCGCTCGGCCCGCTCCGGCCCGCCACCACGATGATCGTGTCGCCGGGCAGCCGCCGGAGGTACTCGCCGCGCAGCCACGGTTCGACGTCTCCCAGCTCGTCGAAGGAGTCGATGAGGAGAACCGCGCCGGAGACGCCGGAGAGCTCCTCCGCGAACCGTTCGAGGTGTTCGCGCGCTTGCGCGGTCGCCGAGCCGTGCAGGTGCCGTACCCGCCGGCCCGCGGCAGCGGCGTCGTCGGCGAGCTTGCGCAGCAGCGTCGACTTGCCGATGCCGGCGGGTCCCCGGACGAAGAGAAGACCCGGACGTTCCCCACGGCTCGTCTTCAGCAGGTCCTGGAAGGCGGCGCGTTCCGCGCCCCTCCCGACGAACTGCCGATCGGCGGACCACTCCGGCTTCGTGCCTGCCGGCTCAGGCGAGGCCGGCGGCTCCTCCGGGTGGTGTACGGCGGGCCGCTCGGCCCACGGGGCGGGGGCGAGCTCGTCGTCGTGGTCCGCGTCGGCCCGGAGGATCCTGTCGTGGATCTCCCGCAGCCGCGGTCCCGGGCTTACGCCCAGTTCCTTGCCCAGCAGGTCATAGAGCATCCTGTAGACCTCGAGCGCCTCTGCCCGCCTGCCGCTGCGGTACAGGCCGAGCAGGTAGATCTCGTACAACGGCTCTTCGAGCCGGTTCCGCTCGATGAGCAGCGGGACCTCGGCCACCACCTCGGCATGCTCCCCCAGTTCGAGGCGGAGCTGCAGCAGCTCCTGGGTGGCGATCAGTTTCTGCCGTTCCAACCGGAACCGCTCACGTTCGGCGGCCTCGCCGGGGACCCCGGCCAGCGCCGTGCCCGTCCAGAGGTCGAGCGCCTGCTCCAGGCACTTGGCGGCCGCGGCGACATGCCCGCCCGCGCGCTCTTCCCTGGCGGTTTCGACCATGGTGGCGAACTCGGTGGCGTCCGACGCGAACAGCGACGGGTCCAGCAGGTAACTCCCGGACTGGGAGCTGATCGCCGAGCCCAGCCCGTGCTCGGACAGCAGTCGCCGGATGCGGGAGATGTAGGTGCGGACGACGGCTTCGCCGGTGGCCGGCGCCTGCTCGCCCCAGAGGCCGTCGACCAGCTCACCCATCCGCACGAAGCTGCCGCTGTTGGCCAGCAACACCATCAGGACGGCCTGTTGCTGCGGCGCGCCGAGGCTCAGCCGCGTGCTGCCGCAGTCGAGGCCGGGCGGTCCGAGAACGGTGAACCTGCACGCATTCGGCTCTCCAAGCACGATCGGGACGCTTTCCTTCGCGAGACTGCAAGGCGGCCGGCCTGTCGCACGGATCCGCGGTAGTACGTCGCAGAAGGTAGGTTCCGCCGGATCGCCTTCGCGACCGTCACGTGACGCCGTACGTGTACGTCATGCCCGGCCGGTGTCCCGGGGACGGAAAACTTACGGACCGCTGACAAGCTCGGCGATGCGGCGATAGGCCCGACTGAGCGTCAGTAGGGTCGGTCAGAGACGCCCTGGCACGGTTCCAGGGCGGCAGACGGTCGCGGTGCGCGAGAGGGTTGGGGGAACCTCGATGGCCGGGGTGAGCTTTGGGCTACTGGGTCCGATCAGGGTCTGGAGCGGCGGGGAAGATCTGGAGGTCGGGTCTCCGCAACAGCGGGGGGTGCTCGCCCTGCTGCTGCTGAGCGAGGGGCGTCAGGTTTCGCTCGACGAGATCGTGAGCGCGTTGTGGGGCCGCGAGGCGCCGCGCAGCGCCGTCGTGAGCACGCGTATCTACGTCTCCCGCCTGCGCCGGGTGCTGGCTGACGGCGGTTCGGCCGGGCTGGGCACCGAGGCGGGGATCAGGTCGGCGAGCCGGGGCTACCAGCTGGTCGTGGACCCCGGCGCGGTGGACGTGACGGTGTTCAGGCAGACCACCGCCGCCGCCAGGGAGGCCCGCGAGCAAGGGAAGATCGCGGAGGCCTCCCGGCTGCTGCGCGGCGCGCTGGCGCTGTGGCGCGGACCGGCGCTGGACGGGCTGAGCGGAGCCTTCTTCGAGGGCCGCCGCGCCTGGCTCGAACAGCTGCGCGCGTCAGCCGTCGAGGAGCGCTGGGCGATCGACATCGAGCGGGGCGACTGTGGCGAGGCGATCGCCGAACTGAGGCTCGCGACGGCGGCGGAGCCTTATCGCGAGCGGTTGTGGGAGTTGCTGATGTGGGCCCTCGACCGCGACGGCCGCCGCGAGGAGGCGCTGTCGGCCTACCGTCTGATCGCCCGGCTGCTGGACGACGATCTGGGCCTGGAACCCGGTCCCGGCCTGCGCAGGATGTACGCCCGGATCAGGACGGCGGCTGACACCTCACTCGTCTGAGCCGCTGCACCGGCCGGCACGTGCCGCACGCCGGCGGCGTTCCCGGCCTGTCAGCGCCGCGTCAGCTCGGTGACCACGGCCCGGGCGCCGGATGCCGGTGGGGTCACCGGCAGGGCGCCCTCATCGGGAAGACCTTTCCTCGAGAGTCTTCAGCATCCACGCGAGATCGGCCCGGGAGCTCACCCCCAGCTTGGGGAAGATCCGGTGCAGGTGGGTGCCGACAGTGCGGTGAGAAAGGTACAGCCGGTGCCCGATCTCCCGGTTCGTCAGCCCCTCTGCGGCCAGCTGCGCGATGTTCAGCTCGTGCGGCGTGAGCTTCTCCCGCGCGTCCGGGTCCCGGTTCGGGCTCGACTCCCCCGCGCTGCGCAGCTCCCGTCGTGCGCGCTCGCCCCATGCGGCCATACCGAGCGCGTCGAAGGTCTGCCTGGCGGTGCGCAGGTGCGTCCGGGATTCCGCGGCCCGGCGCTGCCGCCGCAACCATTCGCCGAACGCCAGATGGAGGCGTCCGCGTTCGGCGGGCCACCCGGTCAGGTCCGCCCGCAGCGCGGCCGTGAACAGCTTTTCCGCCTCCTCGTTCGGGGCGAGTACGGCGCGCGCGTAGCGCAGCCCGATGTGCAGCGCCGGTGACGGCGTCGACGCGGCCAGCGGTTCCAGGCCGTGCAGGATGTCCCGCATGGTGGCGGTCCGCCCGGCTCGCACGGCGGCCTCGGTGAGCTCCGCGAGGCAGTACGCGCGCAGGGCCAGCTGGTAGGCGGGGTCGGCGGGATCGAGAATCCTGCTCAGGGCGGCGAACGCGTCGTCGAAGCGTTCCTCGCTCATGGCCGCGAGCCCGCGCGCGAGCTGGACGGTGGCCAGGACGGGCCGGGCGCCGGCGGGAAGCGCGACCCGTTCGGCCTCGTCGGCGAGTGTTCCGGCCTGCCCGTGGTCGCCCCTCAACGCGGCGATCTCGGCCTGGACGGCCGTGGCCAGCCCGTACATGAACGGCTGCCCGGTCTCCTGGGCGAGCTTGGCGGCCTCCGCCGCGACCGGGACGGCCGTGGTCAGGTCACCGAGCCGGGCCCGGCTCCACGCCTGCACGGCCAGCGCCCGGGGAAGCAGCCCGAGCCGGCCCTGAGCACGCAGGCCGGGCGCGGCCGCCGCGGAGAAGCGGGCAGCCAGGTCGAACGCCCCGACCTGCAGGGCCGCGCTGCCCAGGTAGCGGTCGGTCTCAGGGGCGGCACCGGCCCCGCCGGCCAGTTCGCGCAGCAGGTCGAGCGCGATGCCGCCCCGCTCGAACGGCGCGACGTACGCGGCGACCGCGACCATGCGCGGGTCGTCGGCAGGAACGGGCAGCCGGTCGGCCACGCCCAGCAGCGAGCGGCGCGCGGCCGGACCTGGTTCGGACCAGAAGCAGCGCATGGCGGCGCCCCACAGGATCCGGACGGCCGGCTCCACCTCCCCGTCGGCTGCCACCGACGCGACCAGCTCGGCCAGCTCTGACACGCGGGAGACGTCCTCGCGCACCCCGTCCTCGAAGCCGCTGAGCAACCAGGCGGCGGTGGCCCGCCGGCGCGGCGACAGCTCGAGGGCCTGTGCGTCGCGCACCAGACGCTCGGCCGTGGCGCGGCTGCCGGATTCGACCGCGAGCTCGGCCGCGCTCAGCAGCCTGTGCGCCTTCCGGTCCTGCCCCTCGCTCAGCCGGGCCGCCTGCTCCAGCGCCGCGATCGCGGCGGCGACCCCGCCCCGGTGCCGGGCCCGGTCGGCCGCGCGGTCCAGCTCGGCCGCCACGCCCTCGTCGGCTCCGGCCGTCGCGGCGGCCCGGTGCCAGGCCCTGCGGTCCGGCTGCTCGTGCAGCGTCCCGGCGAGAGCCAGATGGGCCTGCCGGCGTTCGGCGAGCGTCGCAGCCGCCGCGATGGCCGACCGCATCAGGGGATGGCGGAACGTCACCGTGCCGATGGCGAGCTCGATCAACCGGACGTCGGCGGCCGGTGCGAGGATCTCCGGCTCGGCCGTCGACCCCAGGATCAGGCCCGTGGCCGCGAGCGTCTCGGCGACCGAATCGCTCTGGTTGAGCGCCGCGACCAGCAGGGCGGTGCGGGCCGTAGCCGGCAGGGCGGCTACCCGGGCGGTGAACGCCCGCTCGAGCCGCTCACTCAGCGGCAGCACCGGACCCGGCCCGCCCGGCGACGGCGCCAGGCCGTCGTGGTGTCCCAGGGCGGCCGGCAGTTCGGTCAGCGCCAGCGGGTTTCCCGCGGCCTCCTCCAGCAGCCGCACCCGGACCGCTGGGGTGAGGCCGGGGGCGATCGAGTCCAGGAGCTCGGTGGCGACCTCGTCGGAGAGCCTGTCAACGGGCATCGGGGACAGCCCGGCGTCCTGCACGTGCGCACGCTCGCCTTCACCTTCCCTGAGCGTCGCGACCATGACGACGGGCTCGGACTCGATCCGGCGCGCCACGAAGGCGAGGACGTCGGCGCTGGCGCGATCGAGCCAGTGCACGTCCTCGGCCACGACCAGCACCGGCCGGACGGCGGCCGCCTCGGCGAGCAGGGTCAGCGTGGCCAGGCCGACGAGGTAGGCGCTGGGTTCGGCCGCTTCGGCGAGGCCCAACGCGCCGCGCAGGGCGTCACGCTGCGTGACCGGCAGCGCGCCCACGCCCGCTCTGACCGGGTACAGCAGTTGGTGCAACCCGGCGTAAGCGAGGTGCTGCTCGGCCTCCACACCGGTCGTCGTCAGCACGCGCAGACCCGCGGTCGCCGCCGCGGAGACGGCCGCCGCCACGAGCGCGGACTTCCCGATGCCGGCCTCCCCCCGGATGAGAACGCCGCTGCCGCCTCCGGGGTCGTCGATGAGCTCGGCCAGGGCCTTCAGCTCGGCTTCCCGTCCGAAAAGCGGCATGGTGCGGCACTCCTACCTCGGTGTCCTCGGCTGTCTCCTCCCAGCCGTGCGCGACCCTATCGAAAGTGCCCGGATACGACGTTTCACCAGCGTTCGTCCATCGGGAGCCCGCGATGAGCGCCGGGCTTGACGCGCACCCCAGCTAGCATGGACCGGCAAGTCCAGTCTGGAGGGCGGTCATGCGCACGCTGACCCGCAAGGGAGCCGCGACGCGGCAGCGCATTCTCGAGGGCGCGGCAGCGCACATCCGCGAGCACGGCGTGGCCACCACGACGCTCGACGACGTGCTGGCCAGGACGGCGACGAGCAAGAGCCAGCTCTTCCACTACTTCCCTGGCGGCCGGGAGGAACTGCTGCAGGCCGTGGCCCGCCTCGAGGCCGACCGGGTGCTGGAGGACCAGCGGCCCCAGCTCGGCGACCTCACCTCCTGGCCCGCCTGGCAGTCGTGGCGCGACAAGGTCGTCGACCGCTACCGGCGGCAGGGCCGCCGGTGCCCGCTCAACTCCGTCACGTCACAGCTGGGCAGCCGCACGCCCGGCGCACAGGCCGTGGTCACCGAGCTGATGCACCGCTGGCAGGCCGAGATCGCCGCCGGCGTACGGCACATGCAGGACGCCGGCGAGATCGACCCGGGCCTGGACCCCGACCGCGCGGCGGCCGCCCTGCTCGCCGGCATCCAGGGCGGCGTGCTGATCCAGATGTCCACCGGCGAGACCGACCATCTGGAAGCCGCCCTGGACATGGGCATCGCCCACCTGCGTGCCGGCAAGCCTGCCTCGCCCTGACAGGGGCTCGGCCCCGGGGAGCGGCGGACGCGACCTGTCGCCCCGCCCGCCGTCCGGCCTGTTCGCGCTCACCACACCTGGGCGAAGCAGGCGAGGGCGACCGCCATCACGAGCACGGCCACCGACAACACTCTCATGGGATTCGACCTGGACACCTGGATGCTCCCTTCCGTGGTGAAGCCCGCCAAGCAGAACGCGGGACGACCGGGCGCGCCCATTTTCGTCACCGGTCTGACTGGTGACGATGCTCGCAGCATCTTTCGTCACCTGTCAAGACAGTGACGAATACAGGCGGTTTTTGGACTTGACAGTCCATTTTTCGATGCGCAAGCTGACGCGTGTTCGACCCGACGCCCTCGAATCCGCTTGCGAACGGAGTGGCACCCTCATGTCCATGGACCACTACTACCTGCTCGGACGTTCCGGACTGCGCGTCAGCCGGCTGGCGCTGGGCACGATGAATTTCGGCACCGGCGGTTTCCACGCCGCGTACGGCAAGACCGAGCAGGAGGCCCGCCCGATCTTCCGCCGCTATCTCGAAGCGGGCGGGAACCTCATCGACACCGCGGATTTCTACACCGCCGGCGAGAGCGAGACCATCCTCGGCAACCTCATCGCGGAAGCCAAGGTGCGCGACAGGATGGTGCTCACCACCAAGTTCACCAACAGCGTCGCCCCCGGGGATCCGAACGCGGGCGGCAACGGCCGCAAGCACATGATCAGCGCGGTCGAGGCGTCACTGCGCCGCCTGCGCACCGACTACATCGACCTCTTCCTGCTGCACACCTGGGACCGGATCACCCCCGTCGAGGAGGTCATGCGGACCTTCGACGACCTCACCAGGGCCGGGAAGACCCGCTACGCGGGCCTGTCCGACGTGCCCGGCTGGTACGCGGCGCGGGCCCAGACCCTCGCCGAGGCCCACTCCCTCGTACCGGTGGTCAGCCTGCAACTGCCCTACTCCCTCGTCGACCGGGCGATCGAACTCGAGCACGTCGCCATGGGGCAGAGCCTGGGACTCGGCATCACCGCATGGAGCCCGCTCGGCGGCGGCTTCCTCACCGGCAAGTACCGGAGCGCCGACCAGGGCTTGGCCGGGGACGGCCGGCTCAGCGGCGCGGGCTCCTCCGGGCACTCGTGGACAGAGCGGGACTGGCGGCTGCTGGCGGCGGTCGAGAGCGTCGCCGGCAAGCTCGGCGTGACGATGGCCCAGGTCGCGCTCAACTGGGTCGCCACCCAGCCAGGGGTCGCCTCGGCGATCGTCGGGGCGAGCAGCGCGGACCAGCTCGACGCCAACATGACGGCCCTCGACTTCGAGCTGCCGGCCGAGCTGCGCGCCGAGTTGGACGAGGCGAGTTCCGTGCCGCCCCCGTCGGTCTACCGGATGTTCACGCCGGACTATCAGAACTGGCTGGTCAGTCCGGGCGTCAAGGTCGGGGACAAGCCGGCCGGGTACGCTCCCGCCGTACGGAACTGGGCGTCCGAAAGCAGTGGTTGACGGGCTTCGCACGAACGCCTCCATGGCGCGCGCCGCCTCGGCGACGTGCTCGTGGCCCGTCACCGGGGCGCTGTCGTACAGGACGACGCCGACGAGCCGGTCGGGGCGCGTCAGGGCGTAGTGCCTGTTACGGGGTGCTCTGCTGGGCCAGGCCACCGCAGGTGAAGCCCGCCTCACGTTCGGGATCGAGCTGGATCTGACCGAGGTTGGTGGTCTCCATCGGCCGTCGGAGGGTCTCCAGCTTGTCGCAGTCGTACAGGAGGTACGTGCCGTCGCTCTCGCCCAGCAGCATCATCCAGCGGCCGTCGTAGAGCGGCTTGTCGTCCTCGGCGCTCTTGACCACCGCCCACTGGTCCTGGAAGCCGACGGCGTTCAGCAGTTCGTTGGCCTGGCCGCTGTTCTGGACCTCGATCGCGCCCTCGACCAGCCCCAGGATGAGCAGGAAGCCCAGGCCCACCCCGGTCATTCCACCGACGATCACCTTCGCCCCGGCGCGCCCGACCGGTTTGCGGCGCAGCAGCCGGAACGGAACCAGGAAGGCCAGCACGCCGAGCCCCACGGCGACGATCACCATGAAGAACAGATCCAGCTCCCCGAAAAGGCGAAAGATGCCCCAGTACGTCGCCCCGCACCACAGTGCGGCCAGCGCCGCGGCGATCCACGGCCGTTCCCGGATCCTCCGTACGAGCCTGCTCGCCGCACCGCGGGTCATCCTGTCGATCAGCCAGCACACGCCGACGACCACGCCGAGCAGCGGGAAGGCGGCCAGCAGGAGCAGAACTAGTGTGCTCGTCATACGGCCGAGCAGCACCGCCTGGTCGACGCCCACCTGCTGCGGGTTGACGCCGAAGACGGCGTACATCTGCTCGATGCCGATGTAGAGGACCGCGTAGAGCGCCACCGCGACCGGCACGACGACGGATCCGATGCGTTCGAGCAGTTCCAGGACACCGCCACTGTCCTCCCGCGCCACGGGGGTGTGGTCATCGGGAAGGGCCGGCGTCTCCGGCGGTTCGAGGGTTATGGGGTGACTCGACATGGCGCACGACCATAGGTGCCGGCTGCATGCGAACCGTTGACGACGCGTATGCGCCGAGGCCGGGCCCGCGCCGGCGCGGGCCGTACAGCCGCCGGTGGACGGCTCCTCGCCGGGCGGCGGCCCCCTCCTGAGCAGCCCTGCCATGGCCTGTATACGCGTCGTCGGCAGTTCGTGTGCAGGCGGCGCCTAGGGTCGCACCGGGGGCGGGCTTGCCCGGCCGCGCCGTACGGAAAGGAGACCCGTGACCGAGGTCTTCGCGGACGGCGAAGCGGCGGTGGACCCGGCGGTGGACCCGGCGGTGGACCCGGCGGTGGGCCACTCCTGCCGCTGCGGCGACGGTCACCGTTATGGGCCCAAAGTCCATTTTTGTCAGCGTGAGCTTGGCGGCCAACGGCTCTGGCCTGATCGCCATACCTGAAGAAGTGAGGGAAGCGTGGAGTCGCTCGTCTCGACAATGGTGGGCCGGGATGACGTCCAAGGAGAACTGTCGGCGTTCATGACGGCCACCGGGGGGCAGGCCCTCATCCTCAGAGGCGAGACCGGGGTCGGCAAGAGCGCCCTGCTCGACCACGTGGCCGGCCTCGCGGCCCCGGACAGCCACCGGGTGATTCGCGCCGCCGGGGTCGAGGCGGAGGTGGAGCTGCCCTTCGCCGGCCTGCACCAGCTGCTGTACTCGCTGCTGCCCCACGCGGCCGGGCTCGACGAAGGCCACCGTGCCGTCTTCGACGTCGTCTTCGGGCTGCGCGAGGGCAAGGCGCCGTCGGTCATGTCCCTCGGCATCGCCGTCCTCGACCTGCTGTCCTTGGCGGCGTCGGAGAAGCCGCTGCTGCTGTTGCTCGACGACGGTCAGTGGATGGACGCCTCCAGCGCCGAGGTGTGCGGGTTCGTGGGCCGCCGGCTCAGCGGCAGCTCCGTGAAGATGCTCATCGCCGTACGGTCCGACGTCGGCTCGCGGTTCGACACGGCCGCGCTTCCCGAGCTCCCGGTGGCGGCCCTGTCGGAGGAGGCGGCCGGGCACCTGCTGGACATGCGCCACCCGCAGCTCGACTCGCGGACGCGGCGCATCGTCCTGGAGCACGCCAGGGGCAACCCTCTGGCGCTGCTGGAACTGCCCGCCTACCTGAGCGGCTCCCACACCGGCCGCACGGCCGAGGAACTCCTCGGATTCGGCAACGTCCCGCTGTCGCGCCGTCTGCAGCACGTCTACGGCATCCGTATCGAACGCCTGGCCGGTGCCGTACGCGAGGAACTGCTGCGCGGCGCCCTCGACGGCGTCGGGGCGGGACCGGCCGGCAGCCACGCCCCCGGCGCCCGCTACCGCATGCGCGAGGCCGACGAAGCGGTCGCGGCCGGCCTCCTGGACACCGACCCCGCCACCGGCGACCTCGTCTTCCGGCACCCGCTGATCCGCACCACCGTCGTTCAGCTGGCGACACCCAACCAGCGCCGCGCGGCACACGCCGAGCTCGCGCGGGTGCACCGCGACGACGTCGAGCGGCGCGCCCGCCACCTGGCGGCCTCGATCGTGGATCCCGACGAGGAGGTGGCAGCCGCGTTGGAGGCCGCGGCCGACTCGGCGACCCGGCGCGGCGGCGCGGTAGCAGCCGTGGCCTGGCTGACCCGCGCGGCGGAGCTGAGCGAGAGCCCCGCCGACCGCTCCAGGCGGCTCGGCGACGCCGCCTTCATCGCCGGACACGCCGCGCTCCTGGACCAGGCGCAGAAACTCGTCCGCGCGGACCTGCCGCCGGGCGCGCGCGAGTCCCCCGCCACGGTCGTCACCTCGGCCTACGTGGCCCTGTACGAAGACGGCGACGTACGCTCCGCGCATCGCCAGGTCGCGGCGGCGATCGAGCGTCTGCGGGAAGACGGCGCGCACGAGCCCGCCGACGTGCTCACCCGGCTGGTGAACGTGCTGCTGGCCATCAGCCAGTACGCCGGCGACGCCGCGCTGTGGGACCGCACCGGGCAGCTCATGGACTCCCTGGGGGAGCGGGTCGACACCCGCTCGGCGATCTACCGCGACGCGTGGAGCGACGTCGTCCGGCACGGCGCGGGCGTGCACGAGCGCGTCGAGCGCGCGTTCGCCCGCCTCCCGGAGCTGGAACCGTGGGACGTCTCGCGCCTGGCCGTCGCCGCCTACCACGTCGACACGCTGCGCCGGTACCGCCCCTACCTGCAGCGCGCCGCCGACCGTGAGGCGCGAACCGGCGCCGTGGCCAGCGGCATGACCATGCTGCACCTGATCATGCTCGACCAGGTGGCCGCCGGCGAGTGGGACGACGCCGAACGGACGGGACAACGCGCGCTGGAGCTGACCACGTCCCACGGATACGCGCTGTTCGCCCACCACACCCGCGCCTACCTGGGGCTCCTGGCAGCCATGCGCGGCCAGGTCGAACGGGCCAGGGAGCTGCAGGCCGTCCTGGACGCCTGGGCCCGCCCGCGCGGCGTGGGATTCCTGACCCAGATCGCCGACGCCATCGGCACGGCGGCGTCCCTGAGCGAGGGCGACTACGAAGCCGCCTACCTGTACGCCATCGGCATCACGCCGCCGGGATCGTTCGAGCACTGCGCCCATCAGGCCTCACGCACGCTGCTCGACCTGGTCGAGGCCGCCGTGCACACGGGCCGGCTGGAGCAGGCCCGCCGGCACGCCCAGGCCGCCTCCGACGCCGGCCTGCCCGGCGTCTCCCCCCGGCTGGCCCTCATCACGTACGGCGCCCTGGCGATGACGGCCGCCGACGAGAAGGAGGCCGAGGACATGTACGCGCGGGCCGAAGCCCACCCGGCCGCGGCCGGTTTCCCGTTCGAGCTGGCGCGCATCCGCCTGGCCCACGGCCTCCGGCTCAGGCACACCCAGGGGCCCAAGACCGCACGGCCCGTCCTGGTCCGCGCCGCCGAGTCCTTCGAACGGCTCGGCGCCACCGGCTGGGCCGAACGCGCCCAGGCCGAGCTGCGCGCCTCGGGGGCACCCGCCCGGGCCTCGATGTCGTCCCTGACCGCGCTGACCTGGCAGGAACGCCGCATCGCCGAGCTGGCCGCGAGCGGGCTGACGAACAAGGAGATCGGCGAACGTATGCACCTGTCCCCGCGCACCGTCAGCTCCCATCTCTACCGCGTCTTCCCGAAACTGGGCATCACCTCGCGGGCCGCGCTGCGCGACGCTCTGGGCAAGGCCGGCGACGCGTGACCTCTCCTCACCCGCGCACCCCCAGCTCGGCGAGCCAGACCAGCACGTAGTCGGCGATCGCCCGCCAGCCGCTGTCGACGACCAGCGAATGGGCCCGGTCCGGGAACTGCTTGAGGCTGCTGACGGCCGTGGAGTCGCCGTACGACTTGTACACGGCCCGGGTGACGTGGTCGGGCACCAGCCGGTCCTCCTGCCCCGAGATCAGCAGCAGCGGGCCGCGGCCGGTGTTGCCGTGGTCCACGACCGCCCGGGGGTGCCGTACGGCGCCGCCGTGTCCCAGCTCGGCCAGCAGCCGGCGCGACCCGGGAACGACGTGGCGCTCGAACAGCTCGGCCGACTCCTGCTCGGTGACCGCGTTGGCGAACAGCCGCCGGAACCTCCCGGCGTCCATCGACACCGGCCACGGCTCCCCGAACTCCAGGGAGGTCGCGTGGCCGACCGGGGCGGGAGCGATGGCGACCGCGGCACGGCCCGCGTTCGTGCCGAGGAGGTGCTGCGCGATGAGCCCGCCCACCGAGTGGCCGACGATCACGGGCGGCGTGTCGAAGGAACGGACGATGCGCGCGTAGTGATCCGTGAGCGCGTCGAGCCCCAGCTCGTGGAGCGTCTCGGGATGCCGGCGGGCCTCGCCCACCGTGGCGGGCTCTCCTGGCCAGCCCGGCGCGCAGACGGCGAAACCGAAGCTGGAGAAGCGCTCGTTCCATGACTCCCACGACGACGCGTGGAGCCACGCGCCATGGATGAAGACGACGGGAGTGGGGTTCACGGATCCTCCGGGAAGGCTCAGAACCAGGTCGTACGGGCCGAGGTTCAGGATCGTCCAGATGCGCCTGGGCGGGAACAGTCGAATGACTCAAAGTTCCGGTCCGCCTTGCGTGGCTGGTCCGGCGCGGTCTGCCGGGACAGCGCGCTCCAGGCGCGCGTTTCGCGACGGCCGGTCACGAGTCTCACCGTCATGTGACTGATGTGCTGGATTTCCCTGCCCGAAACAGTGAGAGATGCCGCTTTTCCGCGACACGACACGGAGACTTCACATGATCGACAGGCGCGCTTTCGGCAAGACCGTCGGGTTGGCCGCCGCCTCACTTGCCGGTTTGCAGGCGTTCCCGGCCACCGCCACCACGCGTGCGGCGGCCCCGACGTTGCCGGCAATCACCCCCGGCACGCACACGTCCTTCGCCTCGCTGAAGCAGGTCAGGGCCGGGCTGCTGGACATCGGTTACGCCGAGGTGGGCCCCGCCCGTGGGCCCGTGGTCATCTGCCTGCACGGCTGGCCGTACGACATCCACAGCTTCGTCGACGTCGCTCCGCTGCTGGCGACGCAGGGCTACCGGGTGATCGTCCCCTACCTGCGCGGTCACGGCACGACGCGGTTCCTGTCGTCGAAGACGTTCCGCAATGCCCAGCAGTCGGCGATCGCGCTCGACATCATCGCCCTGATGGACGCCCTCAAGATCGACAAGGCGGTGCTCGCCGGCTTCGACTGGGGGTCCAGGACCGCCGACATCATCGCGGCCCTGTGGCCGCGGCGCTGCAAGGCCCTGGTGTCGGTGAGCGGCTACCTCATCACGAACCTCGAGGCCAACCGCACACCGCTGCCGCCGAAGGCCGAGTACGCCTGGTGGTACCAGTACTACTTCGCCACCGAGCGGGGCCGGCTGGCCATGGAGAACCCGGCCAAGCGCCACGACCTGACCCGGCTTGTCTGGGACACCGTCTCCCCGACGTGGGACTTCGACGACGCCACCTTCGAACGCACGGCCGCGGCCTTCGAGAACCCCGACTACGCCGCCATCGTGATCCACAACTACCGGTGGCGGCTGAGCCTGGCCGACGGGGAGCGCCGTTACGACGGTGTGGAGAAGCGGCTCGCCGTACGGCCGGCCATCAACGTGCCGACCATCACCCTGGACGCCGAGCGCGACCCCTTCACGGCGCCGCCGGGCGACGGCTCGTCGCACCGGAACATGTTCACCGGCCCCTACGAACACCGCACCCTGGAGGGCATCGGCCACAACCTGCCGCAGGAGGCACCCACGGCCTTCGCCCAGGCCGTGGTCGACGTGGACCGCTTCTGACCATCACCCGAAACACACCGACAGCCTGCCGGATGCGATCCGGCAGGCTGTCGGTGTGTTTCCGCTGGTTCCGTCAGACGGTCCGCGTCCGCGGCGAGCGGGCACGCCAGGCCAGCAGCCCGGCCTGGATGATGAAGAACACGCCGCCGCCGGTGGCATAGACCGACAGCACGTCGAGCGAGGCGTCGTCGCCGAGGGCCTGGATGTTGTAGAAGACGCCCACGAGGAACGACAGGCCACCCGCGATCAGCATCGGCCACTGCCTGCCCAGCTCCGGGCCGCGCCGCCGCAGCCCGACCAGCACCTGCGCCGCGCCGGAGACGACGGCCCAGGCACCGAACACGTGCAGCACCGCCGCCACCCCACCCGCCCCCGCCAGGCCGACGCCGACGGCGGCCAGCGTGCTGACCACCCCGTTGAACAGCGTCAGGCGGCGCTCCGATCCGTCCGGGAGCGCACGCAGGTCGATCAGCGACGACACCGCGTCGATCAGCGGATAGCCGACCAGCAGGGCGATCGCGGGGGCGTCGATGGGGTCGTGCGCCAGGGCGAACGCGGCGGCCCACGCCGCGGCCAGGACTCCGCGGCCCAGGTACAGCTTCAGCAGGGGTGACGCTTTCATGATGGGGGCCTTTCCAGAAGTCAGCGCTGAGCGGAGGCGCAGGAGTAGCTGCCGGCATCGGCCGGGTCGCCGTGGCCGGTGTAGCGGGAGACGGACGGGTACCGGCACAACTCGCGCGTCACCGTCTTGCCGGAGGAATCCGTGATGGCGGCGCTCAGCGTCTGCGGGGCCTTGCCCTGTTCGACCCAGGCCGTCAGGGCGCCGAGGGCGTCGGTGGGCTTCGGGCCGGTGCTCGTGTCGCCGGCGCAGTGGGCGACGCCCGGCGCCAGGAACAGCCGGTAGAAGTCGTCGACCTGGCGCGCGCCGCCCATGGCCAGCTCCACCCGCCGGCGGTAGTCCACGGTGCCCTCGGCGGGAATCAGCTGGTCAGCCAGGCCGTGCCAGGTGAGGAGCTTGCCACCGGACCTGCGGAACGCCGACAGGGCCGGGTCGTCGGTGCCGATGATCGTGTCGTACTCGGCCCGGGACTGCTCGAACAGCTTGGCGAACTCGGCGTAGGTGATCGTCGAGACGTCGTAGGAGGGCTGCCGCTTCAGGAACGTCGAGACCCAGATGGCAGGTACGGGGAACGGCGCGCCCACCCGGTCACCGTCCGCGTCGATGCGGGTGCCGGCCAGGTCGAAGCCGGCTCCGATCGGGATGCCGGACCACAACTTCTTACCGGACGGGGTGCGGGGGCCGGCCCAGATCTTGCGTACGACGGCGGCGTCGGCCGCGGTGATGGTCTCCCGCCCGCCGTCGCACTCGACGCTCTCGCCGATGAGCCGCCGCGGGTCGAAGGCGCACGTGGCGGGGTCGCCGACCAGCCCGTCGCGAGCGCCGTCGAGCGGGTCGCAGACCTTGACGGCGGCCTCGTTGAAGGCGTTGAACTTGCAAGGCGAGGGGAAGGTGTTCTCCTCGTTCATGACCACCTGCGGCCACAGGGTCGCGACCTCGAACTCGTCCCAGTTGATCGCCGGGGCGGTGGCCAGGATGCCGTCGAAGTCGCCGGGGTGGCGCTGGGCCTCCATGTAGCCCTGGCGGCCGCCGGTCGAGCAGCCGTTCCAGTACGAGTAGGAGACGGGCCTGCCGTAGACCTCCCTGACGACCTGCTTGCCGACGACCGCCATCTCGTGCTGGGACCGGTCGGCGAAGTTCTTCAGCAGCGCCGTGTCGACCTCTCCGGCACTGTTCAGGGCCCAGCCGGCATCCAGGTACGTGCCGACACCGGCGTCGGTGGTCGCGGCGGCGTAGCCGCTCTTGACCGCGCCGGCCAGGCCCGCGCCGTAGTCGCCGGCGGCGAAGGCGCTGCCGCCCACCGCCTGGAAACGGCCGGTCCATCCCGTCTCGGGCAGCCAGATCCGCACCGCGGCGTGGTCGCCGACACCCGGGTGGGTGAGCGTGACCGTGACGTCGCAGTAGGCCGGCACGTCCGGGATCTTCACCACTTCGGTGAACGGTGGCACGGGCTGGACGGTCACGGTGCCCGCCTCCCGGCGCACCGCCGTCACGGACTCCACCGCGGTACCGGCCGGGGCGTTCACGGAGACGGACGAGCACGTGAACGGGCTGGCGGCGGAGCTCGCGGTGCCGGCCGACGCTGCCACGGCGGCGGAGCCGGTGGTGCCGGCCGAGGCCGCGGCCGGCAGGCACGCCGTCGCCAGCGGCACTCCGGCCGCGAAGATGAGCAGAAGACGTTTCATGACGTTCCTCTCCGGGGTCGTCAGCTGTTGCGGTGCGTCTCACTGTCGTTCGCGGCCGGACACCGGCACATCAGTCAGTTGACGGTCAGCACCGGCGAGCGGCTCCGGGCGCAGGTCGATGGCCTGCATGCGGGGGCATCCGCGCGTCGCCGCCCGTACCCACGTCACGGACTGAAGAGTCGAATGGCTTAACGCGCTGAGGCGCGCGCAGGCACGTGAACGGCCGCCACGCGAGGCCAGGTAGCAGGCTGACCAGCGCCGTTGTGGCACTGAACGACGGCCGGGCCGGCTCGTCGTGACTGACCGTCAAGTGACCGATGTGCCCGCGATCCTTCCCGGACGACAGTGATGGCACCAGATCCGCCACCTTCGTCGGAAGCCTCTCGAAAGGGGAACATCGTGGTCAGCATCAAGGGTGTACGCAGCCGGCGGCTCATGGTGGGCGCCGTGTCGACGATCGCGATCGGTCTCCTCGCCACCGCCGCCACGCCCGCCTTCGCGGCGGACAAGCCCGCCAAGCCCACCATCGTGCTGGAGCACGGCGCCTTCGCCGACTCCTCCAGCTGGAACGGGGTGATCGAAGAGCTGCGCGCGAGCGGCTACCCCGTCGTCGCCGCGGCCAACCCGCTGCGCGGACCGGCCAACGACGCGGCCACGCTCCGCAGCGTGCTCGACCACGTCGCCGGACCCAAGATCCTCGTCGGGCACTCCTACGGCGGCTCGGTCATCAGCGTCGCCGGCGCGAACGATCCCCAGGTCAAGGCTCTCGTGTACGTCGCCGCCTTCCTGCCCGCACCCGGCGAGACCGCCCTGGAGCTGACGAACAAGTACCCCGGCTCCACCCTCCCCGGCGCCCTCGACCCCATCTCCTTCACCCTCCCCGACGGCACCACCGGAACCGACCTGTACATCAAGCCCGGCGCGTTCCGCCACCAGTTCGCCGCCGACGTACCGGCCGGCACCGCGGCCCTCATGGCCGCCACCCAGCGGCCCATCGCCCAGTCCGCCCTGGAGGAGAAGACCCAGGCCGCCGCCTGGGAGGACAAGCCCACCTGGGCGGTCATCACCACCCAGGACCTCAACATCCCCGCCGAGGTCCAGCGCTACATGGCCAAGCGCGCCCGCGCGCACTCCATCGAAGTACGCGCCTCCCATTCCGTCGCCATCTCCCAGCCCAAGACAGTGGCCGGCGTCATCGAGAAGGCCGCACGCGCCACCCGATAGCACCGAACCGAAAGAAGGATCATGACCATGGACATGAAGCTCGAAGTCGTCGTCCTGCCCGTAACCGACGTCGACCGTGCCAAGGACTTCTACACCCGGCAGCTGAACTTCCGCCTCGACGCGGACTTTCCCATCAACGACGGTTACCGGATCATTCAGGTCACTCCCCCCGGCTCCGCCTGCTCGATCATCTTCGGCGACGGACTCACCGACGCCGGACCCGGGACGGTCCAGGGACTGCACCTGATCGTGTCCGACATCGAGCAGGCCCTCAAGGAACTGGCCGGCCGCGGCGTCGACGTCACCGGCCCGTTCCACGACGCCACCGGCGCCTTCCACCAGGCCGGCGAGACCGGCCGCGTCATGGGCCTGCACCCGCAGCGTGCCAGCTACGGCTCCTTCGCCTCGTTCGCCGACCCCGACGGCAACCGCTGGTTCCTGCAGGAGATCACCCAGCGGCTGCCCGGCCGCTGACCAACGGCATCCCCGGGACACGGCCACCCCATGGAGGACCAGTGACCACCGAAGACACCCGCATCTATGACGTGGTCGTGATCGGGGCCGGCCCGGTCGGCGAGAACGTCGCCGACCGGGCCACCGCCGCCGGGCTGAGCACCGTCATCGTCGAAGGCGAACTCGTCGGCGGCGAATGCTCATACTGGGCGTGCGAACCGAGCAAAGCCCTGCTGCGGCCCGCACTCCTGCGCGCCGACGCGAGCCGGGTACCCGGCCTGGACCCGGCCGCCGCCGGGCCGCTGAAGACCGCCGCCGTACTGGCGCACCGCGACCGCATGGCCGCCCACTGGAACGATGACGACCAGGTCGAATGGCTCAAGACGGCCGGCGTCGACCTCCAACGCGGCCACGGCCGCCTCGACGGGCCACGGCGCGTGGCCGTGACCACGCCCGACGGCGGCACCGTCCACCTGCGGGCCCGGCAGGCCGTGGCCGTGTGCACCGGCAGCGGCGCCGCCCTTCCCGACCTGCCCGAGCTCGCCGCCCTGCGTCCGTGGACCAGCCGCGAAGCCACCAGCGCCCCGCAGCCGCCCGGACGTCTCGTCATCGTCGGCGCGGGCGTCGTGGCCACCGAGATGGCCACCGCCTGGCAGGCCCTCGGCTCCGAGGTCACCCTCCTGGCCCGCGGCACCCGCCTGCTGCCCCAGCTGGAACCCTTCGCCGGCGAACTCGTCGCCGACCGCCTGCGCGAAGCGGGCGCCGACCTGCGCTTCGGCGTGACCGTCGCCGCCGCGGCCCGTACCGGCGGCGAGGTCCGCCTCACCCTTTCCGACGGCGGCAGGCTCGCCGCGGACGAGGTCCTCTTCGCCACCGGCCGCGCGCCCCGCACCGGCGACATCGGCCTCGAATCCGTCGGCCTGACCCCCGGCGACTGGCTCACCACCGACGACACCCTCACCGTCACCGCCGTCCCCGGCGACTGGCTCTACGCCGTGGGCGACGTCAACGGGCGGGCCCTGCTCACCCACCAGGGCAAGTACCAGGCCCGCATCGCCGGCGCCGTCATCGCCGCCCGAGCCTGCGGCAGCCCGCTCGACACCGGACGCTGGAGCCCTCACTCCGGCACCGCCGACACCGCGGCCGTACCTCAGGTCGTCTTCACCGACCCCGAGATCGCCGGCGTCGGCCTCACCACCGTCGAAGCCCGGCGCACCGGCCGCCGCGTCGACGTCGTCGACTACGACCTCGGCCACGTCGCCGGCGCCCTCCAGCACCACCCGGGCTACCGCGGCAGAGCCCGCGCCCTCATCGACCCCGATCGCCGCACCCTCGTCGGCGCCACGTTCGCCGGGGCAGGCGTCGCCGAGCTCCTCCACTCCGCCACCGTGGCCATCACCGGCGAAATCCCCATCGAACGCCTCTGGCATGCCGTACCGCCCTTCCCCACCATCAGCGAGGTGTGGCTGCGGCTGCTCGAGACGTACCGGGACCAGCGCGGCCAGGCGACGTTCTCCCGCACCGAGCCCCCGGCGACCTGACGACCTGACGACCTGGTGGCCCGCCACGGCGTCGATCCGAGACGGCGGCAAGGCCCCCGGGGAAAGTCGCGATCGAGCGACTTTTTCGTGGTGCATTTACGGTCGCACAGAAAATCGCCAGAGATTTCTGCACAATTATCCGTACCGCCATGTCGCCATCCCGTACGTTGTCGCCGAATTCCACGAATCGTGGTTCCGCGGAGGCCGGATGTCCACTGAACCGGGCCGGCTCCAAGTCATCCACAAGCCCGCTCCAAGCAGGCCGCGGAAATCTTGCCGGTGACCGATCGGACAAAAGAAAGGGAAATCGTGTTCGCTCGCTCCAAGTCCGGCCCGCTGCTGTCACTGCTAGGCATTCTCGGGTCGCTGACCTTCGTCAGCGCGACCCCTGCGAACGCCTCAGCCGAAGCCCAACTCGGCCTTACGTTATTTGTCCAGGACGTGGACGAGGAGGGCACCTGGAGCAACGGCGACGAGGTCTTCATCAAGGTCCTCCACAATGGAGGAAACCAGCGCTACGCCCCGGTCGACGGCACGATCGACGTCAACGAGTCCAACGAGAACCAGCAGGTCGAAATCCCGTCGGCGAACACCCTCACGTTTCCGGTGGGCGACAGGGTGACAATCCAGGTGTGGGAGGACGACGTCTCAGGGGATGATCTCCTCGCCGAGGCCAAGGACGTCCTCGTCGAATGCAACCGCCCGTTCAGCGGCGTAACCGAAATCACCAAGCGCAAATATTACAGTTACTCGTTCAACGGTACGTTCTCGTGCTGGTGAGCACGGCTGCCGGCGCCCACCTCGTGATGTGCGCCACCTGCAAGACGGCAGGCTGACCACCGAACAACAAGCCAAGCGCGAGCAGGCACGGCCGGCCTGTTCGCGCAAGGACACACGAACGCCCAGCGGCGGAGATCGGGCAACCGGCGGCATCGGGCTTTGGCCTGCTGCTGTGGCCCTGCGCCCCCGCCCACAGGATCGGCGTCGCTGCCGCGACTGAGCGATGCGTGGTTCCTCCGACTTCAGGCCGAGCCGCGCGAAGGTCCAAGCGCTCGCACGGTCAGCGCCGGACACTCGCGAGAGTCGATCGGTGGACCTAACGACCTGTCGAGTTCAGCGGCTCAGGAGGCTCCTCCTGCAATCTCGCTGCGGAGGACTCCGCGTAGATCACCTGGTCGGGCGAAGGTGGCTCGATTCTGACGGTGTCGCCCCAGTTGGTCAGCCGCAGATCGGTGGTGCTGCTCGTGTACTCGCGTGAGTTCCTGCGCGTCGGTTCGGTCCGCGACGACCACATGCGCCGGACCAGACGATCCTTTCCGGCCCACAGCCGCCACGACACCTTGATCTTCTGCTCTTCCCGGTTGGGCGGCCCGCCGAAAGGAATGCTGATTGATGGATCGACCTTCGCCAGCGCGCCTGGCGTCACCATGCCCTCGTAGCGAATACCGCCATCAGCGGTAGGCCGGATTGTCAGGGAACCTGTCAATCCGATCAAGGCAGTTGAGCTGGGCTGATTCTGTGTTGGCTTCTCTGTGGCGTCCTCCTCGGTCTTGGGCTTGTTGATCCAGTCGGGGCCGGGGAGGGCAGGCGGGTGGGGTGCCGCCGCTGGCGAAGCATTCGGGGTGCGTAGCTTGCGCAGTGGCCAGAACGGCAGCGCGCCGGTCGCGGACGACTGCTGCGCGGCCGTAGTGGACGTCGACGGGATGGTGACAGCCAATCCCGGAGTGGTAGTGCTTGTGGTTGTACCAGGCGTAGAAGACCCTGTTGCCCAATTCCGCCCAGGCGGTCAGTGCCAGATCGAGAGCGGCGAGGTGGGGGGTTCTGGTGGGGCGAGCGGAGTAGCCGTCCACCAGGCGTCGAGCCGGATCACGCTGATGGTGGCGGCGGTAACACATGCCCGAGGCGGGTCTTGGCCAGGCCGATGTAGCGGGTTCGACGGGCTCCGGTTGTGGCGACGGCCTGGTGAATACGGCCTGGTGAATGACGCCTTCGACGCCAGAGCGGACCACGTACCGCATCTGCCACCGGTCGGTGGCCTGATCGACACGGATCCGCTGGAGCTCGGCGTGGACGGATGGTCAGCTGGCGACCGTAGCGCAGCGAGTTGGTGCACTGCTCGCGGCTCGGGCATGGGTGGCAGGCGGCGGTAGCAAAAAGAACCCGGATCGCCGGGAGCCCACCCTTGTCTCAGCCCTCGGTTCAGTACTCGGCTGGCCCGTCCTTGCGGGCATGTGGCCTGGCGGGCGTCCCAGTCGAAGGCGAAGGAGCTCTCGTCCTGGCGGGAGGTCGCCGCCCTGTCGGTGCTGTGAGGTGCCTCCAGCAGTTGGTATCCGTCGGCCCCGATCCTCCGCCGGGCCAACGCAGCGCGTTCATGCCGCCGGACGTGGCCAGCCCCAGGTCTGCCAGCTTCGCCAGCATCACATCGTGCTCCAGGCCGGCTTCCCGAGTCGGCGCGAGGACTGGCCGAGTCCGCGTGCGGGAGGGCAGCGGAGAGAACTGCGGAGTTCCGTGATCGCCGGATGGGGCTGCGTTGTTGTCTCAAACGAATGAAGCGGTTGGGCTCTGCTGAGGTTTCCGGTCCTGTTGATGGCGGAACATTGGCGTTTTGGTGCCAGATAGGTAATGTTTGTGCTGAATGTCTAGTTTGTAGTGCGCATCAACAGAATTGAGATGGATCCGATATCTGGTCATGCGACTGACCAGGTTAAGGCTTCGCCTGCAGGTCGCCCGTAGGGGGCGCTCGATTTCGAATGTCGTGATCAGGAACAGCGGCTTCCAGCGTCTCGTTTCGTTGCCCGGGGATGACGTGCTATAAGTTCGCGCCAACCAGTGGGCGTGTATGCGCGTGGGCGCTCTGGCGCCATGGAACGCGTGCGCCCTCCTGACGGTTTTCTCGATGTCGAGATACCTGCAGTAGTTGGAGCATGAGCGCCTCCCTCGCTGGCGAGCGTAGAGACGGCTCGCATCCACCGGTAACGACTAAGGAATCCGCCGGCGCGCCAGCTCGCTCGGGGTGCCGTGGGTCGAGGTTGGTCTGCATCCGCGGCACTGACACCACCTACTTGGCGTGCGGGGCGAACACCATGGTCAGGGCAGGTCATCATGTCAGCGATCAGCCGATGGCATGGTACACACGGACCTGCAAGGTGGCATGCGGTTGCATATTAGGTCGTCCGCTATTGACCTGAGGGGCGACAACAAAAAGGGGTGCACGTAAGTGTTTTGAACCTTACGTGACAACTGGGGCTTGTTTATATAAGCTCGGTAGCCGTGCCGGAACCCGATTCGTCTTATGTGCAAAGCCGCGTTTGTCGTGCGGCCGAAAAGCCATGGCTGTGCATAGCGGACGAAAAGGTGCTCACCCAATTCTCACGGAACGCGAACAAGTACTTGAGTGAGCCTCGGTATGATCGAGAGCGCGAAATATCCCTTTTGACCGGCAAGCTCGCGATCGAGCAAGCGGCCCGCTACGTGCTTCGTTCAGTATTTACTAGAGATATCGAGCGGGCCAGCGTAAGGTACACGACGGCGGGGGACCTAAGGAGGGCAGGGTTTGCGGTCCTGCATACCCCAGGTCGCATCTCCGCAGGTTGCGACGGTGATCTGAGTCACGTCTCGGTGATCTGGCCTGCAGACGATCCCGTCCAAAAGCAGGACATCCCCTGGGACCCCGACGTGACGGAAAGCTTCATCCGATGCTTCAATGGGCATGGAGACGAGCGGAGGTAGGGCGGTGAATCTAGACTCTTTGATCAAGCAAGGACTTCCTCCTTGGCGCCCGCGACCCGAAGCGTCCGATCTAGATGTGTGGCATGAGTACGAGATCCCGCTAACGGGCACCTTCCATCTCAACGGAGATCTCATCCTCTTTACGCAAGTAGCTGCTGCGACCGAAGAGCGAAGCGCGTGGGCATACGTGTGTATCGACCCGAACGATGCCGACTCGGTAGAGAATGCCGTTTTCCCCTCGCTGGATGAGATGGACGCGTTCGTTGAGGACAGGTTCACCGGCCACGAGGTAGTGATCGCCCTTGCGGACGGTGACAAGCTCCTCGACACCTGGACGCGAGAGATCATCGATTCCGGCGGCCTGCCGCAGGCGCTTGAGAGGGCACTCAACAAGGTGATCCAGAGCGTCAACCGTGTGGATGAACAAGAGCGTCGCATCCGGGCGAAGCTGGCAGGAGTTGAGGCGGCGAAGGCAGAACTCGACCTGCTGTCGGCTTGAAGCCGAAGGACTCAGCTCCCGCCCTCCCCTAGGGGAGGGCGGGAGTTTTGTGTGCGGCACGTGCGCCAGATTGCGTAGGACTCGCGCTCCTCTACACCGCCACAGCAATCCAGATGGCCGAGAGCGCGGCACCGTTTGATCACAGCGCGTGACACTCCGACCCTTCGGTGTCTCAGTTCCCCCAAGCGGCGCCTCAACCCCGGTCAGCAGGCCCTACTGGTGCTGGTCATCCCCATCGACCAAGTGGCCGCCGACCGGCCGTACTACTCCGGCAAGCACAAGAAGCACGGTATGAACATCCAGGTCCTTGCTGCGCCCGGACGGCACGCCGCTGTGGACCTCGGGCTCGCTGCCCGGGTCGGTGCACGATCTGAAGGCCGCCCGCATCTGGGGCATCCTGCGCCGTCTGTACAGCACGGATTCGATTCTCGTCACTCGCTCCAACCGTGAAATCGGGAGGCTGTCGGTTTGCTCGACGACACCTGGCGCCGTTGCGTGAAGTGTTCGGTGTCGTCACCACGCCGCCGAGCCGGGACTCAGGCGAGCCGCCAGGCGAGAAGCCCCTCGGGCGCGTCGGCCTGGACGAAACCCGCCTCCGTGAGTTCCCCGTGGAGCGTCTCCCACACGGGACGATAGGCGTGGCCGACGATCTCCTCTTCGCCGACCACCGTGTCGCCCTGCGTGATCCGGTAGACGTAGCGGGCTGTGGCCGCCTCTTCGGTCGACTCGAGGATCTCCGACGAGACCGTGTAGAGGTGCCGGCCCACCTGGCGGGAGCCCAGTTCCTGCAGCGGGCGCGGTGCAGGGGCCCCGCCGTCACGCCAGGTGAAGACCAGGAGGCCGCCCGGTTCCAGCTGCGCTGCCAGCACCGGCCAGAGCCGCTTGCGGTAGCCGGGTTCCAGGGCGTACATCACGTTGATCATCACGATGGCCTCGACCGGCTCGGGCACGTCGACGCTCAGCGCGTCACAGGGAAGTACGGTGACCCGCTCGAGCAGGTCAGGGCGCGTGCTCAGCCGGGACAGCAACACCCCGCGCATGCCCTGCGAGGGTTCCAGGGCGAAGATCTCAGCCGATGTCCATTCGGCCATCGCCGTGGTGATCAGGCCGGTACCCGCACCGACCTCCAGGACGCTCCGCCGTACCCCGGAAAGAAGCGGAGGCAGCTTCTCGCAGATGACCGGCACGTGACCGTTCTCCTGGAGCAGGTCATAGAAGGGAAGAGAGATGAAGTCGGCCATGATCGGCCACACTACCCAGACGCTGGACGCCAAGGGCCCGTTACCGGACCAAGAGCCAGGCGGCCACGGTCTGGCATGGTAGGCGGATGCGACGACTCACCGTGCTCGGCAGCTGTGGCGCCTTTCCGGAACCAGGTCGCGCGTGCAGCGGCTTCGCGGTGGACTGGGACGGCTACCGCCTGGTGCTCGACCTCGGTTACGGCACGCTGCCGCGGCTGCTCTCGCACTGGCCGGACGGTGCCGTGGACGCCGTCGTCATCACCCACGAGCACCCGGATCACTGCGTCGACCTGCACGGGCTGTTCCGGACGCGGTTCTACGGCGACCCCGGTGGGCCGCGGCTGCCGTTGTACTGCCCGCCAGGCGTGCTCGACCGAATCAGCGGACTGGAGCCCGACGTCGACCTGCGGGCGGTCTTCGACGTGCATCCGCTGCCCGGCGGCTACCAGGTGGGGCCGTTCGAGCTGACCGGAGTGTCGCTCCCGCACTACGTACCCAACGCGGGCATCCGCCTGCGGGCCGACGGGATCGCCCTGGCCTACACCGGGGACACCGGCCCGACCCCCGCGCTGGCCGAGCTCGGCCGTGACGCCGACCTGTTCATCGTCGAGGCCACCGACCGCGACGGCGAGACCTGCCGTCCCACTCGCAATCTCATGACCTCCGCCGAGGCCGGTCACTGGGCTCGCCGGGCGGGCGCCCGCCGGCTGATGCTCACCCACTTCTGGCCGGGAAACGACCGGGCGGCCGCGGTGGCCGCGGCTCAGCTGGTGTTCGGCGGTGACGTGCTGGCGGCCGAGGAGGACCTCACCGTCATGCTCGGGTCCTGAAGCCGTCGGTACGGCATGCCGGGTCGCGCCCGGCAGGCACGCCCGGCCCGAGAAGACGCGCCTGGACGTCGGCGCGTGCCGTCCGGAGATCGCTAAGGTGTGCCCCATTCTGCGAAAGGACCGCCTTGTCGAACTCCCCCCAGTTGACGAGACCGGCGCTGCTGACCTGGATGGCGGCCGCGGCCCTCGCCGCCTTCCCGACCTGGGAGGAGTGGCGGTTCCGGCTGGAGCCGGCTGAGTTCGTGACACACGCCTGCTTGGGCGGGCCGTGGGAGACGTCCCTCCTGGACCCACTCAGAGGCGATCTCGACTGGATCATGGCGGACGTGGAGGCGTGGGCCGTCCCCGCGCTTGTGGTCATGGCCGGGTTTCTCGCCTGCCTGGGCGGTCGGGATCCGCGGAGCGTGGGGCGGCGTACGGCGGGCGTTCTCGTGTTGGTCGCGGTCATCGGACCGGCCACCCCCGCCTACATGGCTCAGGATGGATGCGGCGTGATCCCCACGCTGAGCGCCGAGTGGTTCGGCACAGTGATGAGCGCCTGGGGAAGCAGCCAGCTCTGCCTGTTGGGCGCCGCCGCGCTCGTCCTGCTCATCACCCGGACGATGAGCGCCGCGACCTCGGAACGGCCGGCGGCTGCTCCGTCGGACGGTGTGACCTGGCGTCGGCCGGTGGCGCTGCTGGTCGACTACACGATCATCACGGTGATCCTCGCGTGGGTCGTCAACCCCCTCGTGTCCCTGATCGGCCTGCGCGCCTCCATGTACCTGGACTTCGGACTCCTGAACTGGTCGGCCCTCTCGTGGGCCAACGTGGAGCTCGAACGGATTCTCGTCCTGCCCGGAGTGTTCCTGTACTTCTGGGTGCAGCACAGCCTGTGGGGACGGACAGCGGGCAAGCGGCTGCTGGGCATCCATCTCGTTTCGGCGCGGACAACGGCGCGACCGGCGGCGGGAAGGACAGCTGTCCGGACGCTGCTCTTCCCGCTCCTGCTCTTCGTGTCGACCGTGGGGCAGCTCGCGCTCATCGTGGACGGGCTGTGGGCGCTTCTCGACCGTGACGGCCGGACGCTTCACGACCGTTGGGCGGACACCGAGGTCACCCGGAGGGCTGCCGGGGTCGCGGCCGAGTCGGGATGACGTGGCAGCGCGCCCGCCGCCTGCCGGGGACGCGGCCGGGCGGGTCTCGCGGTCAGCCGGCGATGCCGAGCAGTACTGCCGCGGTGCCCAGGCCGAGGGCCAGCGGGTAGGCCCACCAGCGGGGCGCCGGGCCGTCCTTCAGCACGCGGACTCCCAGCGGCACCAAGGCCACGCACAGGCCCACCGTGGCGACGACCGACATCGGGCCGGTGCCCTTGAGCACGCCGATCGGCAGGGCGCTCGTCGCGGCCAGCGCCACGGACCTGGCGATGCCCAGGACGCCGGCCCGCCACGTCCCGATGGCCAGCACGACCCAGCCGAAGAAGATCGCCGTGTTCAGCGTCTGGAACACGTGGAAGGCGCCGTAGGAGTCGGCGACGGCCGTCCGCGCCGCTTCGAGGCCCCGCACGTGGACGAGCTGGGCGGCGAGATGGTTGACCCCGGCGTGGAAGGTGCGCGCGAACAGGCCGGCCAGGACCAGCGCGCCGCCCCACAGCGCCCAGCGCGGCCGGGTCGCCCACACCCGCCGGACCACGGCGACGACCGCGGGCCACAGCAGGACGTTCCCGGCGGCGAAAGCACCGTACGACAGGGTCATCCGTTCCGGACTCGTGGCGAACGCGGCCAGCTGCGCGGGGAAGAAACCGTCCACGTCGGCGCGGAGCAGGACACCGGCGAGCATCAGGACCGGACCGAGGAGCAGCCCGGCGCCCTCGACCCAACGGCCGGGGAATTCGAACGAGGTGGTCGTCATGCCGTCGATCCAACCGGCGCCGCCCTCCTCGCACATTGGCGCGGGGACGAGCCCGAGGGGTAGACCTGGCACTACCCCGGCGCGGCCTGCAGATAGGCCAGTACGGCAAGCACCCGGCGGTGGCCGTCGGCGGTGGGCGGGAGATCGAGCTTGGCGAAGATGGCGGCGATGTGCTTGGCCACGGCCGCGTCGGTGACGAACAGCGCCCGGGCGATCGAGGCGTTGGCGCGTCCTTCGGCGATCAGGCCGAGCACTTCCCGCTCTCTCGGGGTGAGGCGCTCCAGCGGGTCGCGCCGCCTGCTCAGCAGTTGCCGTACCACCTCCGGGTCGACGACCGTGCCGCCGCCGGCGACCCTGACCAGCGCGTCGACGAACTCCTCGACGTCCCCGATCCGCTCCTTCAGCAGGTAGCCGACGCCGGCGCCGCGGCCTGAGGCGAGGAGTTCGGCCGCGTAGGTCTGCTCGACGTACTGGCTGAGGACCAGCACGGCCAGATCCGGCTGTGCCGTACGCAGCTCCAGGGCGGCCCGCAGTCCTTCGTCGGTGAAGCCCGGCGGCATGCGCACGTCGACGACCGCGATGTCGGGCCGGTGCTCCTTGACCGCGGCGACCAGGGCGGCGGCGTCGCCGACGGCGGCGACGACGGCGTGCCCGAAGCGTTCGAGCAGGCCCGCCAGGCCCTCGCGGAGGAGGACGGCGTCTTCGGCGATCACTACGCGCACGGGATCTCCACACTCATCGTCGTCGGCCCGCCGGCCGGGCTGGACAGCGACAGTCTTCCGCCGACCGCCGCGACCCTGTCGGCCAGCCCCACCATGCCGGTGCCGCCCGCCGGATCGGCGCCGCCGACGCCGTCGTCCCAGACCTCCACGACGAGCACGTCGCCGGCCAGCCGGGCGCGGATCCGCGCCCGGCGTGCCCGGCTGTGCTTGGCGACGTTCGCCAGGGCCTCGGCCACGACGTAGTAGGCGGTCGTCTCGACGGCGTCGGGCAGCCGCCGCGGCAGGCGGACGTCCACGTCGACCGGGATCGGGGAACGTCCTGCCGCGTCCCGTACGGCGGCGCCGAGGCCGCGGTCGGTGAGCACCTGCGGATGCACGCCCCTGATCAGCTCGCGCAGCTCGACCAGGGCCTGTTTGGCCTCCTCGTGCGCCTGGACGAGTTGCCGGGCCGCGGGCGAGTCCGGAGGAAGGTCGAGCCGGGCCAGGCCGAGCCTCATGCTCAGCGCGACGAGCCGCTGCTGGGCACCGTCGTGCAGGTCGCGCTCGATCCTGCGGCGTTCGGTCTCGAAGGCGTTCACCAGCCGGGCGCGCGAGCGCAGCACGTCGGCCAGCTCGGTGGGAGCGAGCAGCGCCCTGGTCGCGGCCGCGCGGGCGCCCGCCCAGGCGGTGAAGACGTAGGCGGCCACCGGGACCAGGAGCACCCCCGCCACCGAGCCGATCAGTGCCGCCGCCGGGGCCCATTCGCCGTCCATGGGCTGCACCACGGGCGACAGGATCAGGACGGCGGGGCCCGCCACGGTGAAACAGGCCACCACCAGGTCGATCCACCAGAGCGCGAGCAGGGACACCAGGCCCAGCACCACCGTTCGCGACGGCTCGGAACGCGCGGCGGACAGCGGGGCGAGATCGACCAGCCGTAGCCGCCACCGCTCGAACCTCACGACGAGCGGCACCAGGGCAGCCACGGCGGCCAGCCCGGCGACGACCATCACCGGGACGAGCGCCAGGGAGGAGATCAGGCCCGCCGCGACGACGACGGCGGAGCCGGGCACGACGCTCGACAGCAGGTAGGCCAGCGACCGCCACGGCCAGCTCGATCGCAGGAAGGACAGCGGACGCCGGGAAAGAGCCTCCAGCGCGGTCGAGGTGCGCACCGCCAGAAGCTATCGGCCGCCGTGGGTCACGGTTGCGACAGGAAGCCGGCGAGGGCGCCGCGGTTGCGCCGGAGGTCGTCGATGCGCTGGTCCACGGCCGCCAGTTCCCGGTCCATGAGGTCGCGCAGGTCGGCGCACCAGTCGAACTCCGGCTGGTCGCCCCGGGTGCACGGCAGCACCACGCGGATCACCTCGGTGGTCAGCCCCGCGTTCAGCAGCACGCGGACCTTCCGTACGGTGACCACCGCGTCCTCGTCGTAGCTGCGGTAACCGTTCAGATCGCGCGTGGGCTCGAGCAGGCCCTGCGCCTCGTAGTACCGCAGCAGCCGCGAGCTGACTCCGGTCCGCCGGGACAACTCCCCGATCAGCATGTGACCCGCCCTGTCCGAGGTTGACCTTCCAACCGATGTGAACCCTTAACGTCGCGCCGAGAGCAAACATTTCGCGCCCGTCGTCGGCGGCGCGGGGCCTGCCGCGGCGCCGTGGCCGGGCCCGCCGTTCGGTCCGGCGGGTTCCGTGCCCCGGAGAGCCGGCACGGTGTGAAGGATCCCGACCCCTGGAGGGTGGTAACACATGTCAACGACGAGCGACGAGCGGCCACGGGGCGACGCCGTGGCGGCCCCCGCGGCCGGGGCGGATTCGCCGCGCTGGCCGGCGCGGTCCTGGGTGGCGTTGCTCATCTGCAGCGGGGTGATCCTGCTCGACGGGCTCGACATCTCGATGATCACGGTGGCGATACCGGAGATCCGGCAGGAGTTCGGGATGGGCGCGGCGGCCGCGCAGTGGCTGGCGGGCGCCTACATCCTGGCGTTCGGCAGCTTCCTGCTGCTGGGTGGACGCTTCGCCGACCTGTTCGGCAGGCGGCGGACGCTGGTGACCGCCATGGCGGTGTTCGCGCTGGTGTCGCTGTTCGGCGCGCTCGCCGCCGATCCGGTCCTGTTGATCGTCTCCCGCTTCGTCAAGGGCATGGCCGCGGCCTTCACCGCGCCGGCGGCCATGTCGGTGCTGACCACGACCTTTCCCGAAGGCCCGCACCGGAACAGGGCGTTCGGCATCTTCAACGTCTTCGAAGCGTCCGGGTACTCCTCCGGCCTGCTGGTGGGCGGCCTGCTCGCGGCGCTGGACTGGCGTGCCACCTTCGTGCTGCCCATCCCGATCGCCGTGCTGATCCTGGTGGCCGCGCTGCGTTTCCTGCCGCCGGATCCGCCGCGCACCGAGCGGTCGCGGCTCGACCTCGGTGGCGCCGTGACCCTGGTCGCCGGGATGCTGCTGCTGGTGTCCACGGTGTCCTCCGCGGCGGACGCCGGCTGGGCCTCGCCGTGGACGCTGGGCGGATTCGCCCTGTCCGGGCTGCTGCTGGCGGCGTTCGTGGTGATCGAGCGCACCGTCAAGGAGCCGCTGATCCGGCTGGGCATCTTCCGCAACCGCGGCCTGGTGGCCGCCAATGTCAGCGCCGCCCTGCTGTACGGCGGCGCCATGGGCTTCCAGTTCCTGCTCGCCCTCTACCTGCAGAACCTGAACGGCTGGCAGCCGTGGCAGACGGCGCTGGTGCTGCTGCCGGCGGGGCTCATGGTCGTCGTCATCGGGCCCGTGCTGGGGGCGCTGATGAACAGGTTCGGCGTCACCAGGGTGCTGATGGTGGGGCTGGTGGCGTTCATCCCGTCGTACCTGCTGATGCTGCGCATCGGCCCCGAGCCGGACCTGTGGACGGTTCTGCTGCCGTCCTCCGTGCTGTGGGGTCTGGGCTTCGCGCTCAGCATCTCGGCGTTGATGGTCGCCGGCACCAGCGGGGTGGCCGACCACGAGCAGGGGCTCGCCGCCGGGCTGCTCAACAGCTCGCTGCAGGTCGGCGGCGCCGGCGGCCTCGCGGTCGTCACCGCGGCGATCGTGCCCGGTACGCAGCTGGCCATGCTCTACCCCGGAGTGGTGGTCGCCCTGGTGTTCGCGGTCCTGACGATCGCGGCGCAGGCGCTGCGGCGAACGCGCGGATCGTAGCGCGCGGGGGGCCGCGCCGGGCCGAGGGGACGAACCTCGCCGGCCCGGGCGGGCCGTCTCCGGAGCCGGGCCTCCTCGGCCCGGGCGGGCCGTCCCGGCGTCACGGGTGCCGGGCGGGGTGTCCGAGCAGCAGGCCCAGCAGCGTCTCGGGGTCTTCGCGGTGCGGGTCGTGGCCCGTCGGCAGGGACGTCTCGCGCACCAGGGGGAAGTCACGCGTGACCGCTTCGAGCTGCCGCCGGGTCCACCGGCAGTAGGCGTGCCAGGCGGGCACGAGCCGCTCGGGGAACACCCCGGCGAAGGCCGTCGCGTCGCCGCTGACGACCAGGAGCGGGCACCGCGCCGCCCGGTAGGCGGCGAACAGGTCGAGGGCGGCTATCTCACGCATGATCTGAAGGAACCGGTCCGGGAGCCCGCGGCCCATCTCCGCCAGGAACGCGGTCATCTCCCGGCAGGCCTCCGCCGCCGCGTCCGCGTCCAGCGCGTCGAACTGGTCGGGCCGCGTGGGGTTGCCATGGCCGTCCAGGTTGACCGCGAGCGGGCACTCCGGGTGCTCCCCGGCCCACAGCGTGGCGACCATCCCGCCAAGGGAATGCCCGACGACCAGGGGCCGGTGAAGCCGGTGGGCCTCGGCGACGGCGCTGACGTCCTGGAGCACCTCCCGCCACGACCACGGCGCCGCACCGGACTCCCCGTGATCGCGGAGGTCCATGGCCACCGGCCGGAACCCGTTGTCCGCGAGCAGCCCCGCGAAGGCCGTCCAGTCCTCGCGTGTCCGTCCGCCGCCGTGCAGGAGAAGCACGTCCGTGCCGTGTCCCCCGTGGTCCTCCGCCGCGATCACCACATCGCCGGCCGCGATCTTCCTGACCGTTCCCACGCCGCTGACCCCTTGTCGTCGTCCCGTCCGCCGTTCTTCGTAACATCCGGGTACGGCCGCCGCCACGGCTTTTCCGCCGGCGCATGCCGTACCGGGAGGACGAACCGGAGCCCGACCAGGGGAGCGACGATAATGGACAGCGCCCCCCACCGCGGAGGAACAACCTGGGAGGGCTCGTGGAACTCGGGTTGAGAGACAAGGTCGCGGTCGTCACCGGTGGCAGCGCGGGGATCGGCCTGGCCGTCGCGCACGGCCTCGCCGCCGAGGGGGTGCATCTCGTCCTCGCGGCACGCGGCGCCGACCGGCTCGACGACGCGGCGCGCGGCATCAGAGAGACGTACGGCGTGCGGGTGCTGCCCGTCGCATGCGACGTGGCGACGGCGGCCGGCACGACGGCGCTGGCCGCGGCGGCCGAGGACGCCTTCGCGGGCACGGACATCCTGGTCAACAACGCGGGCTCCGGCTCGAACGAGACCATCCTCGACGCGCCCGACGAGAAGTGGCAGGCCTACTGGGACCTGCACGTCATGGCCGCGGTACGGCTGGCCCGCGGTCTCGTGCCCGGCATGCGGCGGCGCGGCGGCGGGGTCATCCTCCACAACGCCTCGATCTGCGCGGTGCAGCCGCTGTGGTACGAGCCGATCTACAACGTGACCAAGGCCGCGCTCATGATGTTCTCCAAGACGCTGTCGACCGAGGTGGTCGGGGACAACATCCGCGTCAACTGCGTCAACCCCGGCCTGGTCCTCACCCCCGACTGGGTGAAGACGGCGAAGGAGCTCACCGCCGGCACCGGCGGAGACTGGCGGGGGCACCTCGACGAGGTCGCGCGGGAGCACGCGCCCATCAAGCGCTTCGCCACGCCGGAGGAGGTGGCGGACTTCGTCGTCTTCCTGTGCTCGGACCGCGCCGGCTACTCGGTGGGCTCCACCTACTTCGTCGACGGCGGCATGCTGCGAACGGTGTGACGCGCCCGCGCCGATCCGCTCGTAGGGCCCGCGCCCGCGGAGGAGGTCACCGGTTGCCGGGGCGGGTGAAGCCCAGGGGCGTGCCGCCGTAGCCGGAGATCTTGACCACGTCTCCCGTCTTGGGCGCGTGGATCATCGTCTGCTTCTCCGGGTCGAGCACGATGCCCACGTGGTCGGCCGTGCCGTCCCCGTTGTTGTCGAAGAAGACGAGGTCGCCCGGCTGGACCGCGCCGCTGGGGATGCGCGGTCCGCGCAACCACTGGTCGTGGGCGACCCGCGGGATCTGCGTCCCCGCCGACTCGTACGCGCGCAGCGTCAGCCCCGAGCAGTCGAAGGAGTCGGGCCCCACGGCGCCCCAGACGTAGGGGTCCCTGAGCTGCTTCAGCGCGTAGTCGATGACGGCCTGCGCGCGCGGGTTCGGCGCGAGGCTGTGGGCGTTCGGCGGGACGGCGAGCGAGGGCGCCCCGCTGCCGCCGCCGCTGCCGCCGCCAGGGCTGTACCCGTTGCCGCCGCTCGGCGTGTAGCCGTTGCCGCCCGGCGTGCCGTTCCCGTTGTAGGAGGCGAGCTGGGTGGTGCCGCTCTTGGGCTGGAAGTCGGGGTCGGGGATCCAGCGCTTGTCGGCGTTGTTCCCGGGGACGAAGTCACGGTCGCCGGGGGCCTTGATGGCGGAGAAGAACTTCTTGTCCTCGGGGACGTACTTCTCAAGCTCCGCGATCGCGTTGTTGACGGCGGTCAGCGCCTCGCCGCGCGGCTTCTGGGCCTCCCGGACGCCTTCCGCCTCCTTGGCCCTGATGGAGGTCAACGAGATGGACGTGGTGTCCGGGTCGTTGCGCTGCTCGTCGAGCCACGCGCGCTTGTCCCGGTAGATGCCCTGGACGGTGCTCTTGGCCGTTGCCAGCGCGGTGCCGGCCGCGTCGAGCTTGTCGGCGCAGCTCGTCAGCGCGGTGCTCAGGGCCGTGCCCTGCGCCGGGTACTGGGCCATGTAGGTGGCGAAGTCCTCGGCGGCGCCGCCGTTCCAGGCGTTGTCCACGCCGCGCACGGCACGCTGGAGGGCGCCGGTCTCCGTGGTGATGGTACCGGCCAGCTCGCGCCAGCGTTTCGCGACGGCGGTGATCTCGGTCTGCTTGCCGTCCAGGTCCTCGATGATGTCCTGGATGTCGCTGAGGTAGCGGTCCCAGATGTCGCTCACACCTGCTCCGCCCGTGTGGGGACGGGGAGGTCGGCCTTCTTGACGTTGGCGACGACCGTGTCGATGGCCGTCTCGACCTTGTCGAGGTTCTGGTAGGCGTGGCCCATCTCGGCGTCGACCTTCTTGTCGAGGTCGTTGACGAGCTTGGTGAGCGCGGCGGACCTCTCGTCGAGCGAGCCGAAGGTACCGCCCGCCGTGGTCGGGGGCGTCCGGTCGGCGATGGCCCTGAACTGGTTCGCGACGCCCTTGGCCTTGGAGGCGCAGTCTTCCAGCGCGTCGAAGTAGATATCGAACCCTGCCACGCGAGCCCGCCTCCCGTGTCACGCTGACATCAATGGCCACGACAATCTAACACTCTTAGTGATCAATGCGGCGATATCTCCGGAGACCACGGCCACACCGTCCTGTGGCCGTGGGTCGCCCGATCGTCGGCATCCCTCGTCGCGCCCGCCGCTAGGGCAGCTCGATGGCGTTCTTCACGTGGTCCACCGGGCTCGGGCCGGCCGGGTCCTGTTCCATGTGCTTGCGGTTCTCCTCGACGAGCGCCTGGTTGAGTTCCACGAACGGCCGCATGCGCGCCTCGTAGGCGGCGAACGCGCTCTCGTGGCCGGCCTTGGCCAGCTCGTCGGCGAGAACGTACGCGCCCACCAGCGCCAGGCTCGTGCCCTGGCCGGACAGCGGCGACGCGCAGTAGCCCGCGTCGCCGAGCAGCGCCACCCGCCCGGTCGACCAGCGGTCCATGCGGACCTGGGCCATCGAGTCGAAGTAGAAGTCCGGCGCGTCCCACATCGCCTTCAGCAGCCGGGGCACCTCCCAGCCCCCGTGCGCGCAGTGCTCGGCGACCAGTCGCTTCTGCGCCTCGACGTCGCGGTAGTCGTACTCGATCGGCCCCTGGGCCTCGAAGCCGAGATTGACGCGGAGTTCGGTGTTGCCGCGCACGGGGTAGACCGCGCCGCCCGTGGTCCCGTCGTTGAACCAGGTCTGCCAGTCCTCCAGACCCAGGTAGTTGTCCGTGGAGAAGATCGCCACGTACGTCCCGAGGTGATGGACGAACTGCTCCTCGGGGCCGAAGGCGAGCCGGCGCACGTTCGAGTGCAGGCCGTCCGCGCCGACGACCAGGTCGAACACGCGCGGGGCCGTCCGCTCGAAGGTGACGTGGACGCCGTGCTCGTCCTGGACGAGCGAGGTGATGGAGTCGCCGAAGACGTACTCGACGTCTTCATGTGTCCTTTCGTGGATCAGGCGGCTCAGGTCTTCGCGGAGCAGTTCCACGTCGTCGCTGTCGAGACGGCCGCTCGACAGCGCCACCTCCGTGGACCGCCACAGCTCGTTACCCTCTCCGTCGAGCATGGACATGCCCTTCATGCGGGTACGGCAGCTCCGCACGTCGGAGAGGATGCCCATCCGGTCGGCGACCGTGAGGGCGGCGCCGCGCACGTCGACCGCCTGGCCGCCGGGACGCAGGCCGGGAGCGCGCTCGACGACGGTGACGGTGAAGCCGTGGCGGCGGAGGAAGGAGGCGAGGGCGGGGCCGGCGATGCTCGCGCCGGAGATCAGCACAGAAGTCATGGTTCATTGGTAGTCCCGATGCCGCTCGACCCTCTAACTGTGCTAGAACAGATTCGCCCGTTCGTATCACATCTGTTCTAGGACAGCTCGATGGAAGCCCCCTACCTGCGCATCGCCGCCGAGCTCCGGCGCCGTATCCAGACGGGCGAGCTCGCCCCCGGCGACAAGGCGCCCTCCACCCGTGCCGTCGCCCGCGACTTCGGGGTGGCGCTGGCCACCGCGGTGCGGGCGCTCGCAGTCCTCAAGGAAGAAGGCCTGGTGGAGGCCCGCCCCAGGTCGGGCATGGTGGTGGCGGCCACGCTGAGCAGGCCGCGCCGGCGCGCGGGGGCGGCGGAGCTGACACGGGAGCGGATCGTGCGCGAGGGGATCGCGATCGCCGACGCGGAAGGGCTCGGCGCGGTGACCATCAGGGCCGTGGCCGCGCGGCTCGGCGTCGCGGCGGCGGCGATCTACCGGCACGTGCGGGGCAGGGACGACCTGGTCCGGACCATGGCGGACCTCGCCTACGGCGAGGAGCGCTACCCGGCCACGGCGCTCGGCCGGCGGGAACGGCTGGAGGCGGTCGCGCGCACGCTGTGGCGGACCTACCGGCGGCATCCCTGGCTGCCCCACCTGGCTCCGCTCAGCCGCCCCCTTCCCCTGCCCGGCCTGCTCCGCCACGGCGAGCAGCTGCTGCGCGCGCTCGACGGCCTCGGGCTCGACCCTGAGACCATGCTCACCATCGAGATCCTGTTCTACTCGTACGCGCAGGGTCTGGCCGTCCACGTCGAGCGGGAGGCTCAGGCGATGTCGGCCACCGGGCTGTCCGACGAGCAGTGGCTCGACACCCAGGAGAGGGCGATGAACGCCTTCGTCGCCTCCGGCCAGGCTCCCCTGTTCTCCGGGCTGATCAGGGGCCTCGGCGAGAAGGGGTACGAGTTCGACCTCGACAGGCTCTTCGAGTTCGGGCTGCGGACGCTCCTCGACGGCCTGAACCTCGACGACGGCCGCTGACGCCGTCCCCGGCTCGAAGCGAGCCCGCCACGAACGCCCCGCCGTAGGCGGCCAGGACGCGGCCGATGTCGCAGCCGCCTGGAGCAGCAGCCCGGATCACGGGGGGCGTGGCGGTTTCGGGGGACGCGGAGTAGGGTGGTTATACGTATAAGCGCGACATCCGAGGGGAACCATGCAGCTCGAAGTCCGCGAGTGGGGGTCGGCGGGAGCCGGCAAGCTCGCCATCCTCATCCACGGCGCCATGTCCTCGTCCGCCACCTGGTGCCGCGTCGCCCCGCTGCTGGTCGAGCGCGGCTACCACGTCCTGGCACCCGACCTGCGCGGCCACGGGGCCAGCGGCTGGGCCGGCTCCTACCGGGCGGAGGACTTCGCCGCCGACGTGGCCGAGTCGCTGCCCGCCGGAGCCGACATCGCGATCGGCCACTCGCTGGGCGGTCGCACGCTCGCGCTCGCCGTCGACGCGCTCTCCCCCGCCAAGGCCGTCTACAGCGATCCGGCGTGGCTGCTGTCGGGCGCGCAGGCCGACGTGGCGACGATGGCCGGGTTCGCGCAGGCCACCAAGACCGCGACGGCCGAGCAGATCGCCCAGATGAACCCGCGGTGGGCGGCCGAGGACGTGGCCGCCGAGCTCGAGGGCTTCGCCGCGTGGGACCTCAGGGTGATGGACGCCATCGGCGCCTTCGGCGACCTCGACCTGAAGCCGCCCGCCGTCCCTTCGCTGGTCCAGGCGGCCGACGTGGGCTTCCTGATCTCCCGGGAGTACGGCAGGCGGCTGGAGGATCTCGGCTACCGGGTCGCGTTCGTGCCGGGCACGGGACACTGCGTCCACCGCGACGACCTCGACGGCTTCATGGCCTCGCTCGACGGCTGGATCTGACCACATGTGTGGATCAAGAATGTTATGATTCTTTTGTCATGACAATGCAGCATGACGCCAAGGATCCTCGCGTGACACTCACCGACGATCCGACCCGACACCACGAGGTCTACGTCACCGCCTTCAACACCGGCGACGTGAACGCGGTCGAACAGGTCTACGAGGACCACGCCGTCCTCGTGCCCGCCCCCGGCCGGCCGATGACCGGTCCCGCCCGCGCCGCCGCCACCCGGCACCTGCTCGGCATGGGGCTGCCGATCGAGGCCCGCCCCCGCCACGTCTACGTCGCCGGCGACATCGCGCTCCTCATCGTCGACTGGACGATCCACGGCACCACGCCCGACGGCACGGACGTCCACCTGGAAGGCACGGCGACAGACGTGGCCAGGCGGGGCCCGGACGGTCTCTGGCGCTATGTGATCGACAATCCCTTCGGGACCGCGGCCTAGCACGCACCGTCGCCCTCGCGACACGAGGGCGACGGTCATCTCTCCATGGCGGTGACTTTCCGCGACAGCGGACCGCGTTTATCGTTCGGGGCCTGCCGAGCACCATTCAGCGAAATCGGGGGCTCCATGTCACCGCTTTTACGGCTCGCCCTGGTGGCCATTCTCGCCGTTCCGTCGACGGTGGCTGGCGCGAATGCGGCCGGGGCGTCGGCGACGAAAACCGACGATCTCCAGCAGGACATCAGGACGGCCGTTCACGCGGTCAACCTGTTCTGGTCAGAGCACTGGTCGGATTATTTCCCCGGACGGTACACGCCGCCGCGCGTGGTGGGCTCGTACAACGGCCGGAGCGCCTACCGGCCGCGGTGTTCGGGGTACCTGGTGCTGCCCTACAACGCCTCCTACTGCACCACCCAGGACTTCATCGCCTGGGACATCAACCTCATGCGGATGAGCTACTCCTACGGCGACGGCCTGGTCTACCAGGTGATCTCGCACGAGTGGAGCCACGCGATCCAGAACCGCATGCCGTACCGGTATCTGGCGGCGCAGATCGAGCTGCAGGCCGACTGCCTGGGCGGGGCGGCGCTCGCGGGGGCGTCGAGGGACGGCACGCTGGTCTGGGAGCGGGGCGACAGCCAGGAGATCGCCGCGACGCTGCGCGCGATGTCAGGTGACACGCCGTGGACCAACCCCCGCGACCACGGCAGCGCGAGCGAGCGGATCGACGCGTTCAACACCGGCGTGCGCTACGGCGTGCGGGCGTGCCTGGCGTAGGCGGCTCACAGTTCGATCTTGTGCTCGCGGCCGGCCAGGATGCAGTAGTGCAGGGTCCTGCCGACGGTCCTGCCGGCCATGTCCGCGCGCCCTTCGGCCATCCAGGCCAGGCCTGCCCCGGCGAAGGCGCGGAGCGCGGCGTCGTCCGACGCGCCGACGCGGGTGAACATCTGGGCGGTCAGCAGGTAGTAGCGCTGGTCGGCGTTCACCCCGTCGCGCACCTGGGGGCTCGCGAACAGGCCGCGCGCGTAACGGCACGCGTCGAGCCACGCGACCGAGCCAGGCCTGACCGGCCGGCGGGCCGCCTGAGCGACCTGCGGCAGCCAGACGAACGGCGCCGGTGTCCCGATGCCCACGGTCGGCAGCCAGCTGCGCAGGACGGTGTAGCCGGTGGCCGCCGCGATCAGGATGGCCGGCACCGTCACGACCGCCACCAGAATGCGGCGGGCGCCGGCCCCGCGCGTCCGCGGAACCCCGGCGGACGTCCTGCGCAGGAGGCCGCCCACGGCCGCCAGCGCCAGGCCGGCGTAGAGCGTGTAGGTGACCAGATGGAGGTAGGAGTTGCCGAACGCCGGCGGGTCGAGCGCGCCGCCCGTGAAGCACCGGCCGGCCCCCTGCGGTCCGCAGCGCGCGACCGCGGTGTGGCCGTACAGCAGCAGGAGCATGGGCGCGCACGCCACGGGCAACGCCAGTCCCGCGTGGGCCACCCCCCACCAGACCCGTGACCGTCCGCCGACCATGACGCCGATGACCAGGCCGGACAGGGCGAGCAGGGCAGCGCCCGTCCCGACCAGCGCGTAGGCCGCGACGGCCAGCCGCTCCGGCGCCTGCCGCCCGGCGAGCATGGGGTGCAGGAGGAAACCGGCAGGCACCATGAGCGCGCAGGCCACGGCGGTCGGGAGCAGCGCGCGGACGAGGCGGGAGTACGGGCGGCGCAGCAGGACGGGAGCCGCGCCGTCGAGGTGCAGCGACTGCTCCCGCCTCGGTGCCGATCGCCTGCCGATCCCCGCGCCGACCAGGAAGGCGCAGGCGAGGGTGACGGCCGCCAGCTCCGGGACGAGCCTGGCCATGGCCACCAGCACCAGGACGAATACCGGCCAGGAGTCGCCGGCCTGCACGATCAGCGATGTGCCGTGGAACCACATGCCCAGCCAGGGGCCGATCACCAGCGCCGAGACGACCACGGAGACGAGGGTGATCCACCGCGGCCGGCGGGAGGTCGCCAGCCAGGCCGAGCAGCACGCCCTGGCCCAGCCCAGCAGGGCCCTGAACAGCAGCAGGACGACCAGCACGTGGACCAGCCCGAGCAGGGGGTCGTTCAGGACGATGGTCCAGATCCAGACGTCGGCTCGGATCGTGACCGGCAACTGGCCGGCGATCAGACCCGCCGTGAAGCTCACCGCCGCCCACCACAGCCGCGTCTTCGGCCCCTGCCCCGCGAGCCGCTCGCCGGTGGCCCGCCAGACGGCGACGACCACGATGCCCGCCACCAGGAACCCCAGCACGAGCCCCGGCAGGTGGTAGCGGACCTCGAGCGGGGCCTCGAAGTCCAGGAAGAAGACCGCGGCGACGACGGGGACGAAGCCGAGCCCGGCCAGCAGGCCCGCGGCGAACATCTCCCACTGGTTCAGGCGGAGCAGCCGTCCCGGCTCGTCGAGCACGTCACGGCGGTCCTCCGGACGGGGATGGCTGGTGAAGAAGCGGAACGGTCCCCGCAAGGGCGGGTCGGCGACCGTCTCGACGGCCGCGGCCATGCCCTCGCGCCGGTCGGGCGTGTCACCGGCCCGCACGTCGGCGTGGTGCTCGCGGGCGCGCAGCACCGCCGTACGGGCCAGCCAGAGCACCAGCGCGATGACCGGAATCACGACTCCGAGGAAGACCAGCCCCAGGGGCCGCCAGAGCGCCGTGAGAACGAGCGCGGGCAGGCAGGTCGCCAGCAGGAACGACCACCAGATCGCCACGGTGAAGTGGGCGATGCCGACGTCACGGTTGCGGATGTGGGCCAGCTCGTGGCGCAGCACCGCCTCCGCGACAGCGGGCCGGTCGGCGTGGGCCATGACCAGGCCCATGCTCAACGCGACCACATGGCGTCCCGGTAACCCGAAGGTGCGCCCGGTGATCCCGCCGCGCGCCGAGTCGACCACGAACCTGACCCGCCTGCCGGGCAGCTCCTGCGCGGCGACGATGGCCAACCTGCGGGTCAGCGCCTCGTGGCCGGCTCCCGTGCCGGCCTCGGCCAGCGGGACCGGGCGGCGGCGGCGCGCCCACACCGGGTGAACGGCGTAGAGCAGCACCGCCAGCAGCGCGGGAGCCAGGAGCGGAACGATCCTGAGGAGGCCCTCCCCCGCCATCACGGTCCTGGCGCAGCCGGCGTACTGCTCGACGAGGTGCCTCGGGTCATCGGACGACGCGGCCCCCGACCGCAGCGCCGACAGGCACGGCGCCTGCCGTACGTGCTCCGGCGCCCCGCTGACCGACCACCAGAGCTCGACGTGGAGGGTGCTGAGGTAGAGCGACGCGGCGAACGTCGCGGCGATGAGGATGAGGAAACGGGACGTCGTCGACGAGGGCAGCACGAACGGGTTCAGCCGGGGACCGGCCGCCGGTTCGCGCGCCGCCGTCACCTCTCTCCCGACAGGTGCCCGTAGGTGGCCTGGCGCAGGCGCAGCGCGACGGTCTTGTCCACCCCCAGCGCGAGCGCGATGTCCTCCACCGCCTGCGCCGTCTCCTTCGCCTGGGCGGGCTCGAAGACCGGGACGACGGTCGCGGGGGCGGCGATGGGTGCCGGGCGGGGCGGGAAAAGCTTGTTCCAGACCTTCGTGGAAACCTGCTTGGCGGTGCGTTCGACGGCCTGCGTGAGCGTGTTGGTGGCCGCGCCGGTCAGGACGGTCAGCACGATCGGGGTCACGAGCATCACCGCGTCGGCGGCCGAGAACCCGAGAAGATCGTCACCGCCGCCCCGGAAAGCCGTGCGCGGATTCCTCCGGGTGGCCGCGGCGATGACGGAATAATATTCCGCTTCTTTGGGCGCGACTTCGGCGACAATGGCACGGGCCACGTCGTCCAGGCGCCGAATGGATCCGCTTTCCGATTCTGCCGCCATGGTCACCCCTCACCGAATTGGTTGGCCGGAGTCACCGCATGGTAGCGGCCTTTTTCGCGGGAAAACAGATGGCGAAATTCCGGCTGGAATCATTTGCGGCGCGGGTCAGGACCACAAGTGTTTTCTGATTTCGACTGGTATGATCAACCATGTCCGGCTTACCCGTCTGAGGGCCTCCGCGCGGCGTCTCCCGTGCGACGGTGGCGCGGGGTCGCCGGCGGCGCGTCCCGGGCATGGGTGATGAGCCCGGACAATTCTCTGGTGAACATCAGACAGGGCACGGCGGCCGACACCGAGGCTGTCGCCGCGCTGCACACCAGGAGCTGGCGGACCGCCTACACCGGGATCCTCCCCCAGGACTACCTCGACGGCCCGCTCGCCGACCGGCAGGCCGTCCTCTGGCGCGAGCGGCTGGCCGGCGGCCACACCGGGCACCTGCTGGTCGCTGACGGCGGCGACGGCGTGGCGGGGTTCGCCTACCTCATACCCGAGGGTGAGCGGGTCCTGCTGGACAACCTCCACGTCGAGCCCGGGCTCAAGCGCTCCGGCATCGGCGGCGTGCTGCTGCGCCACGCGCGCGACCACGCCGGATCACGCGAGCTCTACCTGGAGGTCCTCAAGCGGAACACCGCCGCCATCGCCTTCTACGAACGCCACGGCGGCATCAGGGCCAGGGAGTTCGTGGAACGCTTCCCCGAGGGCTTCGAGGTGGACGTGCTCGAGTACTACTGGAGCGGGATGCGCAGCGACACCGTCCCCCGCAGGTCGAGCCACGCCTCCTGAGGCCCCCGGACCAGGCGCAGCACCACCTCCTCGCAGCCGGGGCAGCGCGCGACCAGGCCCGGCCCCGCGTCGTAGACCCGCAGGGCGGCGACCGGGCCGCGCAGGCCACAGGCGGCGCAGCGGCCGACGGCCGCGGTGACGTCCACGGCGAAGATCTCGCCCAGCGGTCCTGCCAGGGCGTTGCCGTCGAGGTGCATGTCAGCCTCCAAAGCGCTCGGTCCTGACCCGGGCGGGATCGTGGCCGAGGTCGAGCAGCAGGTCGGCGACGGCCTCGACGAAACCGGTCGGTCCGCACACGAACACGTCGGGGCCCGGCCCCGGCAGGTCCTGCTTGCCGATCCTGCGGCGCGGCTCGACCCGCGTGTACAGGTGGGTGACGGTCAGGCCAGGCTCGGCCCGGTCGAGCTCGGCGCCGTAGTAGCGGTCGGCCGAGGTGCGGACGGAGTAGACCAGCTGGAAGGGCGTCGTGCTGCCTGCCGTACGGCGGGCTCTGATCATGGCCATCAGCGGCACGATGCCGGAGCCGCCCGCGACCAGCAGCACGGGCGCGCTGTCGGGACGCCACACGAACCAGCCGCCGACGGGACCGCGCAGCTCGATCTCGTCGCCGACGGCCAGCTCCTCCACCAGGTACGGCGAGACCTCGCCGTCGGGCAGGCCCTCCACGGTGAGCTCGACGCCGCCGGGGGTGGCCAGCGAGTAGCTGCGCTGGGCCGTGTAGCCGTCGGGCGCCGTCAGCCGTATGTCGACGTGCTGGCCCGGCAGGTGGCCCGGCCAGTCCGCCACGTCGAAGACCAGCGTGCGCGCCGTCGGGGTCTCGGCACGCGCGGCGGCCAGCCGGGCGCGGCGCCATCTGATCGCCGGCACGTGACCGCCTAGTCGCCCTCGTAGCGCTGCTCGCGCCACGGGTCGCCGTAGTTGTGGTAGCCGGCCGTCTCCCAGAAGCCCGGCCAGTCCTCGTTCATGAGCCTGATGCCGCGCACCCACTTGGCCGACTTCCAGAAGTACAGGTGCGGGACGAGCAGCCGGGCGGGGCCGCCGTGCCGGGGCTCCAGGTCCTCGTCGTCGAAGCGGTGAACGATCCACGCCTTGCCGTCGAGCAGGTCCTCCAGCGGCAGGTTGGTGGTGTAGCCGCCGTAGGAGTAGATCAGCGCGTACTCCGCCACCGTCTCCACGTCCTCGAACAGCACGTCGAGGGAGACCCCCTGCCAGCCGGTGTCGAACTTCGACCACTTGGTGACGCAGTGGATGTCGACGGTGGGCCTCTCCTGGGGCAGCGCCATCAGCTCCTGCCATGTCCACCGGTGGGTCCGCTCGGCCTCGGTGTCGATCGCGAACTCCCACTGGTCGAGCGGGATCCGCGGTGTCGGACCGGCGGACAGCACCGGAAAGTCGTGCACCTGGTACTGGCCGGGCGGCAGCCGGCCGTGGTCGTCCCGGGGCCGGCCGCGGAAGCCGCGCGAAATGATACCCATAGCCCGATATCTACCCCTATGGGCGGTCAACGACATCGCATGAATGTGTGAGGTTCACGTGACGGCGTAGCCGGCGACCGAAGGCCAGCGGACCGTCATGACCACCGACTCCTCCTCCGCCACCCAGGAGTGGTCGACCCCGACGTCCTCGCTGTGCCGTACCTCGCCCTCGGGTTTGAAGTGCCCCAGCAGCCAGCCGCGGTCACCGAGGGCGTCGGCGGCGGCGTTGCCGACATGGATGCGCTCCGTCACGAGCGGCGACGCTAACACGGCTGCGGGTAGGCTGCGCGCGTGATACGCAGAGCCACCATTCAGGACGTCCCCGCCATCATCGACATGATTCGCGAACTGGCCGACTACGAGAAGTCGCTCCACGAAGTGCGCGTCACCCCCGAGCAGCTCGAAAGCGCTCTCTTCGCGCCCGACCCGGCGCTGCACGCGCACGTGGCCGAACAGGACGGCCGGCTGGTCGGCTACGCGCTGTGGTTCCTGAACTTCTCCACCTGGCGCGGCACCCACGGCATCTACCTGGAGGACCTGTACGTCCGGCCCGAGGCCAGAGGCGGCGGCCACGGCAAGGCGCTGATGGCCGAGCTGTCCAGGATCTGCGTGGAGCGCGGCTACCACCGCCTGGAGTGGTCGGTCCTCGACTGGAACGAGCCGTCGATCGCCTTCTACAAGTCGATGGGGGCGATCCCCATGGACGAGTGGACCGTGTACCGGCTGACCGACGAGCCGCTGAGGAGGACCGCCGGCAGCTGAGTAAGCTGGCCTGACGTGCGAGACATCACTGTTTTCAGCGGCAGCGCCCACCCCGAGCTGGCCGCGGAGATCTGCGCCCACCTCGGCGCCCCCCTGCACCCCGTCCGCCTCCACCGCTTCGCCAACGACTGTCTCGAGGTGCAGCTCCAGGCCAACTGCCGCGAGCGAGACGTCTTCATCATCCAGCCCCTCGTGCCGCCCGTGCAGGAGCACCTCGTCGAGCTGCTCCTCATGCTCGACGCCGCCCGCGGCGCGTCGGCGGCCCGTACCACCGTCGTGATGCCGCACTACGCCTACGCCCGTTCCGACAAGAAGGACGCGCCCCGCATCTCCATCGGCGGCCGCCTGGTCGCCGACCTGATGGTCACGGCGGGCGCCGACAGGGTGCTCGCCATGACCCTGCACTCGCCGCAGGTGCACGGCTTCTTCAGCGTGCCCGTCGACCACCTCCACGCGCTGCGCGAGCTGGCCGCGCACTTCCAGCAGTACGACCTGACCAACACCGTCGTCGTCTCCCCCGACCTCGGCAACGCCAAGGAGGCCGCCGCCTTCGCCCGGCTGCTGGGCGTCGAGGTGGCCATGGGCGCCAAGCAGCGTTTCAGCGACGACAAGGTGTCGATCAGCTCGGTGATCGGCGACGTGCGCGGCAAGGACGTCATCGTCCTCGACGACGAGATCGCCCGCGGCACCACCGTGGTCGAGCTGCTCGACCGGCTGCGCGAGCGCGAGGTCAACTCGGTCAGGATCGCCTGCACGCACGGCCTGTTCGCGGCGGGCGCCGTCGAGCGTCTCAGCGACCAGCCGGAGGTGCTGGAGATCGTGTGCACCAACACCGTGCCGGTCCCGGACGTGAAGCCGGAGGGCAAGCTCCGCGTGCTGTCGATCGCCCCCGCCCTCGCGGAGGCGATGCGCCGCATCCACGAGGGCGAATCCGTCTCCGCCCTGTTCGGGTGATCTTCCGGTACGGCAAGCCGGCTCAAGGCCACCGGGGTCACCGGTGGCCGCCCGTCCATCACGCGTACTCCAGCAGGACTTCGCCTCCCGCCGTCACGCCGTATCGCGCGCCCGTGGACTGTGCGCCCCTGCCGGCTCAGCCCAGTGTCCGGGCCAGCCTGGTGAGCCCCGCGACGATCCGCGCCGGAGTGAGGCCCCTGACCTCCCGCTGGTAGGCGTAGACGTCGGGGGCCAGCGGCGCGAGCAACGCGTCGACCAGCGCGTCCGCCTCCGGCAGGTCGCCCAGCAGTGACCGCACGTGGACGCGCCAGAACCCGTAGGCACCGGTCTCGAACCGGGAGCGTCCCACCTCCGCGCCCAGTACCAGGGGCGCGTGCTCCTCCAGCAGATCGACCATCGCGGCGTAGAACGCCGCCAGCCGTTCGGCGGCCGGAGCGCCGGGACCGAGCGGGGGGTCCCCGCGGATCAGCTTCTCCTGCAGGGCCCGCTCGTGTTCGTCGAGCAGCGCCGTCGCGATCGACGCCCGGTCCGGATAGCGCCGGTAGAGCGTGCCCCTTCCCACTCCTGCGGCCTTCGCGATGTCGTCCATCGTGACGTTCGCCGCGCCCTTGGTCCTGAACAGGCCGGCGGCTGCCTCCAGGATCCTCGCGCGGTTGCGGGCGGCGTCTGCTCGTTCCATGTGGACAGTCTGTCCGCTTATGCGGTACGGTCGCAACCGGACACGCTGTCCACTTATTGAGGAGCTCATCATGAACCTGTTGCACCTGGACGCGAGCGCCAGACGGGCCTCCTTCTCCCGCGAGCTGTCGAAGATCTACGCCGACACCTGGCGTACGGCCCACCCCGACGGCGGCTACGTCTACCGGGACCTGGCCGCCTCACCCGTCCCGCACATCGACGAGGCCTGGACCGAGCTGTGCGACTACGTGCTCGCCAACGAGATCACCGACATCGGGCGGTACCGCGAGGCCGTCCGGACGCCCGCGCAGCAGCGGGCATGGGACACCCTGGAACCGCTGCTGGACGAGGTCGTGGCGGCGGACGTGATCCTCATCGGCACGCCGATGTACAACTACTCGATCCCGTCGGCGTTGAAGGCGTGGCTGGACCAGATCACGTTCCCGAAGATGTCGCTCAAGGGACGGTCGTTCGTGGTGACCACCGCACGCGGCGGCGCGTACGGCCCCGGAACGCCCCGCGAGCCCGTCGACCACCAGGAGCGCTACCTGCGGCACTTCTTCGAGGGCCACTTCGCGGTCACCGACGTGCGGTTCATCAACGCCGAACTGGTCAACTCGCTGATCGACCCCCGGCTCGCGTCCCTGCGCGCCGCGCACGAGGAGTCGGTGGAAAAGGCACGGAAGGAGGCGGCCCGATGAACTGGGCCATCCTGGCACTGGCAGGGCTCGTCGAGGTCGCGTGGTCGCAGAGCATCAAGCCGACCCAGAACTTCACCCGTCCGGTGCCGACCGTGATCTCCCTGGTGCTGATGGCGGCGGCGGTGTGGCTGCTGTCGAAGGCGATGGACACGCTTCCGGTGGGCACGGCTTACGCGGTGTTCACCGGCATCGGCGCGGTGGGGGCGATCACGCTGGGGATCGTGCTGAACGACGACCCGGTGAGCGTGGGACGGCTGGCCGCCCTGGGCCTGATCGTCGGCGGCATCGTCCTCGCCCGCGTCACCAGCTGACCTCTTCCTGGTTCTCCCCGTGGCAGGTCCACGGCGCGAAGCCGCTCGACCCGCACCCTCGGACAGCCTGGAAGGTTCAGCACGTCCCGCGAAACCAGGGGCCGGCACAACCTCGCGAATCCGGCGGGCCCGGCGAAAACCCCCTCCGGGGATTTGTCGGGGCCCCTGAGTAGGATCGCGACGTGGCTGATATCAGGGAGCTGTATCTGACGGCTGCGGCCTCGGCGGTCGCGTTGCTGCGAGACCCGGTGGTCGCGGCGGCCTGGGGCAAGCCGAGCGCCCTCACCGAGTTCAGCGTGGCCGGCCTGGCAGGCCATCTCGCCCAGCAGATCTTCAGGGTCGAGGCGGCGCTCGGCGCTGACGTGGCCCATCCGGTCATCCCCCTCAAGGAGCACTACGCCCGCTCCGCGTGGGTCACGGCCGGCCTCGGGCACGAGTCCAACGTCAGCATCAGGCGCGGCGGCGAGGACGCGGCAGCCGAGGGGCCCGACGCGCTGGTCGCGCGTGCCCAGGCGAGCCTCGACCAGCTCTCGGCGGCCCTGCGTGACGAGTCAGGAGACCGGACACTCGGGCTGCCGTGGGCGCAGTGGTCCCTGACGCTCGACGACTTCCTGCTCACCAGGCTCATGGAGATCGTCGTCCACTCCGACGACCTGGCGGCGAGCGTCGGCGTCCCGACCCCCGAACTGCCCGAGGACGTCATCGATCCGGTGGTCGACCTGCTGGCACGGCTGGCCGTACACCGGCACGGCCCGACGGCCGTGATCCGCGCGCTGAGCAGGGCCGAGCGGGCACCGGCCACGATAAGCGCCTTCTGACCACGAGCCGCCGCCGGTCAGGGCCCGCCGCTCATCAACCGCCGGCCCAGGATCACGAGGCATCGCCGGCCGAAGCGGAAGCCAGGAAGACCCCGGACTCTCGCCGGTCAGGAGCCGTTGTTGATCAGGCTCATCGCCTCGGCCACGTCACGGGCGCTGGGGGCCGTGTCCGGGTCGACCAGCCACTGCATCAGCAGTCCCGACAGCATCGCCTGGTAGAAGGAGCCGAGCACGCGCGCCCGTTCAGGCTCGACCGCCGGGTCGATCCGGCTGAAGACCTCGGCCAGCCCGAGCCTCGCGGCGTGCAGTCCGGCCGAGAGGTGTTGGCGCATGTCGGGCAGGTGGTCGATCTGTCCGACGATCTCGAACTGGGTGACCCACAGCGGCCTGAGCTCCTCGAAGGAGTCGATGACGCGCCGCCACGCCGTCTCGAAGCGTTGCATCGGGGTGGCGTCGGGGTCGGTCTCGCCGGTCAGGGCGGCCTCCAGCGAGTCGCCCCACTCCTTCATCGACTCGAACAGCGCCTCGTTGAGCAGCGCCTCCTTCGACCCGAAGTGGTAGCCGATCGCGGCCAGGCTCACCCCGGCCGCGTTGGCGATGTCGCGTGCGGTGGTGCGGGTGTAGCCCTTCTCGATCAGACAGCGCTTCGCCCCGGCCAGCAGGTCCTCGCGATTCTTTCCCATTCGGCGAATTTAGCACAATCGTCTTAGACGTTCATCCAAACCATGGATGATCGCCTCGAGTCCCAGCTCGAACGCCGCCATGGCCCGGCCGGGATGGGCGTCCTTCAGTGCCACCGACAGCAGGGGCACCGGCTGCTCCGACGGATCGATCATGACATTCGGAGCGGCCAGGTCAAGCGCCGAGCCGATCGCGAACGACTCGATCGCGGTGAACACCGCCACCACCTGGTCGCTCGGCCAGCCCGCGCGCTCGAGGAGGGTGACCGCCTTCTCGTACATCTCCAGCGTCCGCGCCGACCTGATCGTGGTCGTGGACAGCAGCTTGGCGGTGTTGGGGTGGCGGGCGAAGGCGGCCAGATAGGACTTCGCCCAGACGGACAGCGCCTCCTGCCAGGGCTGGCCGTCCAGGGCGGAGACGTCCATCTCGGCCACGACGAGGTCGCGGATGCCCTCGACGATCTCCTCCCTGCCGGCCACGTGGTTGTAGAGCGAAGCCGCCTGCACGCCCAGCCGCCGGGCCAGCCGCGTGACGGTCAGCGCCTCGGAGCCTTCCTCGTCCACGAGCGCCAGCGCCTCGGCGACGATGCCGTCCCTGCTGAGGATCGGCCGCCTCGGTCTTCCCATTTCGCATCCCTTCGAGTACCGTCCCACCAACAAACTAACGCCTTTAGTTTCGGAGGTGGCCATGCCTCTGTCCCGTGACGCCATCGGCACCGCTGACCTGGTCTTCTTCGTCGTCGCGGCGGCCGCGCCGCTCACCGTCATGGCCGGCGTCGCCCCGCTCGCCATCGGCATCGGCGGCGTCGCCGCCCCGCTCGGCTACCTGCTGTCCGGTGTCGTCGTCGGCCTGTTCGCGGCCGGGTTCACGGCCATGAGCGGGCACGTGCGCAACGCGGGCGCCTTCTACGCCTACATCGGCAGAGGCCTCGGCAAGGCGACGGGCCTCGGCTCGGCGTACGTCGCCGTCATCTCCTACAACCTCATCGGCATCGGCCTGATGGCCGCCTTCGGCGTCTTCGCCGCCTCGACCATGGCCGACGTCTTCGGCATGAACGTGCCATGGCAGATCTGGACCCTGCTGTGCGTCGCCGCGGTCGGCGTGCTCGGCTACCTGAAGATCACGTTGAGCGCCAAGGTGCTGGGCGTCGCCCTCGCGCTGGAGGTGCTGATCCTGCTGGTGTTCGAGGCGGCGGTGCTGGTCGACGGCGGAGGGCTCTCGCTGCGGCCCTTCAACCCCGGCGAGCTGCTGAACGGCGGCGCGGGCGGCATGTTCGTGCTGTCCATCGGCGCCTTCATCGGTTTCGAGGCGACCGCGATCTACGCCGAGGAGGCCCGCGACCCGCAGCGGACCGTGCCCCGCGCGACCTACGCCGCCGTCGCCTTCCTCGCGCTCTTCTACACCTTCACCGTCTGGATGATCATCAACGCGTTCGGCGCGGACAAGGCCGTCGCCGTGGCCAACGGCGAGGGCGGCGCCGACATGGTCTTCACCGCCACGGCCTCCTTCGCGGGGAAGTGGGCGGCGGACGCGATGCACCTGCTGATCGTGACGAGCTGCTTCGCCGCCGCACTGGCCTTCCACAACGCCTCCACCCGCTACTTCTTCGCGCTCGGCCGGGAGGGCGTGCTGCCCAAGCCGCTGGCCAGGATCTCGGAGCACAACGGCTCGCCGTACGTGGCGGTGATCACGCAGGTCGTCCTCTCGGCGGTCGTCATCCTGGCGGGCATTCTCGCGGGCTCCGACCCCTACACCGTGATCTTCCTCTGGACGAACGGGACCGGCATCATCGGGGTGATGGTGCTGCAGGCGCTCGCCGCGCTCTCCGTCGTCGCGTTCTTCTGGAAGGACCGGCGTGGCTACGGCGCGGGCCGGGTGCTGGCCGCGCCGCTGTCGGCGTTCGTCCTGCTCGCGGTGATCATCGTGCTCGTGGTGACCAACTTCGAGCTCATCACCGGCGCGACCGGCACCGTGAACGCCCTGCTCATCCTGCCCGTCCCGCTCGTCTTCGCGCTGGGGGCGCTGCTCGCGCTGCGCATCCGCCGCCGCGATCCCGCCCGCTACGTCGTGCTCACCACGGAGGAAGCCACTCGTGCCTGACCTGCTCTTCACTAACGGCACCATCTGGACCGGTTCCGGCTACGTCGAGGAGCTGGCCGTGTCCGGCGGGCGGATCGCGGACCCGGCCCCGGACGGCGCGGCGGCGGATGTGACGGTGATCGACCTGGAGGGCGGCTTCCTCATGCCGTCCTTCGGCGACGGGCACGCCCATCCGCTGTTCGGCGGGCTGGAGGCGCAGGGGCCGCAGATCAAGGACAAGGCCACCGTGGAGGAGATCGTCGCCGAGGTCGCCCGCTACGCGGCCGAGAACCCCGCGCTGGAGTGGATCGTCGGCGGCAGCTACGACCCCTCCATCGTGAAGGGCGGCGAGTTCGACGCCCGCTGGCTGGACGCGGCGGTGCCCGACCGGCCCGTGGTGCTGCGCGCCTACGACTACCACACGGTGTGGTGCAACACCGCGGCGCTGGAGCGCGCGGGCATCGGCCCCTCGACGCCCGACCCGCGGCTCGGCTGGATCGTGCGCCGCCACGACGGCAGCCCGCTCGGGACGCTCAGGGAGTGGCACGCCTGCGACCTGGTGCTCGACCTCGTGCCCGCCAAGTCGCTCGACGAGCTGGTCGAGGGCCTGGCCGAGGCGAGCGGGGCGATGGCCGCCGCGGGGATCACCTGGGTGCAGGACGCGTGGGTCGAGCCGTACATGGTGGAGGCCTACCTGGAGGCCGCGCGGCGCGGACGGCTCGGCTTCCGCGCCAACCTGGGCTTCCGCGCCGACCCCGACACCTGGACCGCCCAGCGCGCGCGCTTCTCCGCGCTGCGCGCCGAGGTCGACGCTCGATCCGTGGCCGCGGGCGAGCAGCCCTCCCCCGTACGGCACGCCGGGTCGAGCCCCCCGCGGTCACCGCTGACCGCCCGTCCGGACACGCCACTCCAGCAGGACTCCGGTCCCCGCCGTCACGCCGCCCCGGCGAAACTCGTGACCGCGAACACCGTCAAGTTCTTCGCCGACGGCGTCATCGAGGGCGGCACCGCGGCGATGCTGGAGCCGTACGTCGACGCGCCGCACTCCTGCGGCATGCCCGTCTGGGAGCCGGCCGCGCTGGCCGAGGCGGTGGCCGCCTTCGACGCCGACGGCTTCCAGGTGCACATCCACGCGATCGGCGACAGCGGCGTCAGGGCCGCGCTCGACGCGATCGAGCGGGCCGTACGGGACAACCCCGCGTGGGACCGCCGCCCCGTCATCGCCCACACGCAGCTCGTCGCCCCCGACGACCTGCCGCGCTTCGCCGAGCTGGGCGTCATCGCCAACTTCGAGCCGCTGTGGGCCCAGCTCGACCCGCTGCAGACCGAGCTGACGGTGCCCAGGCTCGGCCCCGACCGGGCGGACCTGCAGTACCCGATGGAGACGTTGCGCGCCCTGGGCACGGCGCTGTCGTTCGGCAGCGACTGGCCGGTCAGCTCGCAGGAGCCCCTGCTCGGCGTCCAGATCGCGACGACACGGCAGACCGTGGACGGCACGCCGGCCTGGACGCCCGGCGAGCGGCTCTCCCTGGAGGACGCGCTGCACGCCTACACCGCGGGGGTGGCCTACCAGGCGTTCGCCGAGGCCGACCGCGGCACGCTGGAGCCGGGGAAGGCGGCCGACCTGGTGTGGCTGTCGGCCGACCCGCGCCGGGTGGACCCGCTGGAGCTGCGCCGCATCGAGGTCCGCGGCACCTGGCTGGAGGGCACGCCCACCTTCTGACCGCCCGCCGCGAGCCGGCGCGGGTTCCGGAAGCGCCAGGCCCCGAGGGATACGGCCGCCCGGCCGGCGCGGGTTCCGGGAGGGCCGGGGTCCCGAGGGATACGGCCGCCCGGCCGGCGCGGGTTCCGGGAGGGAGGGCTGGGGTCCTAGAGCAGCATGTCGACGTAGACGAGGTTGACGATGACGTGGATGAGGATGATCACCCAGATGTTGCGGTAGCGCGCCCACAGGTAGCCCTGCATCAGGCCGAACATCCCCTGCGCCGCCACGATGGAGGCGACCCCGACGCCGACGGCCGCCGGGTCGATGTGGCTGACGTGCATCGCGGCGAACAGCAGCGCGGTGGCGAGCACGGCGGGCGGCGTGCCGTACAGGGCCTCGAGTCTGGTCTGCAGCCACGCCCGGTAGAAGATCTCCTCCAGCACGCTCGCCGTCAGCAGGGTGATGAGCGAGCCGACGGCGAGCGTGACGGGGTCCGGCAGCTGCTGCGTCAGCGGCGGCGACAGCGGGCTGACCTCCGCCAGCAGGAACCACGCGGCGAACGCGGGCAGCGGCGCCAGCCAGGTCACGGGCGCCGGGATCGACCTCGCGACCGGCCCTCGGCCCCTGATCAGCCGGAAGCCGACCAGTGGCACCACCAGCAGAAGGAGGATCTTGGCGACGGGGTACAGCAGGCCGCGGCCGGCGAGCGCGACCGCGACGGGGAAGGCGAGCGCCGCCGCCAGCAGCAGCCAGGTCTCCTTCACCAGCCGGGGCCGCGGCAGTCCGGCCAGCGGCCGCGGTACGGCCGTGCGCGGCGCGACGAGCGCGGCCAGGACGATCGCGGCCAGGGGTGGCAGCAGCGCCGCCCACAGCGAGACGCCCGTGGCGCCGGGGTCGGCCGACTGGCGGATCACGGTGGTGCCGGTGAGGATCAGCGACGCGTAGGCCACGACGAACACCGCCAGGCCCGCCCCCGTCAGGAAGCCGGTTCTCGACATGGGTTTCATGATTGACCCGTTGCCGGCCCTTTTCCTCCTGCGGGGGAATCAGTCCGATGTCATCCTTTGTATTGACAGTCGGGCGCCATCGAGCGATCCCGGGCCCTCGTCGGGGTCACCCGAGGGCGACCTCGTCCGACACCGGCCTGTTGGCGAAGTGGCAGGCGGCCTGCGCCTCCGGTACGGCCGGCAGCACCCGCAGCGCTTCCGACCTGCACCTGCCGTCCACCCCCGCCGAGGCCGCCGCGCCCGACGCCAGCACCTGGCAGCGGGCGTGGAAGCGGCACCCGCCGGGGATGCGCGTGGGGTCCGGTGGCTCGCCCGTCAGCACCACCCGTTCGGGCGACTCGGGCAGCACCGACAGCAGCGCCTGCGTGTAGGGGTGCTTCGGCTCCTTCAGCACCTCCTCGACGGGGCCGGACTCGACGATCCTGCCGAGGTACATCACCGCGACGCGGTCGGCGATGTTCCACGCCAGGCCGAGGTCGTGGGTGACGACCAGCGCGGAGAGGCCGAGGTCGGCGCGCAGCTTGAGGAGCAGCGCGAGGATCTCGCCGCGGACGCTGGCGTCGAGCGAGGCGACCGGCTCGTCGGCGACCAGCAGGCGGGGGTTCAGCGCGAGCGCCCCGGCGATGACCACGCGCTGGCGCTGGCCGCCCGACAGCTCGTGCGGGTAGCGGAGGAAGAACCGCTCGGGGGGCCGCAGGCCCGCTCTGGCCAGCGCCTCGGCGACGACCTGCGACTCGTCGGGCAGCCCGTGGATGCGCGGGCCCTCGGCGACCGCCTCGTAGACGGTGTGGCGGGGGTTCAGCGAGCCGGTGGGGTCCTGGAGGACGAGCTGGGCCTCGCGGCGGTAGGCCTTGAGCGCCTTGGTGGTGTAGGTGAGGGGCCGCCCGCCGTACAGGACGGTGCCTTCGGTGGGGCGCTCGAGGCCGAGCAGGGTGCGGGCGAGCGTGGTCTTGCCGCAGCCCGACTCGCCGACCAGGGCGACGATCTCGCCCTCGCCGACGGCCAGGTTGACGCCGTCGACGGCGCGGGCGCGCCGGCCCCGCGAGGTGAACTCCACGCGCAGGTCCCGCGCTTCGAGGAGCGTCGTGGTCATGAGATCTCCTTGCCGCCGCTGGAGGCGACTTTCTCCTCGGTACCGTCCTCGCCGGAGGCTGACGCGTCCTCCCCAGAGGGGGACGGGTCCTCGCCGGAGGGGGACGGGTCCTCCCCGGCAGCCGCCGCCTCCGCTGAAGCGGACGCCGCCGCCCCGGAGGGGGACGCGCTCGCGGTCAGGTCGGGGCGGACTCGGACGCAGGCGGCGGTGTGCGGGGCCGCCTCGGTGCCGTCCGCCGGCCACAGCTCGACGTCCAGCGTCGAGCAGATGTCCAGCGCGACCGGGCAGCGCGGATGGAACGCGCACCCCGAGGGCAGGTCCATCGGGTCGGGCGGATCGCCGCCGAGCCCCTTGGGCGCCATGCGGGAGGCGGGGTCGCCGACGGTCGGGAACGCCGCGGCCAGCGCCTTGCTGTAGGGGTGCCGGGCCGCGTGGAACACCTCGTGCGCGGGGCCGTTCTCGACCAGCCGTCCCGCGTACATGACGGCCAGCCGGTCGCACATGTCGGCCAGGACCGACAGGTCGTGGGAGATCATCACCAGGGAGATGCCGTGCGTGGCGATGAGGTCCTTGATCAGTGTGAGGACCTGGGCCTGGACCATCACGTCCAGCGCCGTCGTCGGCTCGTCAGCGATGATCAGGCGCGGCGAGCACGCCAGCGCCATCGCGATCATCACCCGCTGCCGCTGTCCTCCCGACAGCTCGTGCGGGTAGCTGCGGGCCCGCCACGCGGGCAGCCCCACCTGCTCCAGCAGCTCGGCCACCCGCGTACGCGCCTGGGACGGCTGGGCCACGCCGTGCACCAGCAGCGGCTCGGCGATCTGCTCGCCGATGCGCCGCACGGGGTTGAGCCCGTGCTGCGCGCCCTGGAACACGATGGAGGCCTCGGCCCAGCGCATCGCGCGCAGCCGTCCCCACTTCATGGACAGCACGTCCTCGCCGTCGAGCAGGATCCTGCCGTCGACGCGGGCGTCGCGCGGCAGCAGCCGCAGCAGCGCCATGGCCAGCGTCGACTTGCCGGACCCCGACTCGCCCGCGATCCCCAGCGCCTCGCCGGGCGCCAGCGACAGCGTCACGCCGCGGACGGCGGGCACCTGCCCAGAGGCGATGGAGTACGTCACCGAGACGTCCTCGAGTGACAACACGTTCATCGGCTGACCCCCCGGAGGCGTGGGTTGAGCACGGCCTCCATCGCCCGCCCGCACAGCGTGAACGCCAGCACGACCGCGACGATGCAGAGGCCGGGAGCGAGGATGTACCACCAGGCGCCCGCCGTGGCCGCGCCCCAGTCGTAGGATCCGCGCAGCAGCTGGCCCCACGACGCCTTGCCGGAGTCGGCGCCGAGGAAGGCGAGCGTCGACTCGGCGACGATCGCGCTGGCCACCTGCAGGGTGGTGTTGGCCAGGACGAGCGGGGCGACGTTCGGCAGCACGTGGCGGCTCATCACGTGCCAGTGTCCTGCGCCGAGCGCGCGCGACCTCTCGATGTACGGCCTGGCCTCGACGGCCAGCGTCTGGGCCCTGATCAGCCGGGCCGTGGAGGCCCACGAGGTGACGCCGATCGCCAGGATGATCGTGGAGGTGCTGCCGCCGAGGATGGCCGAGAGCACCAGCGCGAGCACCAGCGAGGGCAGCACGAGGAACCAGTCGGTGATCCGCATCAGCGCCGCGGAGGCCCAGCCCCTGAAGTGGCCCGCCGCGATGCCGACGATCGTGCCGATCACCATGCTGAGCAGCGCGGACATGAATCCGATGAGCAGCGAGACGCGCGAGCCCCACAGGACCATCAGCAGGATCGAGCGTCCCGACTCGTCGGTGCCGAGCGGGAAGTCGAGGCTCGGCGGGGCCATCTTGGCGCCGGTCGCCTTCGTGACGTCCATGCCGGTGGGGTCGGTGACCAGGGGTGTGACCAGCGCGAGCACGACGAAGACCGCCAGGACGACGGCCCCGACCACGCCCGCCCGCTGCCGGCGGTACTGCTGCCAGAACCGGGTCAGCGACGCGCGCCTGCGCGCCCACGTCACGGCGCTCATGCCGACCTCACCCTCGGGTCAAGAACGTGGTAGGCCACGTCGGCCAGCGTGTTCATGATGATCACGGCGACGCAGACGACCATGAACGTGCCCTGCATGACCGCGAAGTCGGGCCCCTTGATCGCCTCGTAGAACAGCAGGCCGAGGCCGGGCCAGGAGTAGACGGTCTCGACGGAGACGGCGCCGCCGACCACGAACCCGATGTGGATGAAGACGAGCGTCACCGTCGGCAGCAGCGCGTTCGGTACGGCGTGCCGCCGCCGTACCAGGTCGTCGCGCAGCCCCTTGGCGCGCGCGGTGGTCACGTAGTCCTGGCCGATCTCGTCGAGCAGCGACGAGCGCATGACCAGCAGGTACTGCGCGTAGACGACGGCGACCAGCGTGAGGCACGGCAGCACCATGTGGTGGGCGACGTCGAGCACGTAGCCGAAGCCGTCGGGAGCGTCGACGCTCTCCATGCCGCGCGTGGGGAACAGGCCGGGGATCGGGCCGATGCCCGCGCCGAGGACCATGAGCAGCAGCAGGCCGAGCCAGAAGGTCGGCACCGACCACAGCACGAGCGAGGCGCCCGTGGAGAAGCGGTCGAGGCGGCCACCGTGGTTCCACGCGGCGCGGGTGCCCTGCCACAGGCCGAGGCCCACCGCGATGAGCAGGCCGACGCCGGTCAGCAGCAGCGTGGGGCCGAACCGCTCGCCGATGAGGTCCGTCACCGGCCGCTTGTACTCGTAGGAGGTGCCGAGGTCGAACTGCAGGGTGCGCAGCACGAAGTCGGCGAACTGCTGCATGAGCGGCTTGTCCAGGCCCATCTGCCGGCGCAGCAGCTCGATCTGGTCGGGGCTGAGCGGTACGTCGCGCGTGTAGGCGATGACCGGGTCGCCGGGGATCAGGCGGAACAGGAAGAACGTCGCGACGATCACCATCGCGATGCTGAGCAGCGCCCCGCCGAGCTTGGTCAGGGCGTATCTGAGCGTGCCCCGGGAGGTGGGGCGGTCCTCGCCGGGACCCGCCGCCGCCTGGACGGCGGCGGGTTCGGTTTCGAGCGGGGTGGCCATTACTCGCGGTCGTCCGACGTGGTCTTGCGCCGCCTGGACAGCAGGAAGCCGCCGGCGCCGAGGACCACCACGGCCGCCGCCGCGATGCCGATGATCAGGCCGGTGTTGGAGCCGCCGCCGGCGCCGCCCGAGCCGCCGGCGGGCGCGGCCTTGGCGTCGAGGGTGACCATCGGGTAGCCGCTGACACCGCCGTACAGGATGCCCTCACCCTGCTTGTCGGCCGGGACCGGGGTGATGCTGGTGATCCTGTCCTTGCGGTACAGCTCGAGGTTGTTCGGGTAGTAGAGCGCGATGACCGGCGCGTCGGTGTAGAGGCGACGCTGCATCTGCTTGATCATGTCGGCCCGCTTGGCGGTGTCGAGCTCCTTGAGCTGCGACTGGTACAGCCCCTCGTACTCCTTGTCGCAGTAGAAGGACTCGGTGCCGCCGCCCTCGCCCGAGGGGGTGGGCCGCCTGCTGCACAGGTGCGTGGCCAGGACCTCTTCGGGGTCGGGGTTGACCGACCAGCCGCTGATCGCGATGTCGAACAGGGCGGTGCTGCCGGTCTCCTCGGTGAACTTGTTGGAGTCGAGCTTGCGGGTGGTCAGCGTGATGCCGATCTCCTTGAACCACCCGGTGAGGAACTGGGCGAGCTTGTCCTCGGTCGGGGTGTCGGTGTGGATGCTGAAGCGCATCTCCAGCTTCCGCTTGCCGTCGGGCATCGTGCGGACGCCGTCGGCGCCCTTCTTGTACCCGGCCTCGTCGAGGATCTGGTTGGCCTTGGCCAGGTCGAAGGTGACCTTCTCCTCGCCCTCGGCCTGCCAGAAGAAGTTGGTGTACATCGGGGGCACGATCGAACCGTCGGCCGGCACCGCCAGGCCGTTCTGGACCTGGTCGACGAGGGTCTTCTTGTCGATCGCGTAGTGGATGGCCTGGCGGACCTTCGGGTCCTTCAGCGCCGGGTGGCCGTCACCGACCGGCTTGTCGTCGGAGGTGGTGGCGCCGTGGTTGATCTGCAGGTACGCGGCGCGGCGGCCGGGGGTGTTCCACTGCATGATGTTCGGGTCACCGGCGCCCGCCTCGAACTGCGGCGCGGCCAGGCGGCCGATCAGGTCGATGTCGCCCTTCTTGAGGCCCGCGATGGCGGCCTCGGGGTTCTCGTAGAAGATGACCTGCAGCTCGTCGATCTTGGGCTTGCCCTGCCAGTAGTTCGGGTTCGCCTTGAGCTTGACGTAGCTGTCCTTCTTGTGCTCGATCGGGATGTACGCGCCGTTGGTGACCGCGGGGTAGACCTCGTTCTCGAACGTGGCCATGTCGCCGACCTTCTCCCAGACGTGCTTGGGCACGATCGGGATCGGGTTCGACAGCATCGACGCCTGCGGCGCCTTGGTCTTGATGACCAGGGTCCGGTCGTCGGTCGCGGTGACGGAGGCGAAGTTCTCCACGGCCGGGCCGTTGCCGGTCTTGGCCGCGTCATCCGTCATGATCTTGTTGAAGGTCCACGCCGCGTCGTGGGCGGTGACCGGCTGGCCGTCCGACCACTTGGTGTCGCGGATCTTGAAGGTCCAGGTGAGCCCGTCGTCGGAGGACTCCCACGACTCCGCCAGGTCGGGGCTGGGCTGCAGGGTCTTGGGGTCGGGCGTGGTGAGGAACAGGTACGTCCACCGCTGGAGCTGGCCCGCGATCAGCCGTACCGCGAGGAAGGGGTTCATCGAGTCGACCGACTGGATGGAACCGATCCTGACCGTCTTCTTGCCCGTCGTAGCCGGATCTGCCTGGGCGGCGGTGACCGGCGCCGCCAGTGCTAGAGCCACCCCGAGCGCCGCCAGGCGCGCGAGCCATTTACCCATTGGTGCCTCACTCTCAGGCAGGGGGGAGACCTGTTGTAGAGAAAGGCACACCATCCCAACATCACGTGTCAACGAGAGTCGGAAAATTGTTTCACTCTCGTTTCCATTCGCGGTGTTATTTTTCACCCGGTCTCGGTGACCTGACCCCCGTCCACCCGCAGCCGCCGGTCCACCCGTACGGCGTCGAGCATCCTGCGGTCGTGGGTGACCAGCAGCAGCGTGCCGGGGTAGCCGGCGAGCGCCGACTCCAGCTGCTCGATCGCCGGCAGGTCGAGATGGTTGGTCGGCTCGTCGAGCACCAGCAGGTTGACCCCTCTGGCCTGCAGCAGGGCCAGCGCGGCACGGGTCCGCTCACCCGGTGACAGCGTGTCGGCGGGCCGGAGCACGTGGTCGGCCTTCAGCCCGAACTTGGCCAGCAGCGTGCGCACCTCGCCGGGCGGCATCTCGTCGGAGAACGACTCGACCAGCGGCGCCGACCCCTCGAAGAGCCTGCGGGCCTGGTCGACCTCGCCGACCACGACGCCGGGGCCGAGCGCCGCGTGGCCGGCGTCGAGCGCCAGCCTGCCGAGCATGGCACCGAGCAGGGTCGTCTTGCCCGAGCCGTTCGCGCCGGTGATCGCCACCCGTTCGGCCCAGCCGATCTCCAGATCGATCGGGCCGAGCGTGAAGGCGCCCCGCCTGACCACGGCACCGCGCATCGTGGCCACCACCGCGCCCGCGCGCGGAGCCGCCGCGATCTCCATCCGGAGCTCCCACTCCTTGCGCGGCTCCTCGACGACCTCCAGCCGCTCGATCATCTTGTCGGTCTGCCGGGCCTTGGCGGCCTGCTTCTCCGTGGTCTCGACGCGGGCGTTGCGGCCGATCTTGTCGTTGTCCCGCTGCTTCCTGCGGGCGTTCTTGACGCCCTTCTCCATCCAGGCACGCTGGGTGCGGGCGCGCAGCTCCAGCTCGGAGCGCGTCTCGGCGTACTCCTCGTAGCGCTCGCGGGCGTGCCTGCGGGCGACCTCGCGCTCGTCCAGGTAGGCCTGGTAGCCGCCGCCGTACAGGTGGACCTGCTGCTGGGCCAGGTCGAGCTCCAGCACCGAGGTGACCGTCCTGGCCAGGAACTCGCGGTCGTGGCTGACCACCACGGTGCCCGCCCGCAGCCCCTTCACGAACGCCTCGAGCCGGTCGAGCCCGTCGAGGTCGAGGTCGTTGGTCGGCTCGTCGAGCAGGAACAGGTCGTAGCGGCTGAGCAGCAGCGAAGCCAGCCCCGCGCGGGCGGCCTGGCCGCCGGACAGCGACGTCATCGGCTGTTCGAGGTCGATCGCGAGCCCGAGGTCGGCCGCCACCTCGTCCGCGCGCTCCTCCAGGTCCGCGCCGCCGAGCGACAGCCAGCGCTCCAGCGCGACGCTGTAGGCGTCGTCGGCGCCGGGGCGCGACTCCACCAGGGCCTGCGTGGCGGCGTCGAGATCGGCCTGCGCCTTCGTGACCCCGGTACGGCGGGCGAGGAAGCGCCGCACCGTCTCGTCCTGGCGCCGCTCCGGCTCCTGGGGAAGGTGGCCGACCACCGCCGTGGGCGGACTGAGCCGGATCGAACCGCTCTCCGGCTGGTCGATCGCGGCGAGGAGACGGAGCAGCGTCGACTTGCCCGCGCCGTTGGCTCCCACGAGCCCGATGACGTCGCCGGGGGCGACCACGAGATCCAGCCCGGAGAACAGGACCCGATCGCCGTGGCCGGCGGCGAGACCTTTCGCGACAAGTGTTGCGCTCATAAGACCCGTTAGCGTAATCGCATGCCGCGCACCCGCATAACGCTGCTCGCCGTCGTCACGATCATTCTCGGCCTCGTGACCAGGCCTTTCTCGAAGTACGCGGGTGACGCGTTCTACACGGTGCTGCTGTACTGGATCGTGGTGTTCGCCGTCCCGCGGGTGCGGCCCGTGGTGGCGGCGGGGGTGGCGCTGGCGGCGAGCTGGGCGATCGAGTTCGCGCAGCTGCTGAACCTGCCGCGGGTGCTGGCGCCGGTGCTGGGCAGCACGTTCAACCCGCCCGACCTGTTCTGGTACGCCGTGGGCGCGGCGGCCGCCTGCGCCTTCCACCACCTGGTCCGCCACCGTCCGGCCACCCGGGAGTGACCTTCTCGGCTCCTGCTGTCGAATGCCGCGGCCGAGAAGGAACTCGCGGCGGAACCCCTGACCACAAGGCCGCGCGCCGGGCTTCACATCGTGATCCACCCGGCGTGCAGGTCTCCGAGCCGTAGCCGACCCTTAGTGGCAGCCGCCCGAGCCGCAGCACGACCCGCCCGCCTGGGCCAGCATGATCGTGTCCTGGCGACCGGCCAGCTCGTAGCCCGCCTCCGTGACGGCGGCCTCCACCAGCGCGTCGTCCAGCGGCGCCGCGCTGGTCACGGTGACGGCCCTGTTCGCCAGGTCCACCTGCACCTCGCTCACCCCGGCCACCTTGCCCACCTCGGCGGTCACCGAGCTGACGCAGTGTCCGCAGGTCATACCCTCGACCTGATACGTGGTAACGGTCATCGATCTCTCCTCACTGCTGGGAAGCCCGTGCGCATCACTATATACCCCCCAGGGGTTTATTCGCATAGATCCGCTTCCTCAGGGCACGGCGACGAGCATGAGAAACATCGCCTTCCTCGTCGCCCCCGAAGGCGTCGAGCAGATCGAACTGACCGAACCGTGGAAGGCCATCACCCAGGCCGGCGGCACGCCGCAGCTCATCTCCACGCGATCCGGCCAGATCCAGGCCTTCAACCACCTCGACAAAGCCGACGAATTCCCGGTGGACGCCACCGTGTCGGAGGTCTCGGCCGCCGACTTCGACGGACTCGTCCTGCCCGGCGGCGTCGCGAACCCGGACTTCCTGCGCATGCAACCGGATGCCGTCCGCTTCGTGCGCGACTTCTTCGACGCGGGCAAGCCCGTCGCCGCCATCTGCCACGCGCCGTGGACGCTCATCGAGGCCGACGTGGTCCGCGGGCGCACGCTCACCTCGTGGCCCAGCCTCAGGACCGACCTGCGCAACGCGGGCGCGACCTGGGAGGACAAGGAGGTCGTCGTCTGCACGGCCGGCCCCAGCACGCTGGTCACCAGCCGCAAACCGGACGACCTGAAAGCCTTCGACCAGGCCACCGTCGACGCCTTCAGCTGACCGCGACCACCGGGCGAGCGCGCCGAGCGAGCACGCCGTAAACCACACGGCGGGGTGCGCCGGGCCACACGGCGGGGTGCGCCGGGCCGCACGGCGGGGTGCGCCGGGTCGGCCGGTCAGCCGGTGAGGGCGTGGCCGGCCGCCACGCGCGGGCCTCTGAGCAGGGCCAGCGCGGCGATCGCGCCTGCCGTACCGAAGATCGCGATGGCGCCGCCCGCGCCCGTGAACTCGGCCACGATCCCCGCCACCACCATCGCCAGCCCCTGCGCCGCCGTCATCGCGGCCGCGATGACACCGACCGCGCCGCCGCGCCGCTCGTCGGGCACCAGCGCCACGAACTCGGCGTTGGCCACCACCTGGTAGGCGGTCAGCGCCCCGCAGGCCACCAGCAGCACCAGCATCACCGCCAGCGGCGGCAGCGCGGCGGCGCCGAGCAGCGGCACGAAGCTCGCCAGCGCGAGCGGCCCGAGCAGGCGCGCCCGCCGTTCCGGCCGCACCCTCGTGGTCAGCACGAACGTCCCCGCCACGTACCCGGCGGGGATGGCGGCCATGAGGAGGCTCGCCAGGTCCTCGTCCAGCCCGATCTGCCTGCCGTACGGCACGGCGAGCGCGAGCGGCGTCATCGAGAAGGCGGCCAGCAGCGCCAGCATGGCCAGCCACCGGAGCCGGGGATGCCCGGTGATCGTCTCGACGCGGTCGCGCAGCCGCGCCTTCTCGGCCCGCGCCGGCTCCGAGGGCGGGTACGCCGCCAGGCCGGCGAGAAGCGTCGCCGAGAGCGCGAACGTGCCGGCGTCGATCACGAACGCGGCCCCCGGCCCCGTCGCGGCGACGACGAGACCGCCGACCAGGAAGCCGGCGACGTAGGTGACCTGGTTGGTCACGTGGTAGGCGGCCACGCCGACGGTGTAGCGGTCACCGTCGAGCATCTGGGGCAGGATGGCGGCCCTCGCGGCGCGCGCGGGCGACTCCAGCGCCTGCACGGCGAAGAGCAACACGTAAAGCCCGACCAGCGGCATTCCGGGGATGGCAACCAGGATGACGAGAATCGCTCGGGCGAGATCCGCGGAAACCATCACATTTCTGCGCGGATATCGGTCGGCGAGAACCGCGAGCAGCGAGCCGCCCATAATCGCCGGAAGATAGGTGAGCGCGTAGGACAGCGCGGTCAGCCATGCCGACGACGTCCGCTGGTAGACCAGGACGACCACCGCCACCCGGGCCAGTTGGTCACCCAGTTCGGAGATGACGGTCGCGCCCCAGAGACGGCGGAATTCCGCGACGGAGAAGACCTCGCGGAAGCCCACGGACCGCTTTCCCATGGATCATCGCCACCCGTATCCAGAGATCGCAAACGGTTGCAACCTAACAAGATCGAGTGAAGAGATCAAGGACTTGAAATACCCCGGGCAATTGTCGATCATTACGAACGCAGCCTGGATCGCTTTATCACCATAACGAGCGAAAAATCACGATTCATGCTGTGGGCATCCCGAGGGGAAGGGGGTGGCACCGTGCAGCGCGGAGTCTCCTGGACCTGACCGGCGGCCAACCACCTCGTACGGCTGGCCTCGCCAGCCGTACACCCCCGCCCCGCACGTCAGCCGGACCTCGGGACCCGGCGAAGCCCGAGCCAGCGCGCCCGCCCCGCACGCCATCTCGGGACCCGGCGAAGAGCCGGACCGCCCCAGCGTGCCCGCCCCGCGTGTCAGCCGGACCTCGGGACCCGGCGAACGGTGAGCCATCCCAGCGCGCCCGCCCCCGCCGGCAGTGCTGGAGGGAGATCAGGCCGTCAAGGCCGTGGCCAGCTCGCGCACCGAGCGCTTGAGCCGTTCGACGCCCAGCAGGCGCACCAGCTCACCGTCGAACGAGGCCAGCACCGTGTGGGCGAGGAAAGCGGCGTCCCTGCCCGGCCGGGCCTCGGCGATCAGCGCCGTGACATGCGTGTGCCAGCGCAGGTAGGTCGGATCGGCGTACTTGTCCTCCGCGCAGGCCCGCTCGTGCGCCGCGAACAGCGCGATGTTGCGCCCCGCCAGGTCGGCCAGCTCGTCGAGGAACCCGAGCAGCCGCTCCCTGGCCGGGACGGCCCGGTCCTCCGCGGCGATCCGCGCGGCCAGCCGTTCGGCCCGCTCGGCCAGCAGTTCCTGGAACAGCCCCGTCCGGCTGCCGAACCTGCGGAACACCGTGCCCTTGCCCACGCCCGCCGCCTCGGCGACGCGGTCGAGCGAGACGCTCTCGCCCGCGGCGAGCAGTTCCTCGGCGGCCCGCAGGATCGCCTCGCGGTTCCTGGTCGCGTCCGATCGCACGCCCCACGCCCCTCTTGTAAACGGACTGACGGTCCCCATACTATCAACCGGACCGACAGTCCGTTTCGTCTCGAAGGAGCGTCATGCGTGCGCTGAAGGAGCTGAAGCCGGTCCAGGCGCCCGAGCCCGTACCCGGGCCGGGAGAGGTGCTGGTCGAGGTCCGCCACGTCTCGGCCAACCACGGCGAGCTCAAGTACCCGCACATCGGCGGCCACGACGCCGCCGGCATCGTGCTGGACGGCCCGCGCAAGGGCGACAGGGTCGTGGCGTTCGGCGCCGGCGCGTGGGCGGAGCGGGCCGTCTTCCCCGAGTCGTCCGTGGCCACCGTCCCCGACGGCGTCGACCTCGCCGACGCCGCCGCCCTGCCGATGGCGGGCCTCACCGCGTTGCGCGCGCTCCGCGCGGCCGGGCCGCTGCTCGGCCGGCGCGTGCTGGTCACCGGCGCCTCGGGCGGCGTGGGCAGGATCGCCGTCCAGCTCGCCCACCGCGCGGGCGCGCACGTGATCGCCGTCGCCCGCCGCGGCGAAGGGCTGCGCGAGCTGGGCGCCGACCAGGTGGTCTCCTCACTCGAGGCACTCGAGGCGCTCGACGCGCTCGACGCGCTCGACGCGATCGACGCGATCGACCCGGTCGACGTCGTGCTCGAACTGCTCGGCGGCCCTCATCTGGTCAGGTCATGGGAGCTGCTCGCGCCCGGCGGCAACCTGCAGAGCATCGGCTGGGCCTCGGGCGAGCCGGCCGCGTTCACCTCGCTGTTCGCGCTCGGCGCCGCCCGATCGATCCACTCGTTCGGCGACGTCTCTCACCCCGGCCCCGACCTGGCGATCCTCGTCGACCTCGTGGCCCGCGGCCTGCTGTCGCCCGAGATCGGCTGGCGCGGCTCGTGGGAGCGCGTCGGCGAGGCCGCCGACGCGCTCTTCGGCGGCCGGATCAGCGGGAAGATCGTGCTGGACGTGACCTGATCCGCTCGTGCCCCGGGTCGTACGGCGGGCGCTGCTCGACCGTGGCCGCCACCCAGGTGCCGTCCACACCGACGGTCACGTTCTCCGGACGCCCGCTCAGGTACACGTAGGCGATCGAGGCGTCCACCCGATGCCCGTACCCGCCGCTGGTCACCCTGCCGGCGGGCGCGCCGTCGACCCGCACGGGCTCACCGCCCAGGCACACCCGCCGCGGGTCGGCCAGCAGCAGGCACCGCAGCGTCCGCTCCGGCGCGGGATCCAGCGCGTCCTTGCCGAGGAAGTCCTTGCCCGCCTGGACGGCGAAGCCCAGCCCCGCCTCGTACGGCGTCGTCTCGGGAGTGATGTCCAGGCCCCAGATCCGGTAGCCCTTCTCCAGGCGCATCGAGTCGATGGCCCGGTAGCCCCCGGGACGCATGCCGTACGGCAGGCCCGCCGCCACGAGCGCGTCCCACAGGGTCAGGCCGTACTCGGCCGGGCAGTACAGCTCCCAGCCGTACTCGCCCACGAACGTCACCCGCTGCGCCAGCACCGGCACGTGCGCCACGCTGATCCGCCGGGCCTGCAGGTACGGGAAGCCGAGGTCGTCGTCACACAGTTGCTCCAGGACGGCGCCCGCCTGCGGGCCCCACAGGCAGTAGCAGGCGTAGGCGGAGGTCACGTCCGTGACGTCGAGGCCGTGGCGGCGCAGCCAGGCGGCGTCGTGCGTGCCGTACGCGGTGCCGGTGACCAGGCGGAACTTGTCCTCGCCGAGCCGGGTGACGGTCAGGTCGGCCTCGATGCCGCCCCGCCGGTTGAGCAGCTGGGTGTAGACGACCGCGCCGACGTTCCTGTCGATCTCGTTGGCGCACAGCCACTGGAGCCGGTCGAGCACGCCCGGCCCCGACACCTCCAGCTTCGCGAACGACGTCTGGTCGAACAGGCCCGCCGCGTCCCTCGTGGCCAGGCACTCCTCCCGTACGGCAGGCGACCACACCCGGCCCGCCCAGCCCAGCGGTCGCGGCCCGTCGCCGGTGGCGTTGGAGCCGTACCAGTTGACCCGCTCCCATCCGGCCTTCTCCCCGAACTCGGCGTCGAGCCCGGCCTGCCGCGCCCAGGCCGGCGAGCGGCGCAGCGGCCTGGCGGCGACGCGCTCCTCGCCCGGATAGACGATGTCGTAGTACTTCGAGTAGGAATCGAGTGCCTTGGCGCGAGCCCACCGCCCCGACCCCGCGTAGCTTCCGAACCGCCGGACGTCCATCCCGAACAGGTCGTACTCGGGCACCCCTTCGACGATCCACTCCGCCATCACCTTGCCCACGCCGCCGGCGGCCGCCAGCCCGTGGACGCAGAAGCCCGCGGCGACCCAGAACCCGCGCACCGCCGTCTCCCCCAGCAGGAACTCGCCGTCGGGGGTGAACGCCTCTGGCCCGTGCACGATCCGCGCCACCTGCGACGGGTCGAAGTCGTCGGTGGTGCGTTCGGCGACGACCGGCAGCCGGTGCCTGGCCGCCGCCCACGACTCCCTGAACTTCGGCAGGTTCGGCTCGAACAGCATCCTCGACTCGGCCAGCGGGTCGGCCGCGTCCCAGATCTCGGGAGTGCGGATGTAGCCGCCGACCAGGATCCCGCCCTCGTGCTCCCGGAAGTAGACGATGTTGTCGGGGTCGCGCACCGTCGGCGTGGCCGCGGGGATGCCGGCGGGGTGCGTCACGACGTACTGGTGCTTGATGGGCACGATCGGGACGTCCACCCCCGCCAGTGCCCCCACCTTTCCCGCCGCCGCGCCCGCGCAGTTCACGACCGTCCCGGTGGTGACCGTCCAGGTCTCCTCGCCTCCCGCGGCGGACGCCAGGCGGACCGCGCGGACCGCGCCCGCGGCCACGTCGATCCCGGTGACGCGCACGCCCGTGACGATCCGGACGCCGAGCTTCGCCGCCCCCTCCGCCAGGGCACGCGCCAGCGCGGCAGGGTCCAGCCACCCGTCGCCCGGCAGCCACAGCGAGGCGAGGACGTCCTCGTCGTTCAGCATGGGCATCAGGTCATGGGTCTGCCTGCCGGACAGCAGCGACATCTCCAGGCCGTAGGTCTCGGCGGCGCCGGCCTGCCGTACCAGCTCCTCCACCCGCTCGTGCGTGGTCGCCAGCCGCAGCCCGCCGACGCCGTGCCAGCCGGGATCGAGCCCGGTGAGCTCGGCCAGCTCGGGGTAGAGCCCGGCCGAATACATGATCATGCGTGTCTGCGTGACTGTGGAGCGCAGCTGCCCGACGAACCCGGCCGAGTGCCAGGTGGTGCCCTCGGTCAGCTCGTGCCGCTCGACGAGCACGACATCACGCCAGCCGAGGCGGGCCAGGTGGTAGGCCACGCTGCAACCGGCCACACCCCCGCCGATCACGATCGCCTGTGCCGAATCGGGTATGTCCATGATCGAAACCGCCCTGTACGTATGAGAAACGCGCTAGGTGGACCGCCACCAGAACCCGGATCTGGCGCGGAGGGGTGGCGGAGGTCTGATGGGCGCATTTCTCATGAGTCACCTTGCCCACAGCAGCGGAATGGTCTAAATGTAGGCCAAAGGGAGTCGCGTATGCCAGACGTGATCGAGTTGGTCTCCGACTGGGCCGGGCGGCCGGTCAGGCAGACCCCCATCAAGGGCGGCCTCAGTCACCTGATCGCCAAGGTCGAGACGGGGGACGGCGAGCGATGGCTGCTGCGCGTGCTGGATCCCGCGGTGTGCGCGGCCGGCCTGGGCATTCCGATCGAGCAGGAGATCGAGAACACGATCAGGGCCGCCGAGACCGGCGTCGGGCCCACGGTGCTGCGCCATTTTCCCGAGGTGCACGCGTTGTTGATCGAATACCTGGACGGCATCACCCTTAACGCCGGACAAATCAACAAAAATCTCGAAAAGGTGGCGCTGGCCTGCCGGCGCCTCCACGCCGGACCCCGCTTCGTCAACGATTTCTCGATCTTCGCCAAGCTGCGCGAGTTCCGCGCCCGCTGCCAGGCTCATGACCTGGCGATTCCGCCCGGTTACGACGACATCCTTCCCGCGGTGGCGGACATCGAGCGGGCGATCCCCGCGTTCCCCACCGTTCCGTGCCACAACGACCTGCTGGCCGAGAACTTCATCGCCCAGGACGACGAGATCCGCATCGTCGACTACCAGCTCTCGGGCAACAACGACCCCGCCTTCGAGCTCGGCGACATAGCGGCCGAGGCGGACCTCGACCCCGACCAGACCGCACGCCTGGCCAGGGCCTACTTCAACAGCGGCGACCACGACTCCCGCGTCCAGCTCTTCAAGATCATGTCGAACGTGACGTGGACCCTGTGGTTCTCCGTCCACCACGGCCTGCTCGTACGGCAGGCCGACTTCGACTACGAGGCCGAAGCGGCGGGCAAGTTCGCGCGAGCCGTACGAGACCTGGACGGCGTCGGCCGCCTGATCGACGACGTCCGGAGGCACTAGCACAACCCGAGGAGATCCCATGACATTAGACGAGGATTCCAGGCGGCTCGCCGAGCTCGGCTACAAGCAGGAACTGTCGAGGACCTGGAGCGGTTTCTCCAACTTCGCCATCTCTTTCTCGATCATCTCGATCCTGGCCGGCTGCTTCACCACCTTCGGCCAGGCATGGAACAACGGCGGTCCGATCGCCATCTCCTGGGGCTGGCCGCTGATCTCGATGTTCATCCTGATCATCGGCTTCTGCATGTCGGAGCTGGTGTCGGCGTATCCGACGGCGGGCGGCATCTACTGGTGGGCGGCGAGGATGGGCAAGCCGATCCACGGCTGGTTCACCGGCTGGCTCAACCTCATCGGGCTGGTCGCCGTCACCGCGTCCGTCGACTACGGCTGCGCGACGTTCCTCAACATCACGCTCAACCGCCTGACCGGCGGCGCCTGGGAGGCCACGCTCTCCCAGGCGTTCCTGCTGTTCGTGATCGTGCTGGTGCTGCACGCCCTGATCAACATCTTCAGCCACCGGCTCATCTCGCTGCTGCAGAACATCTCGGTCTGGTGGCACGTGGCAGGCGCGGCGATCGTGGTCGCCATCCTGGTCTTCGCGCCGAGCGAGCACCAGACGCTCGGCTTCGTGTTCACCGAGACGATCAACAACTCGGGCTTCTCCGACTCCACGTTCTGGTGGTTCGTGCTGCCGCTGGGCTTCCTGCTCACGCAGTACACGATCACCGGGTTCGACGCGTGCGCGCACGTCTCGGAGGAGACCCAGGGGGCGTCGATGTCGGCGGCCAAGGGACTGTGGCAGTCGATCTTCTACTCGGCGGTCGGCGGCTGGGTCCTGCTGTTATCGTTCCTGTTCGCCGCCACGAACGTCGACGAGATCAACAAGCAGTTCGGCTTCGTCGGCGCCATCTTCGACACGGCGCTGCCGGCGAACCTGGCCACGGCGGTCTTCGCCATCTCCACCATCGGCCAGTTCTTCTGCGGGATGAGCTGCGTGACCTCGATGTCGCGCATGACCTACGCCTTCTCCCGCGACGGGGCCGTCCCCGGCTGGCGGCTGTGGTCGAAGGTGGACGGCAACCGCACGCCGGTGAACGCGATCATCGCCGGCTGCGTCGCCGCCGGGCTGATCACGCTGCCCGCCCTCTACGCGCCCGCCGGCCTCGGCACGCCGATCGCCTTCTACGCCGTCGTCTCGATGGCGGTGATCGGCCTCTACCTGGCCTTCCTGATCCCGATCTACCTGCGGCTGCGCATGGGCGACAGTTTCGTGCCCGGCCCGTGGACGCTGGGCCCGAAGTACAAGGTGCTCGGCTGGATCGCCGTCGCCGAGATCGTGATCATCTCGATCTACTTCATCATGCCGCTCTCGCCCGCGGGCGTGCCCTGGAGCCCGGACTTCACCTGGACGGCGGTGAACTACTCGCCCATCGCCGTGGGCGGGGTCCTGATCGGCATCGCGCTGTGGTGGCGGCTGTCGGCCAGGAAGTGGTTCACCGGCCCTCGCCGCACCATCGAGGAAACCGTCGACGGCGCCATCGACGAGACCGTCGGCTGAGCCACCGGGGGTACGGCGGCGCCCGCCGTACCCCCGATGCTTGCAAATTGCTAGCATGACTCCATGGCCACCCTCTACATTCGAGATGTGCCCGAAGCCGTTGCGGAAGCGCTCAAGGAGCGGGCGGCAGAAGCAGGAATGTCCCTGTCCGCGTATGTCGCCAGGGAGCTTGCCGATCTCGCCGCCCGGCCGACCAATGCCGAGATCGTCAACCGTCTGAAGTCGCGGGATCGCAGCGGCGGTCCCTCAACCGCCGACATCCTCGAGGCCGTCTCGGAGAGCAGGCGATGATTGTCATTGACTCGTCGGCGATGGTGGAGGCCCTCACCGGTCGCGATGCCGACTGCGAACTCCTCGACGCCCTCCGGGGCAGCATCCACGCGCCTCATCTGCTGGACGTCGAGGTTCTCTCCACGCTCCGTGGGCTCGCACTGGCCGGAAAACTGTCCCGGGAGGCGGCCGAGCAGGCCCGCATCGACTACTTCGCCCTCCGCATCTCCCGCTACGAACTCCAAGGACTCGCGGAACGGGTGTGGGAGTTGCGACACAACTACACGGCTTATGACGCCTGCTACCTCACCCTCGCCGAGGCCCTCGAAGCGCCACTGATCACATGCGACGGCAAGCTGGTAGGCAACGCCCACGACGCCGAGGTGCGGGTCTTTCCCCGTTGAGGTCGAGCGCGAAGGCGCTCAGGAGGCGTCGAAGGCGCCGGCCACGGCGGTGCGGACCTGGGCCATGTCGGCGGAGCCCCGCTCGCGCAGGAGGGAGGTCATGTCGGCCTCGGGCATGCCGCACGGGACCGCCCACGTCCACGGCTCGAGGTCGCCGTCGACGTTGAGGGCGAAGCCGTGGCTGGTGACGCCGCGCGACTGGCGCATGCCGATGGAGACGATCTTGCGGCGGGTCTCGGTGGTCCAGACGCCGGTGAGCAGTTCGGAGCCGGGCGGGGTGTCGCGGCGTTCGGCCGACAGCCCCAGCTCGGCCAGGGCGGCGACCAGGCGCAGCTCGACCTCGCGCACGTAGTCGACGATCCCCTCGTCGTCGCCGAGCTTGACGATGAGGTAGCCGACCAGCTGGCCGGGCCCGTGGTAGGTGAGCTGGCCGCCCCTGCCCGTCTCCACCACGGGGATGCCCCGGGCGGGGTCGGGCAGGTGGTGCAGCGGGGTGCGCCTGCCGACGGTGAAGACCGAGGGGTGGCTGAGCAGCCACAGCGTGTCGGGACGCGCATCGCGCTGGCGTTCGTCGACCAGCTCCGCCATGCGTTCCATGGCCTTGTCGTAGTCGACGAGTTCGTCCTGGATGAGCGTCAGCGACCGTTCCCTCATGCTTCGAGCATAGGCGGGGTCAGTGGCGCTCAGGTCCGTTGGGCATGAGGATCCAGAGGATGACGTAGAGGACCCACAGCGGTCCGGGGATCAGGGAGAGCAGCAGCCACAGGATCCTGACGAGGGTGGGCGGCAGGCCCAGACGGTCGGCGATCCCGCCGCAGACGCCGGCGATGATGCGGTGTTCTCTCGAGCGGTGCATCGAGTCCTCCGTGTGGTGTCGTTTCACCCGTTCAACGGAGCTGCCCACGATCGACGTTCCTAGCCGCGACCCTGATTGAACCCTGACAGGGTCAGCCACCGCTCGGCCATGGCCAGATGTCGCAAGGTCAGGCCGTGGCGCGGGTCGACCGGCACGAGCAGGAAGTCGTCGACACCCTGATGCCTGCGGAGATACTCCTCGTCGGCGTGCCACAGGTGGTCGTCGAACCAGACGAACGGCCTGCCCCGGACGTAGTCGGCGACACAGGGGGTCTTGAACGACTCGCCCCGCTCGCTCGGCCGCCGGTGCTCCATCGAGACGACCGGCAGCTGGGGCAGGCCGATCCTCGGGGCGATCCACTCGTTGGCGCTGTGCTCCCAGGTGGTCGCCCACACCAGCTCGGCGCGGGTCCTGATGGCCAGCTCCATGAGCCTGGCGCCATGGCGGGCGTTGAGGTGGACGGTGTAGGAGTCTGCACCGATTGTGCAGGTATATCGCCTGAAGTCCGCATTGGGGCGGCCGAACGGGTTGAGCACGCCGTCGACGTCCACGAGCAGCAGGGGCCTCACCCGATTCACCCTAGGGCGCCCTTCATCGATCCGCACGTTCTGCGGGCACGACCCCGGCTCCCGGTGCGTGGGCCGGCCATGCGGCCCCCTCACGGGCCCGGACACCTCGACCAGCCCGGCCCACCGCCGAGCCGCTGACCGGCACGATCGTCTCCGACGCCCTGTTCCCGGCCATAGACTCCAGCGGCAAGAGCCGCTCGGCCTCCTCCCCCACCAGCCGGCCGTTCCGCGCGAGCGGTTGTGGGCCCGCGCAAGGCGCCACCGTGCTCTGCCGGCCCATGACACGAGTTCGGCGATCACATGCCACACTCAGGAGTCGTTCGGCCTGCACGACTGTCTACGGAAGGTGTGTCTCGTGATCGGCTGGTTCGAAGCGGTGGTCCTCGGGCTGCTCCAGGGACTCACGGAATTCCTGCCGATCTCCTCGAGCGCGCACATCAGGGTCGTCTCGGCGTTCTTCGGATGGGAGGACCCGGGGGCGGCCTTCACCGCGGTCATCCAGCTCGGCACCGAGGCCGCCGTGCTCATCTACTTCCGCAAGGAACTCTGGGAGATCATCTCCACCTGGACGCGCTCGTTGTGGCGACCCGAGCTGCGCCGGCTGTTCCCCGCGCGGATGGGCTGGTACGTCATCCTCGGCACGATCCCCATCGCCGTCCTGGGCGTGACGCTGAAGGACCAGATCGAGACCGTCTTCCGCGACCTGCGCCTGATCGGCACGACCCTGATCGTCTTCGGGATCATCCTCTGGTTCGCCGACCGCACCGCGCGCGCCAAGCTGACGCTGGAGAAGCACCTGTCGACCACCCACGCCCTGGTCTACGGCTTCGCGGAGGCGCTCGCGCTGATCCCCGGCGTGTCCAGGTCGGGCGGCACGATCACGGCGGGCCTGCTGCTCGACTACCGCAGGGAGGAGGCGGCCAAGTACTCCTTCCTGCTGGCCATCCCCGCGGTGCTGGCGTCGGGCCTGCTGGAGCTCTTCGAGATCGGTGGCGGGCAGGCGCCCGACTGGGGGCCGACGATCCTGGCCACGCTCATCTCTTTCGTGGTGGGCTATGCGGCGGTGGCCTGGTTCCTGAAGTACATCAGCACCCACCGCTTCACCGGTTTCGTCATCTACCGGATCCTGCTGGGCATCTTCGTCATCGCCGCCGTGTCACTCGACTGGATCCCCGCCTGACCCCTCGGGGCCGGCCCGGCCGGTCCCCCGCCCGGATCCACCCATCTCAGTCGACCGGGTCCTGGCCCGGACCCGCCGGGCCCGCCCGCCGTTCCTCCAGGCCGCCCAGCGGGATCCGGCTGGCCAGGCAGAAGACCACCGCGAACAGCGCCCACGCCGCGACGTACGCCAGGGGCTCGGCCACCATCTGGCGGCCCTCGAAGTAGAGGACCAGGCCCGCGAGGGCGCCGGGGACGGCGCCCCACCAGCGTCGCCACCACACCTCGTGGACGACGACCTCGAAGGCCACCAGCGCGATCGGGCCGACCAGCAGCAGCTTGAGGTTGAGCCGCTCGGCCACGAAGTACTGGAGGGCGGCCACCGCCACCGCCGACAGGGTCGTCAGCAGCACGATCGTGCCGAACGGGGCGGGCTCGTCACGTGGATCGGTCACGATCCCAGTCTGGCGAGCCGCCCCGGCCCGCGCATCGGCCTTTGGTCTATGCCGCCACGGCCTGCCTGGCCGGGCGGTAGGTCGCCAGCGTGAACAGCAGCGTCAGCGCGCCCAGCGCGGTGGCCAGCACGACCACGCCGGTCCTGCCGTACCAGTCGAGGGCGACACCGCCCGCGATGCCCGCCACGAACAGCCCGAGGTACTGGCTGGAGGCCAGCAGGCCGAGCCCGACGGGCACGTTGTCCGGGACGGCGGCCACCGTCCTGAACTGCTGCGAGGGGCCGATCAGCCAGCCCAGCGCCCCCCACGCGAACGCCCACACCAGGGCCACTCCGAGGCTGAGGTTCGCCACGGGGATGAGGCCGAGCAGCACGGTCGCCCCCGCGATGCCGAGGAAGACCATCCTGCGCGGGCCGTAGGCGTCGGTCAGCCGGCCGCCGACCGCGTTCCCGACCACCCCGCCGATGCCCCACGCCCACAGCACGGCCGCCAGCGGCAGGTCGAGCAGCGAGCCGATGTAGGTGTAGGCGGTGAAGGCCGCCGCGAAGATCAGCAACTGTGTCAGCAGGACGGCCAGCACGCCCCTGTCGGCAAGCGGGGTGAAGCGGTCGCGGATCCTGGTCGAGGCGGGCATGCGCACGTCCGGCACGACCAGCGCGACGGCGGCGAAGCCGATCACGGCGAGCACCACCACCAGCCACACCGCCGCGCGCCAGCCCGCCGCGCCGCCCATCCACGTCCCGAGCGGCACGCCGACCGCCGACGCCACCGTCAGGCCGCCCATCACCACCGACAGCGCGCGGCCCCGCCGTTCGGGCTCGGTCAACGCGGTCGCCACGGCGGAGGCCACGGGCGTCACCATGGCCGCTCCCGCGGCCGCGATCACCCGCGTGCCCAGCATGAGGCCGAACGTGGGCGCCAGTGCCGTCAACGCGTTGCCCGCCGCCAGCACGCCCAAGCCGATGAGCAGCACCCGCTTCTTGGACAACCGGGCGGTCAGCGCGGCCAGTATCGGCGACAGGATCGCGTACGCCAGCGCGAACACGGTCATGAGCTGGCCCGCCGCGGAGGGGGAGATGGCGAGGTCATGGCTGATGGGGAGCACGAGCCCGGCGGTGACGAACATGCCGGTGCCCACGGAGAAGTTCCCCAGGGCCAGGGCGTACAGCTTGTGGGTCATGGGGACCAAGCTCGCGTATAGTTGGATTGTTGTCAAACCTTCCAACGAAGCGGCAGGGTGACGGTATGCGCCTGCTACCTCAACCGGCGATCGAGGACATCCAGCTCACCGAGGTGCTGCACGCACTCGCCGACCCCGCGCGGCTCGAGGTCGTCGTCAAGCTGGCGACCGAGGTCGAGCTGACGTGCCGGGGCGTCGGCGAGGCGATCGGGCTGCACAAGTCGACGCTGTCCCACCACTACCGGGTCCTGCGCGACGCGGGAGTCGTCTCGACCCGGCAGGAGGGCCGGCAGAAGTTCATGACGCTGCGCAAGGGCGATCTCGACGACCGCTTCCCCGGCCTGCTCGACTCGGTCATCGGCGCGGCGGGCTGATGGCTCCGGCCGGTCACCCGCTGCCGATCCACGGCGCGCTGCCCGCGCTGCTGCGGGCGCTCGACGACTGCGGGCGCGCCGTCCTGACCGCGCCGCCGGGCACCGGCAAGACCACGGTCGTGCCGCTCGCGCTGGCGGAGGCCGGCATGAACGTGCTGGTCGCCGAGCCGCGCAGGCTCGCCGTACGGGCGGCGGCGCGCCGGATGGACGTCGCCTACACCATCCGCGGCGAGCACCGCGAGGGCCGCAGGCCCGGCGTCGAGGTCGTGACCACCGGCGTGCTGCTGCAGCGCCTCCAGCGCGACCAGGAGCTTCCGGGCGTCGACGCCGTCATGATCGACGAGTGTCACGAACGCCACCTCGACGCCGACACCGCGCTGGCGTTCCTGCTCGACGTCCGCGAGGCGCTCCGGCCCGACCTGCGCCTGGTCGCCGCGTCCGCGACCGCCGACACGGGGCCGTGGTCGCGGCTGCTCGGCGACGCGCCGGTGGTCTCCGCCTCCGGCGTCCCCCATCCCCTGGAGATCGTGTGGGCGCCGCCGCCACGGCCCGTCGCGCCCCCGCACGGGCTGCGCGTCGACCCGGCGCTGCTGGCGCACGTGGCCGACGTCGTACGGCGCGCGCTGGCCGAGCGCGAGGGGGACGTGCTGTGCTTCCTGCCGGGAGTCGGCGAGATCTCCCGGGTGGCCGCGATGCTCGGCACCGCCGTGGACGTCCTCCAGGTGCACGGCCAGGCCCCGGCCCACGTCCAGGACGCGGTGCTCAGGCCGTCGGCCACCCGGCGGGTCGTGCTGGCCACCGCGGTCGCGGAGTCCAGCCTGACGGTGCCCGGCGTCCGTGTGGTGGTGGACTCGGGGCTGGCCAGGGAGCCGCGCACCGACCACGCCCGCGGGCTCGGCTCGCTGACCACCGTCCACGTCTCCCGCGCCGCGGCCGACCAGCGGGCCGGCCGGGCGGGCAGGGAAGGCCCGGGAACCGCCTACCGGTGCTGGACCTCGGCCACCCACGCGAGGCTGGCCCCGCAGGCCCAGCCGGAGATCCTGCTGGCCGACCTGACGGAGTTCGCGTTGCAGGCGGCGTGCTGGGGCGCCCCCGACGCGGCCGGCCTCGCGCTGCTCGACCGACCGCCCGCGGCGGCGATGTCGGTCGCCGTCCGCACCCTCCGCGCCCTCGGCGCGGTCGAACCGCTCGACGGGGCCGGTCTTCCGGGTGACGGCATCGCCGCGCCCCCGGCCGGCGACGCGCCGGGTGACGACGGTCCCGCCCTCCCCCACGCCGCCGGAGGGGATCCCGCGCGCGGGCGGATGCGGGTGACGGACAGGGGACGGCGGATGGCCATGGCGGGCCTGCACCCGCGCCTGGCCAGGGCCCTGCTCGACGCGGGCCCGCGCGCCGCGGGGGTGGTGGCGCTGCTGTCCGAGCAGCTCCCCAAGGACGCCGGCGACGACCTCGTGGACGTCTGGCGGAAGGCCGCCCGCGACCGCGACCCGCGCTGGCTGCGCGAGGTCAGGCGGCTCACCGGCGCCCGTATCGAGGGCCCCGACGACGAGGTCGCGGGCCTGGCGGTCGCCCTGGCCTTCCCCGAGCGGGTGGCCCGCAGGAGCGGCGGCGGCTTCCTCATGGCCTCGGGCACCAGGGCACAGCTGCCCGAGGGCTCCCGGCTCGGCACCGCCGAATGGCTGGCCATCGCCGTGGCCGACCGCCCCACCGGTGCCGCGTCCGCCAGGATCAGGCAGGCGGTCGTCATCGACGAGGTCCTCGCCCGGCGGGTCGTGCCGGTGACCGTCCAGGAGGAGGTCGCCTGGCGTCGCGGCGACGTCAGCGCCCGCGTCGTCGAACGGCTGGGCGCCATCGAGCTGTCGTCGGGCCCGCTGAAGGACGCCGACGTCCGGCCCGCCCTCCTGCACGGCCTGCGCACGGACAACGTGCTCACCTGGACCAGGGAGGCCGTCGCCGTCCGGGACCGGATGGCCTTCTGCCGTCGCGCCGTCGGCGACCCGTGGCCGCCGATGGACGACCTGATCGGCCTCGCCGACCAGTGGCTCGAACCCGAGCTGTCCCGCGCCCGCCGCCGCGCCGACCTCGAACGCCTCGACGTGGCCGGCGCGCTGCGCCGGCTCGTCCCGTGGAACCGCCGCCTCGACGACGACGCGCCCTCGCACATCGAGGTGCCCAGCGGCTCGCGGATCCGCGTCGACTACTCGGGCGAGCAGCCGGTGCTGGCGGTCAAACTGCAGGAGCTGTTCGGCTGGCAGGAGGCGCCCCGCGTATCAGGGGTGCCGCTGCTGATCCACCTGCTGTCCCCCGCAGGGCGACCCGCCGCCGTCACCTCCGACCTGGCCTCCTTCTGGCGTGACGGCTACCGCGCCGTCCGCGCCGAGCTGCGCGGGCGCTACCCCAGGCACCCGTGGCCCGAGGACCCGCTCACCGCCCAGCCCACCCGCCGCGCCAAACCCCGCTAGCGCCCTGCCCCCGCCCGCGCGGGCGGGGCAGCCGGTTTTGCCGGTTCTTGCCCACGCCGCTGGCAGGCTGGCCTCATGACCGACGACGTGGCCATCGTCAAGGCGATGCTGGCGCGCTTCACCGCCAACGCCGCCGCCATGGCCTGGCCCGACCAGCCCATCCGGCCCGGCGAGGAGACCACGGTCAGCATCATGGGCGAGTTCGGCGACAAGGACTTCGTCTTCCAGGTCGTCGTCCACCGCGGCGACGAGATCATCCGCCACATCGCCTACACCGGATGGGACGCCGCGGCTTTCCTGCTCCGCTGGTCGGACACGCCGATCGAATAGCGGTGAGCCCCGCCCGCGCGTGCGTGTGCCCCGAAGGGAAGTGAGCGCATGGCCGAGTCCGAGAGAGGGCGACGGATGGCCGCCGCGAAGGTGTGGCGGGACCTGCTGTCCGACATGCAGGGAAGCCCGCAGCGCGTGACGGTCCACCTGCTCGGCGGCCAGTCACTCAAGGGCGTCGTCGTCGAGTTCGACCGCGTCAACGAGGTCCTCGTCCTGGACGAGTACGCGCACGGCGCCGCTGTGACCCGGCACGAATCTCCCGTGCACACGATCGTGTTGTGGGCCATCCAGGCCGTCACGGTCCACAAGCATGACTGACACCCCGGGACTGGCCAGATCTGGAAGTAGGTACTAATCTCCCTTCTTACTATGAAGGACGTACATACTTACCAGTCCGACTCCGCCGGTTATCTCTACGACCCCCGCGTCAGAGCGGCGATGACCCAGTTCACCGACCACGAGGACGGCCTGCCGCCGCTGGAGGCGGCCGCGGCCGTCCGCACCGCCTATCACGCGGTCGAGCGCATGCGCGCCCACGGCTCCGAGGGAAGAGGGGTCAGCGCGGGCGCCCTCGACCTGCTCGTCCGGCTGAGCGCCGCCGAGCGGGGGATCAGCATCGGCGACCTCGCCCGAGCCGCGGGCGTCAGTTCGCGCAACGTCACCGGCCTGGTCGACACGCTCGAACGCGACGGGCTCGTCCGCCGGGTCCCCGACCCGGGAGACCGGCGCGCCGTCCTGGCCGAGATCACGCCTGCCGGGCGCGCCTGGGTCGAGGCGTTCCGCAGGCCGGCGCAGCTCGCCATGCGGGCGATGTTCGACGGGTTCACGCCCGAGGAGCTGGTCGTCTTCCGTGACATGTGCCTGCGGTTGGCCGCCAACCAGCATCGCCTGGCCGACCACCTGGCCCAGAGCGGATCCCGGCCATGACCATGACCGCGCAGGAGCGGACTCGCCGCGCCGTCCGTGGCTACCACGAAGCCCGCTTCCGCGGCGACGTGCCCGCGGCCGCGGCGCACCTGGGTGAGCCGTTCCGCTTCCACAGCCCGTTCATCAGCTCAGACGACCGGACCGGCCACCTGGCGACGCTGCCGGGGTTCGTGTCGATCGTGACCGGCGTCGAGCTCATCAGCGAGCTGTACGGCGAAGCCGAGGCGACGCTCGTGTACGACGTGCACACCGCGACACCGGCCGGCATCCAGCGCACGGCCGAGCACTTCCGCCTGGCCGACGGCAAGATCGTCTCGATCATGCTGGTGTTCGACGCCGCACCCTGGCAGTCGATGAAGGCCCAGATCGAGCCATGAGACGAGACGCGCGCCTGCCTGGCGCGCGTCTCCCGTGGCCGCCTACCGCCGGTCCGCCCGGCAGCCCGCCCACCGAACCGCGTGGTCGGCGGGCGGGAGCCGTCGACGGTCAGACCCCCGCCGGGTGCCAGACCGTCTTGGTCTCCAGGAACGCGGTCATCCGGCCGATCCCCGGGTCCGCGCTCCAGTCCACCGCCGCGGGCCGTACCACCCGCTTGAGGTTCTCCGCCGCGTCCTGCTCGCACCGCAGCGCCAGGTCGGCGTCCGCCACCCCGGTGAGGTCCAGCCCGTTGACGTCCATGTGCGCCGCCAGCCAGGGCGCGATCTCCGCCTGGTGCCCGGTGAGGATGTTGACCACCCCGCCGGGCAGGTCCGAGGTCGCCAGGACCTCGGCCAGCGTGATCGCGGCCAGCGGCGAGCTCTCCGACGCCACGACCACGCACGTGTTGCCGGTGACGATGACCGGCGCCACGACGGAGACGAGCCCGAGCAGCGGGTCGGCGGGCGCGATCACCGCGACCACGCCGGTCGGTTCGGGCGACGACAGGTTGAAGTACGGCCCCGCGACGGGGTTGGCCGACCCGCGCACCGACGCGATCTTGTCGGACCAGCCCGCGTACCAGACGAGGCGGTCGATGGCGGCGTCCACCTGCTCGAGGGCGGCCTTCTTGCCCAGGCCGACGATCTCGTCGGCGAACTGGCCGCGGCGGCCCTCCAGCATCTCGGCGACGCGGTAGAGGATCTGCCCCCTGTTGTACGGCGTGGCCGCCGACCACCCAGGGAACGCCTTGCGCGCGGCCGACACGGCGTCGCGCGCGTCCTTGCGTGAGGCGCGGGAAGCGTTGGCCAGGAAGTCTCCCTTGGGGGACGCCACGACGTACGACCTTCCGCTCTCGGAACGCGGGAACGCCCCGCCGATGAACAGCTTGTAGGTCTTGCGGACGGTCAACCTGGTCATCGCTTCTCCTCCGCCGGCCGTACGGGAACGAAGATCTGGCCGCAGCGGCTGACCCCGCAGCGGTGGGCGAACCAGCCGGTCCGCACGGGGCGGCCCGCGCGGGCGTAGGCGTGACCGCGGGTGGCGTAGGCGCGCCGGGCCCGCCTGCGCCGCAGGCGATGATCACACGTCAAGGTAGGCCTCCAGCCCCGCGATGCCGCCCTCACGGCCGTAGCCCGATTCCTTGTAGCCGCCGAAGGGCGAGGTCGGGTCGAACTTGTTGAAGGTGTTGGCCCAGACGACTCCGGCGCGGAGCCGGTCGGCCATCCACAGGATGCGCGAGCCCTTCTCCGTCCACACGCCCGCGGACAGGCCGTAGGGGGTGTTGTTCGCCTTCTCGACCGCTTCGGCGGGGGTGCGGAAGGTCAGCACGGAAAGGACCGGGCCGAAGATCTCCTCCCGGGCGATGCGGTGCGACTGCGCCACGCCGGTGAAGATCGTGGGAGGGAACCAGAAGCCCTTGTCGGGCAGCGGGCACGCCGGCGACCAGCGCTCGGCGCCCTCGGACTCCCCGGCCTGCGACAGTTCCCTGATCCTGGCGAGCTGCGCGGCGGAGTTGATCGCGCCGATGTCGGTGTTCTTGTCCAGCGGGTCGCCGAGACGGAGGGTGGACAGCCGCCGCTTGAGCGAGTCGAGCAGCTCGTCCTGCACCGACTCCTGCACCAGCAGGCGGGAGCCCGCGCAGCAGACGTGTCCCTGGTTGAAGAAGATGCCGTTGACGATGCCCTCGACCGCCTGGTCGATGGCGGCGTCGTCGAAGACGATGTTGGCGGCCTTGCCGCCGAGCTCGAGCGTGAGCTTCTTCGACGTGCCGGCCACCGTACGGGCGATGATCCTGCCGACCTCGGTGGAGCCGGTGAAGGCGACCTTGTTGACGTCGGGGTGCGCGACGACGGCGGCGCCGGTCTCGCCCGCGCCCGTGACGATGTTGACGACGCCCGGCGGCAGCTCGGCCTGCCGGCAGATCTCGGCGAACAGCAGCGCGGTCAGCGGCGTGGTCTCGGCGGGCTTGAGCACGACCGTGTTGCCGCAGGCCAGCGCGGGGGCGATCTTCCAGGCCAGCATCAGCAGCGGGAAGTTCCACGGGATGACCTGGCCGGCCACGCCCAGCGGCCGGTCGCCGAAGCCGGCGTAGGCGAGCTTGTCGGCCCAGCCGGCGTAGTAGAAGAAGTGCGCGGCGACGAGCGGCACGTCGACGTCCCGCGACTCGCGGATGGGCTTGCCGTTGTCCAGCGACTCCAGGACGGCCAGCTCGCGGGCCCGCTCCTGGATGATCCTGGCGATCCTGAACAGGTACTTGGCCCGCTCGGCGCCGGGCAGCGACGACCAGACGCCGAAGGCCTTGCGGGCGGCCTGCACGGCGCGGTCCACATCGTCGGAGGTGGCGGTGGCGACCTCGGCCAGCGTCTCCTCGGTGGCCGGGTTGACCGTCTTGAACGTAGGCCCTGAGCCGTCCACGAACTCGCCGTTGATGAACAGCCCGTACGACGGCTGGATGTCGACGACGTCGCGCGACTCGGGTGCGGGGGCGTACTCGAACACCATCGTGATCAGTCCAGGGTGAAGTAGTCGGGACCGGCGTACCGGCCGGTGGCGAGCTTCTGCCGCTGCATCAGCAGGTCGTTCAGCAGCGAGGAGGCGCCGAGCCTGAACCAGTCGGGGGCGAGCCAGTCGTCGCCGGCGGTCTCGTTGACCAGCACGAGGTTCTTGATCGCGTCCTTGGTCGTGCGGATCCCGCCCGCGGGCTTCACGCCGACCTGGCGGCCCGTCCGGTCGCGGAAGTCGCGCACCGCCTCCAGCATGACCAGCGTCACCGGGAGCGTGGCCGCGGGGGCGACCTTGCCGGTGGAGGTCTTGATGAAGTCGGCCCCCGCGATCATGGCCAGCCACGAGGCGCGCCGTACGTTGTCGTAGGTCGCCAGCTCGCCCGTCTCCAGGATCACCTTCAGGTGGGCCTCGCCGCAGGCCGCCTTCACCGCGACGATCTCCTCGAACACCTTCAGGTAGCCGCCGGACAGGAACGCGCCCCTGTCGATCACCATGTCGATCTCGTCCGCGCCGGCGGCGACGGCCAGCGCGGTGTCGCTCACCTTGACCTCGAGCGAGGATCGGCCGCTGGGGAACGCGGTGGCCACCGAGGCCACCTTCACGCCCGACCCCCGCAGCGCCTCGACCGCCACCGGCACCAGGTCGGGGTAGACGCAGACGGCGGCCACCTGCGGCGCGCCCGCGCCCGGGTACATCGCCTTGGTGCACATCGCCCGGACCTTGCCGGCGGTGTCGGCGCCCTCCAGGGTGGTCAGATCGACCATCGAGATGGCCAGGTCGATGGCCTGGGCCTTGGCGGTCGTCTTGATGGAGCGGGTGGAGAGCATGGCAGCCCGCTGGTCCGCGCCCACCCGGTCGACACCGGGCAGGCCGTGCAGGAAGGCGCGCAGCGTGGCGTCCGAGGAGGCCACGTCCGCGAGCGAGGTAGTCACAGTTGACACCATCACAGCATCGCCGACCCGGACGGGTAGTTCCAAACCGGACCTGCCGGAATGTTCATTGATAGGTCAGCACCAATTGCCGTACCCCCGTGGGGGCGCTCTCCTCCACCGTCGCCCACATCCGCGTGGTGCCCGGCACGTTGGCCAGACCCCTGATCTCGGCGCGTGCCGTGCCCGGCGGGCTCACGACGATCTCCGTCCAGGCGCCGTCCACGAAGCGGACGAGCGCGTCGGGCCTGCCCGGCCGGGCCGCGGCCAGCCACAGCCCGCTGCCTCCGTCCGTGGCCACGCGGGTGTAGGCGGTGGCGGGCGCCCGGTGGCGGAGGAACCGCCACGCCCTGCCGTTCCAGCGCAGCAGCACCGCCTCGCGCGGCAGGCCGCCCACCGTGATCGCCCCCACCGCGTACCCCAGCTCCGGGTACGGCATGACGATGTCGTTGAGCTCGAGGTAGCCGCCCTCGGGCAGGTCGACGCGCGGGAGCGGCGTGCGCGCCCACTCCGTGCCGGTCCACCGCATGATCGAGGCGACACGCTCGCCGTCGTAGCCGAGCTTGTCCTCGCCGGGGCTGCTCAGCGCCCACACCCGCCGCGCAGGCACCGCCGCGAAGTCGCTGATCGGCAGCGGTGCGGGCACCGTCCGCCAGGCCGTACCCGTCCAGTGCCAGAGCTCGTCGGTCATGCCGTAGGGGCCGAACCGCAGCCCGGCCGCCCAGCAGTCGTCGGCGCCGGTGGCGGCGGCCGCCGTCACGTGCGCGGACTCCACCGCGATCGGCAGGCTGGTCCACCCGCCCGCCGCGTGGCGGCGGACCTCGATGTGGTCGGGGTGCTCCTCGAACCTCCAGCTCACCCCCGGTCCGGCCGGCGTCACCAGGTACGGCACGGGCTGGTCGATCTCGTCCTGCCAGGCCGTGCCGTCCCAGCGCAGGACCGGCAGGCCCGCGCGTACCACCCAGGCGTCGTCGGGCCCGCCGGCGCCGACCTCGCCGAGACCGCCCCACATGTTCGCCTCAGCCGTGACCGAGACACGCCACTCATGGTCCTGAGCTGCGACGGGAAAGCCCGCGACGAGCAACGCGCCGACCACCGCGGTGATCATCCATAGCCTCACGGCGCACCATCGTGGCCTGTCTAAGGCGATGCCCAGGCGTGTCCTAGGTAGTCCTAAGCCGATGGTTCGGCAGAGATAAGGCATCCGACCGATGTGACGGGGTGGGCCTTAGCCCGAACCTAAACATGTCGGCAAAGACAGGAGAAAGTAGCCATGAACCCCGAGATCGAATACCAGCTCATGCAGACCCACGCCCAGGAGCTCCGCCAGGCCGCCGCGGCACACCGCCGAGTACGCGAGGCCCAGCGGTCCGGTGAGTCCGAGCGTCGCCACCGCTCGGTCTTCGGCAAGCTCCGCAAGTCATGACCATGTCACGAGAGCCCGGCCGCATCCTCCCTCGCGGCCGGGCCTCTCAACCCCCCTAACCGGTAAGGGTCATATGTCATGCTTGAGGACGTGTTGGGGCGTTCCGTAAGTCCCGTCTTCGTAGGACGGGAAGCAGAGCTGTCAGTCCTGACCGAGTCCTTCGACGAAGCCCGCAAGGGCGCGGCCACCGCCGTGCTCCTGGGCGGGGAAGCGGGAGTCGGCAAGACCAGACTGGTGCAGAGCTTCGCCGAGCGCGCCGCGAACGACGGCGCGCAGGTTCTGTTCGGTGGCTGCGTCGAGCTGTCCACCGACGGGCTGGCCTACGCCCCTTTCACCGCCGCCCTCCGCCAGCTCGTCAGGGAGATGGGCACGGCCAGGATCGGCGCGCTGCTGCCCGACGGCGCGGAGCGCGACCTGGCCAGGCTGCTTCCCGAGTTCGGCGAGCCGTCCGCCGACGGCGATACCGACACCGGCCGGGCCAGGCTCTTCGAGCAGTTCCTCACCCTCCTCGAACGGCTCGCCGAGTCGCGGCCCGTCGTGCTGGTCATCGAGGACATCCACTGGGCCGACCGGTCCAGCCGCGACCTGATCGCCTTCCTCAGCCGCAACCTGCGCGAGTCGCAGCTGCTCATGGTCCTGACCTACCGCTCGGACGACCTGCACCGCCAGCACCCCCTCCGGCCGGTCCTGGCCGAGCTCGGGCGGGTCGCGGGCGTGATCCGGCTCGACCTGCCGCGCCTGTCGCGCGACGAGGTCGCCGAGCAGATGGCCGGGATCCTCGGCGCTCCCCCTCTGTACTCCCGCATCGAGACGGTCTACCAGCGCAGCCAGGGCATCCCGCTGTTCGTCGAGGCCCTGATGGACTGCGACGACGGCGCCGGGGAGGTGCCCGACTCCCTCACCGACCTCATCCTCGGCTCGGTCGAACGGCTGCCCGAGGAGACCCAGCGCGTCCTGCGCATCGCCGCCGCGGGCGGCATCCGCGTCGGCCACGCCCTGCTCTCGGCCGTCAGCGGGCTGTCGGACATCGACCTGGAGGCGGCGTTGCGTCCCGCCATCGCGGGCAACGTGCTCCAGATCGCCGACAACCGGGCCTACGTCTTCCGGCACGCGCTCATCCGCGAGGCCGTACACGACGAGTTGCTGCCCGGCGAGCACCAGCGCCTGCACGGGCGCTACGCCGAGGAGATCTCCCGCGACCGCGGCCTCGTGCCGCCCGGCAGGGCGGCCGTCGAGATCGCCCACCACTGGTACGGCGCGCGCAACGACCAGTGGGCGCTCATCTCGGCCTGGGAGGCGGCGCAGAAGTCGTTCGGCGCCTTCGCCTACACCGAGGCCATCCCCCTGCTCGAACGCGTCCTCATGCTGTGGGACAAGGTGCCGGGCGCCTGCGGCGACATCGGCGTGGACCACACCGCCGTGCTCGAACGCGCCTCCGAGGCCAGCCACGCCTGCGGCGACATCGACAAGGGCGTCAAGTTCGTCAAGGCCGCGCTCGACCAGCTCGACGAGCACGCCGAACCCGAGCGGGTGGCCGCACTGCTGGTCCGCTGGGGCAACTTCCAGCTGGCCAAGGCCAAGCCCGGCGCGCAGGAGAAGTTCAGGCACGCGCTCAGCCTGGTGCCCGAGCCCGGTCCGGCCCGCGCCGACGTGCTGGTGAAGCTCAGCCGCCACCTCATGCTCAAGGGCGAGCTCGCCGAGGGCACCGCGCTCGCCGAGGAGGGCCTGGAGCTGGCCAGGACGCTCGGACTCCAGGTCATCGAAGCCGATCTGATCATGAACCTGGCCCTCGGCTACTCCCTCGACGGCGACATCGAGCGCACCTTCGAGAGCAACCGGCGGGCCATGCGCATCGGCGAGGAGGTGGGCTCCGGCCAGGTCATCCTGCGCGCGCTGGCCAACAACGTCGACGCGCTGAACGACCTCGGCCGCTCCGCCGAGGCCATCGAGCTGGCCCACGAGGGCGAGCTGCTGGCCAAGAAGTACGGCAGGATCAGGACCTCCGGCACCTTCATCCTCAACAACCTGGCCGAGTGCCTGGAGGCGCTGGGCCGGTGGGACGAGGCGGTCCAGGTCATCGAGTACGCGCTCACCCTCGGCCCCACCATCAGGGTCCGCCACCACGTCCTGCGCGCCCGCGCCGACATCGCGATGGCCCGCGGCGAGCTGGACCTGGTGGAGAGCATCCTGTCCGAACTCGGGGTGCTCACCGAGCGCCCCGAGACCTTCGTGCAGGACATCACCAACAGCACCCGCCTGCACATCGGCTGGCACCTGCTCAGGGGCGAACCCGACCACGCGCTCGCGGTCGCCGAACGGATGCTCAGCAGGCCCAGCCAGGCGAGCAAGGCAGGGCTGGTCTGGCGGCTGCTGGCCCTCATCGGCGCCGTCTGCGACGCCGCGGCACCCGCCGTGCCCGAGCGGGCCGCCGCCGTCCGCGCCATGGCCGCCGAGGTGGCCGCGTCGCTCGTGGTCATCGGCCCTGTCTCCGAGGCCTACCGCCTCACCTTCACCGGCGACTTCGACGCCGCCGCCGTCGCGTGGGAACGGCTCGACCGGCCCCACGCGCACGCCAAGTCACTCCTGCGGGCCGCCACGGCACTCGCCAAGACCGGCGACAAGGACGGCGCCGCCGCGCGGCTGCGCACCGCCTATCCCCTGGCCGGCGGCCTGTCCGCGGCGCCGCTGGTGATCGAGATCGAGAACCTGGCCCGCCGCCTCGGCGTCGGGCTCGTGGAGGAGAGCGGGCCCGCGCCCGACCTGCTGACGCCGCGCGAGCTGGAGGTGCTGCGGCTGGTCGCCCTCGGGCGGACCAACAGGGACATCGCGACGGAACTGTTCATCTCGGCGAAGACGGTCAGCGTGCACGTGTCGAACATCCTCGGCAAGCTGGGCGTCTCGACCCGCGGCGAGGCGACGGCCGCGGCCCACCGCCTGGCCCTGTTAACCGTCTGAACCCGGGGCCGACAGCTCGGCCCCGGATCGACGGCTCGGGCCGTCAGAGGAGCGGCTCCACCAGTAGCAGCACACCGAACAGGGCGAAAGCGGCGGCCGCGCCGTACCGGATGGCCTTCTCGGGCAGGTGCCGGCCGAGCAGCCGACCGACCACGATCGCCAGCGCGTCGGCGGCGACCATGCCGACGGTCGACCCGATCCACGTGCCGAGCCACCCGTGCTGCGTCGCCAGCGTGATCGTGGCCAGCATCGTCTTGTCGCCCAGCTCGCTCAGGAAGAACGCCACGGTCACCGCGATCAGCACGTGGCGCGTGGCGCGCTTGGCCTTCTGCGACTCCTCCTCGGTCAGCTCGTCGCCGCGGAGTGTCCAGAGCGCGAACCCGAGGAACGCGACGCCCGCGGCGATGGAAATCGCCGTGGTCGGCAGCGCGTCGCCGATCAGTCCGCCGACGGCGACGCTCACCAGGTGGACCACCGTCGTCGCGATCGTGATGCCCGCCAGCACGGGCCAGGGCTTGAATCGGGTGGCGAACGTCATCGCCATCAACTGGCTCTTGTCGCCCAGCTCGGCGACGAAGATCACCGCAAGGCTGATCCAGAAAGCTTCCACAGGTCCTCTTCCAAACGGCCGGACCGGAAGCGACTCAACGAGGGCAGCACGACTTCGGCCCGGCAGGGTTGCCAGGCCGAAGGTCTCGTCCGCCTGTTACAGGCCCGCGCGACCGGGCAGATGCCAGCATGTCGACCGCGCGAATTGAGGACTACTCCCCTTCGGAATACGGAAACGAGCTTACCCGATGGACGAGCTTTACCGTCGCTGGCTGCTGGAGATGTGGAACGGCGACTTCGATCTCGCCGACGAGCTGGTCTCGCCCGACTTCGTGGGGCACTGGCCGGGCATGGACGTGCACGGCCCCGAGGGGCTGAAAGGCGCGCTGGCGCAGGGGTTCGAGCCGTTCGCGAACGTGGCGGTCACGCTGGACGTGGGGCCGATCGTCGACGGTGACACCGTGGCCGCCCGCTGGACGTTCACCGGCGACCACACGGGCGTCATCCCGGGCGTGGGCGTGACCAGGATCACCTTCAGCGGGCACGACATCCTCCGCGCGGAGAACGGCAGGTTCGTCGAGTACTGGGTGATCTCCGACACCCGCTGGATACACGGCTAGGACGGCGGGCCTCCCGGCGCTCAGAGCGCGCAGCCGACCATCACGGGTTCGTTGACGAGCGTGACGCCGAACTTCTCCCGCACCCCTTCCCGCACCTCCCGCGCCAGGGCGAGCAGGTCGGCGGTGGTGCCCTCGCCGTTGGGGTTGGTCAGGGCGAGGGTGTGCTTGGTGGAGATGCGGACGGGGCCGCGCGCGTAGCCCTTGGGGAACCCGGCCTGCTCGATCAGCCAGGCCGCGGACACCTTGACGGTGCCGCCGGGCATCTCCCACCGAGGGGTGCCGGCGCCGAGCGCGGCGGCCTGCTCGGCGGAGATGATCGGGTTGGTGAAGAACGAGCCCGCGCTGCGGGTGTCGGGGTCGGCGGGGTCGAGCACCATGCCCTTGCCCCTGCGCAGGCCGAGGACGGCCGAGCGCACCTCGGCGAGCGGCGCCCGCTCGCCGACCCTGGTGACGAGTTCCCGATAGGTCAACGCGCCCGACATTTCCGAAATGTCCAGCAAGAACGTCACAGCGAGCACCACGTACCGGCCGAGGTCCTGCTTGAACGCGCTCGTCCGGTAGGCGAAGCCGCACCGCCGCGCCTCGACGTCGCGCACCTCGCGCGTGCGCCGGTCATAGACCCGCACGCAGCGCACCGTCTGCGACACTTCCTGCCCGTACGCGCCCACGTTCTGGATGGGCGTCGACCCGGCCTGACCAGGAATGCCCGACATGCACTCCAGGCCCGCCCAGCCCTCCGCCACCGCGCGGGCCACCAGCGGATCCCAGTCCTCCCCGGCCTGCACCTCGACCGCCACCTGGTCGCCGTCGCGCGAGACGCTCACCCCGCGCGTGGCCACCTTGATCACCAGGCCGTCGAAGCCGTCGTCGGACACCACCAGGTTGCTGCCGCCGCCCAGCAGCAGCGTCGGTTCCTCCCGCCGGTCCGCGTCGGCCACCAGGGACACCAGCTCCTCCGCCGAGGTCGCCGCCGCGTAGGCCCGCGCGGGCCCGCCCAGCCGGAGTGTCGTGTACGGCGCAAGCAGCCTCTGGTCTCGCATAAGCCCCAAGCCTACGAGGAACGCAGCATGCGCAGCACCCTGTCGTAGGTCCGGCGCGATTCCCTGTCCCGGTAGTCGTGGGAAACGTCGTGGTAGGTGTGGTGGCGGCCCTGCCGTACCGGCAGGCGCTTGCCGGGGACGACCAGCGGGCCCTCCAGCGCGAGCGACAGCTCCAGGTCGGCGTTGCGGTAGTAGCGCGCCTGCTCGGGGAACGCGCCGAGCGCGGCGCCCCGCCGTACCGCCATGAGATACCCCAGCAGCCCCCGCACCCGGCCGGGACCCGCCTCGTGCCACTCCATGCCGCCCTCCGCGGGTTCGACCCCCTTCCAGCCCGCCGCCACGGCCCCGTCGTTGATCGCCGCGACCAGCGGCGTCAGCGCGTCGCCCTCCAGGACGGTCGAGGTCTCCATCAGGACGTGCACGTCGGAGGTGTCCAGCCGCATCAGCGTCATACGGCACGCGCCCCACTCGGCCGTGCCCCCTCGCCAGTGCGGCGTCTCGGCGACGTGCCACACGGTGAGGCGCTCGTGATGGCCCTCCGCGAGCTCGTGGAGCGCCGTGCCCGCGCCCTCCAGGTCGCCGAGGTCCAGCGCGAGGATCTTGGCGGTGGTGTGCTCGAGCAGCGCGCTCACGCACTCGCGAACGTCCTCCCCCCAGCCGTCCACCACCAGTCCGACGCCGACCTTCACCTCATGGGTCTCGATCCGCTGCCGCTCCAGGTCGATGCCCGCCTCGTCGAGCCGGTTGACGGCCAGCGTGGAGTCCCAGATCTGCTGCGCGTGGACCATGGCGTCCGCCACCGGATGCGGCTCCCAGGTATGCGCGCCCTCGCTCTCCTCCTCGCCGGCGCCCCACTCGAGGGAATGATCGATCGGCGGCAGCCGGCCCTCCACGCGGTCGTCCGTCACCGCGCTGATGGGGATCGACCGCACCGACGGCCACACCTCGAACAGCGGCTTCTCCCTCAGCTCGAACCCCGCCGCCGTGTCGCGCACCAGCCAGCCGGCCTGCTCGATCTCACGCCTGAGCGCGTCGGCGGCCCCGTACTGCCGTTCCGCCCTGGCCTTGGCCCGCCGCTCGGCGAGCTCGACGACGTGTCGCGGCGCATCACTCATGCTCCACGCTTACCCACTGGATCCGGCGAAACGCCGTTTTCCGCCGGTGTCTCGATGTCAATCTCGGCAGGCACCGCCGTACCTGCGCGGGGCGGCGCTTCTACGCTCTCACCGGGCGTTCACCGATCACCGGGAGGTTCCGTGTCCGCGTACGGCCCGGCGCTCACCGGCGCCCGCGACCCTCGAACTCCTCGCCGGGTTCGGCCCGGAGCGCCAGGGCTCTCCCGCGTTGGTCCGCGCGCAGGTCGTCGCGGGCCAGGAGGAGGTCGCGCAGCACGGCCACAGGAGGGGTTCCCCGGTGTTCGTCCGCCCAGGTCAGGGCCAGGGCCGCGGCACGTCTCGCGTGACCCGTGCCCAGGTGCTCCTGGCGGAGCAGCGCGCCCAGCACCCGGTGGGCCGCGTAGTTCGTGACGTGCTCGTCGAGCCATGCCAGGCCATGCCCGACCAGTGCGCTGACACTCTCCTGAGCGAGGTCGGAGCGCGCCAGGTAGGCGGGGAGCAGCGAGCCGGCCGAAGGTTCCAGGCCGTGGACGGCGAGCCAGTCGTCCGCATACTGCCGTACGCGGACGGCCTGGTCGTGGGCGAGGTCGTCGCGGCTCAGCAGCGCCCGGACGACGTCGGGCACGGCGGCCTCCCCGGCGTGCCCGCCCAGCCAGGCCAGCACCGCGCCGCAGATCTCGCGGAGCTGGTCAGCGGGCAGCGCGGAGCACCCCAGGCAGGAGATCAGCACGGTGCTCACCGAGGGCCGGCTCTGGTGGGCCCGCACCCAGCCCAGGGCGTGCCTGATGACCTGGTCGCGCTGCGCCGAGGTCAGCCCCGCGTGCCGCAGCAGGCTGTCGAGCAGGTAGGACGACCGGGGACGGAGCCCGTGCCGCTCCAGCCAGTCGAGCGCCTGGCGGATGGTGATCGCCTCGTCCTGCGGGGAGCGCTCCGGACGGCGGAGCAGCGGGGTCAGGACGAACGTCGCGGCGTACTCGCCGGCGTGGGCCTCCAGCCAGACGACCGCGTGCCGGATCGCCGCCGCAGATGTCCCGGCGGCGGACGGGCCGAGGAGATGCTGGAGCAGAACGGCGCTCCTCGCATCGGCCGGGTGCGCGTCCAGCCAGTCGAGCGCGAACCGCGTCACCGCGTCGTGCTCGTCCGCGAGAGGCCTGAGGAACCTGAAGACCGCTGTGCAGACCGTCACGGCTTCCGGCCTGCGGCTGTGCTCGCCGAGCCAGCGCAGGGAGAGGCTGATGAGCTCCGGCCTGTGGTCCTTGAGTTCGCGCGCGCCCAGCAGGCTCGCGATCGCGTCGCCGGCCTCGGCGAGATGCGCGGCCGGCTCGATGCTGTCGAGCGCGAAGTCCGGCAGGGAGGCGGGTCCAGGTAGTTCCCAGTCGAAGGCGGGTTGCAGGCCGGGAAGGAGCCGGGTGTCCAGCGCCGCGCCCGCCACCCTGGCGAGCTGTCCCGGCGGAAGGTCGGCCCGCACGAGCAACCGCTGCAGCACGTAACGCGGGTCAGGACGCTCCACGCTCGGATTGCGCAACTGCCCTTTCCTGTTGAGGTCCTCGAGCCGGTCCACCATCAGCGACGACCACTCCAGAATCCGGTCGGTCAGGAGCCGTACCTGGTCCTGGCTGAGGTGGTCGAGCTCCGCCAGTGGCCGGAGCACGAAGGACGCCCGCTTCTTCGTCCCGTGTTCCCTCAGCCATGCGAAGGCGTACCGCGCCGACTCCTGCCGTTCCTGCGGGGTGAGCCCTGGATGGTCGACGCAATGCCGCAACACCTGCAACGCGCCGAAGACCGCATGGTGCCGGGCGAGCCAGCGCAGGGCGAGGCCCAGCAGCCGGCGCTCGTGCTCCGCGAAACGTTCCTGGTGGTCGAGGAGGACGGGGAGCACGTGGTGGCTCGTGAACTCCTCCGAGTACTCCTCCAGCCAGGTCAGCGCGAAGCCCAGAGCGCGCTGCACCGCCACGTCGTCGATGTGCGGGGCGCGCAGCAGGCGGGACATCAGCGCACCGATGACGCCCCCGGCCTCACTCCTGGCGTGGTTGGCCTCCAGCCAGGCGAACGCCTGCTCCTCGAGAGTCCACCCCGGCTCGTCCGGCTCGCTGTCCTGCTCGGGTCTCGGCCCGCCGACGCGGCCGAGCAGGACGATGTCCTTGCCGCGCCAGTGCAGGGCACGCAGGAGCACGTCGGCCATGAGCCGGGGCGGCAGCTCCGGCCGGCCCAGGAGCGCGCCCAGCAGCGTCGGGTTGAGCCCCGATCTCCTTCTGAACCAGGAGGACATCCACTCGAGCGCCAGCGCCGCCGCGTCGGCCAACCGCGCCCCGGTGAGTTCGGCGCGCCGGAGCAGGCCCGTGATCACCAGGGCCGGGCCGTCGTGGACCGCCTTGGCCTGGCCGGCGTCGTTCCAGCGATGCAGCCAGGAGAAGGCGAAGTCGATGACCCGCCGCGCCTCGGGAGTGCGCAGGCCGTTCCACCTCAGGACGCTGCGGAGGACGAAGTCGGACCGCTGATGCTCCGCGTGCAGTTCGAGCCAGTCGAGGACGGCCGGGACGACCTGCGCCGTCTGTTCCTCGGTGAGATTCGGAACGCCCGCCAGGAAGCATGCTTCGTCCAGGCTGAGCCGGATGGGCGGCCGGATGGAGGGCGGGGTGGGAGGCCGGATGGGGGCAGGCGAGATGGGACGCGGGATGGACGGCCCGATGGGAGGCCGGATGGGGGCAGGCGGCGGTGCGGAGCCGTCGTCCGGAGGTCTCCGGTCGCGGTGCCGGGCGGCGAGAACGGCGTCGATGAGGGCGGAGCTGTGCTCGGCCCTGCCCGGCTCGCGCGGCAGGCGCTTCTTCAGGAGCTTGAGGACTCCCGCGTAGAAGGTCTCGCCGGGCGGGTGCTCGGCCTCGCGAAGCCACTGCGCCGCCCGGTCGATCGCCCTTCCCGCCTGCGCGTCCGTGAGCTGACCGCGGCGCATCAGCTCCCCGAGGACCGCACCGTAACGGCGGTCGTTCTTGTGGGTGTCGAGCCAGTCGAGGGCGTGGGCGGAGATGCGCTGCCCCTGCTCGGGCCCACAGTGCCAGAAGCCGAGCATCGAGCTCACCAACTGGGCGGACATCCGCTCGACTCCGTGGGAGTCCATCCAGTCCGCGGCGTAGCGCGCGATCCGGTCCGGCTGCGTCGAGCTGAACTCCATCCGGTCGACGACCCGGGGGTTGTCCTCGGAAGGCTTTCGACGGCCCCGTCCGGCCAGCGCGTGGATGACCTCCTTGGCATCGAAGACCTTCTGGTTCTCCGGACGGGAGCAGGCCTCCAGCCAGATCAGCGCGTGAGCGATGGCGCGCCGGGCCTGTGCCCGGCTGATGTCCTTCTCCTTGAGCCTGACCACCTCCTTGACCAGGTGAAGGCTCTCCAGGCGGGTGTTATGGGCGTCGAGCCAGTCCAGCACGGCGTCGGTCGCCGACAGGCCGTCCCTGAGCTCGAACAGGACATCCGCCAGTTGGTAGGCGGCGTTGGACTGGCCGTGCGCCGCGAACCAGTTCAGGGTGTGTGACACGGCCTGATGGAAGTGCCGGGCCTCGATGCCCGGGGCCGCCAGCAGCGCCCTGAGGACGAAGTGCGCATCGGCACGCGTGTCATGGTGTCGGAGCCAGGCCAGGGCCCGCTCGGCGGACCGGACACGAAGCCGGCCATCTGGTGCCCGGCGCTCCAGGAGCGGGCGAAGCACGAAGCTGCCCAGGGGCTTCTCGCCGTGCTTGTCCAGCCACCGCAGGGCGGCGGCGACCACCTGCCCTGCTTCCTCGTCCGTCAGCGTGGTGCTTCTCAACAGCGGGTCGAGCACGCGGGAGGCGGTCGACCAGGTGCTGTTCTCCGACAGCCACTCCAGGGCCTGAGCCAGGCACGACTGCGCGCCGGCGGCCCCTGGTTCGAGGCGGCGCACCAGCACGCCGAGCAGTTTCGGCGCGCCCGTGTGGCCGGGGAACCGCCGCAACCAGTCGAGCGCCGACTCGACCAACGGCAGGGGAACGAGCCCCTCGGGGCACCGGTCCAGGAGGTTCGTGAGGACGAGAGGTTCGCGTTGCCCTGCCTCCGCCGCCTGGAGACAGGGGCCGGCGACGGTGGACCAGTTTCGCGTCAGCGCGGCGTGCCAGGGCGGCCCTGCGACCATGGCCAGCAGCCCCCGCTCACCCTCCTGAGTGTTGTCGTCGTCCCGGAGGAGCATGCCTGCCTCGCGCGCGTGCAGATCCAGCCACCCGCCGCAGAGCCGCTCCAGGAGAGGCGGCAGCGCGCTCTCCGGATAGCCGTCGGACATCAGCCGGAGCCGGTGCGCGAAGCGGGCGAACGTGGCCGTGCCCGTGAGCGCGGCGTCCAGCAGCGCGGCCGACTGTGCCCCGTGCAGGGTCTCGCCGGACGGCGTGACGAGGCAGTAACGCAGCAGTTCCTCGGTGACCAGGTCGTGCAGGCCGTGCAGGCGTCCCTCCCGCTCCTCCAGCCAGCCACGGCCGACCAGCGTGTCCACCACGGACACGGCCTCCAGCCCGCTTGCTGGCGATCCGGCCAGCAGCCTGCGCACGGCGGCCTCGACCGCGGGACGCGGCTGCGGGCAGGCGGCCAGGGCCGCCGCGGCGGCGAGCGGGTACGGCTCGCGCCCGGCCGCGACGCCAGGACCAGGGAACAGTTCGTCGGCGCTCAGGTGCGTCAGGAGCCAGTTCGACAGCTCACCGCCTGGCAGCCGGGACCTGCGCGGCACCGCGGGCTCCCCGGCGACCCGCCCCTTGAGCTCCGCGGCGATCAGTACGGCGAGGCCGGGCCGCAGCCCGCACAGTCCGGCCAGTTCCTCGGCGCTCCACCCGGATGCCTTGCCCGGCTGGGGCCCGACTCCCCCCAGGATCGCCTCCTGCACGCGGCGCAGGTACGGCTCGGTGTCGGGCACGGCGGCGTGTGCGAAGCGCTGGGCCACGCGGCGTTCGCGGAGCGTGGCGAACGTGGTGGGGCCGGCCGAGGCGAGGACGGCGACCCGGCGCAGCCGGTGGCCCGCTCCCTCCCGCATGGCGCCCGGGTCGAAAGAGATGTCCGGCCGGACGTCGTCGAGGACGATGAGGAGCTTGCCGCGACCGGAGCGCACGGCCATGTCGACGGCGCGCTCGATGGCCGGATCGGTGGCCGGCCGCTGGTGCACCACCTGCCAGCCGTTCCGCTGGGCCAGCGCGGCGGTCTCCAGGCAGATGCGGCTCTTACCCGCCCCTGCGGCCCCGGTGAGGAGCACGCCGGGGCTCTCGAACTCCAGCCGGGCCAGCAGGTTCTCGGGGCGGGCCGGGTGGTGGTGTTCCGGCCTGGCGAAAGGTATCCGCTTCTCGCAGAGACAACTGCCCGAGTTCGCCAGCTCCGTGACGACGTTGTCGTGCGGCACGAGTTCCCGAAGGTCAGAGGAAGGCGTTTGCCCGGTGTACTCCTCCAGGCGGATGCCACGTGGCTCCAGCAGGCTCCGCAGCGATGGGTCCTCCCCCAGGTGCGCGATGCTGACGGCACGCAGCGAGGGGGACAGATGGCCGGTGCAGACGCCGACGACCACGCCTTTCCCGTCGGCGAGGACGGCGGCGCCGGAGACCCCTGCCCAAGGTTTCTCCAGCGGTTTGACGCCCCGCACCTTGTCGATGATGGCGCGGAGCTCGGGCCGGCCGGAGTCGACGGTCAGCTCCAGCCGGTACGGGTCGGCGAAGGAGCCGAGCGCGATCGTGCCGAAGAACTGCCGCCGGCCCGAGCCGTCTTCCTCGACGCCGTAGTCGGGAAAGCCGATCGCGTCGTAGCGGACCTGGTCGGCGTTCTTCCTCAGCTTCGCGATCCGGGCATTCCATATGTCCGGCCGTACCGCGCTTTCCAGTACCGCCAGCGCGATGTCGTACGTTCCGTCGTCGTCGCGGACGTAGCACGAGTGTTGCTCGAACCTGCCGATCCCCAACGGCCGGTCGATGCCCGCCAGCCGGACGAAGCCGCGTTCGCCGTCACGTGCGTCCTCGAAGAGGTGGGCACAGGTCAGAACCAGATCCGGCGCGATCACATAGCCGGAGCCGCGGAACTCCCCTTCACCGTTGAAGATCTCGACGACTCGGTCAAGTACCGTGTCCCCAGCCAAGGGTGCCGATGCTCCTTTCGACGAGCGGCCGTCAACGGCTGTCAGCGGCTGTCGCGAGTGAGCGGGATCGCCGGCCTCCGGCCTGCCCCGGTCCGCACGTAGTCGCCGTCCGCGGTCTCGGCTGCCAGCTCCAGCGTGAGCGTGTGGGTGGACACGGTCTGCTTGGACGTCTTGCCGTCTCCCGAGAACAGCCAGATCTTGACGCCCACGCCCCCCTCACGGCCGGCCGTCACGGCGACCTGGGCTTCAAGGTTGATCTTCTCGATCCGGAACCGGACCGCTTCGCCCTCACTCTCCTCGATGGACCTGGAGAGCTCCTGGCGCAGAGCCTTGAGTGCGTCGGCGAGTTGGATCTCCATGCGCTCCCTCACTGTTCGGGCCGCGCCGCGTCTCTGGCGGCGCGGGCCCATCGAGTGTCGGGGGCGGGTACATCCGGCACCAGAGCACTTCGCATAGGAAGCGGATTCGCTGCGGAAGTGCGGAACCGGCCGGCGCTCGACCAGCGCGTCCAGGGCCTGCGTCAGCCGTACAGAACCGGTCGCGGCTACGGCCGGCGCTCGACCAGCGCGTCCAGGGCCTGCGTCAGTCCCAGGCGCTCGCCGTCGGCGTACTCGTGCTGGAAGACCTTCTCGCCCAGCATCCGCCGGATCTGGCCGATGCTGCGGTCGCGGCCGTGCACCAGGTGCGAGAAGCCCCACAGCTGAGGGGCTCCGGCCGGCTGCCAGACGCTGTGCGCCGCGCCGAGCAGCAGCGCCGCCAGCCGGGCCTCTCCGCGCTGCGCCAGGACCCGGGCGAGCGTCTCGCTCACCGTGGCCACTCCGAGCCGGTCACCGAGCCGCCGCTTGAGCTCCAGGCTGCGCCACAGCAGGACGACGGCCTCCTCGGTCTGGTCGATCTCGGCGTACTCCATGGCCAGCGTCCAGAACAGATAGGACCGATGCCAGATCTCGCCGCAGGACTCCGACAGCTCCAGCGCCTGCTGGAAGAAGCCGGCGGCCTCCTCGCGGAAACCGCGCATCGACGCGGCCAGCCCGAGCTGCGCCAGCGCCTGCTGGCCCGTGAGCATGCCGGCGCGGTGCCCGTCGATGCGCAGCGCCGCCCACGACTGCTCCACCGCCCTGTCGGTGTCCGCGAGGAACAGGGCGGAGAGCCCGCGTAGCTGGTGCACGGCGGCGCGGATGCCGTGCCAACACTCGCCTTCGCGCCGGATGACCGGCTCAACGCGCTTGAGCATGCCTTCGGCGCCGTCACGGTCACCGTGCAGGAGCAGAACGAACGCGGCGCTCCACAGTGCCCGGCACCAGGCGTGGGCCAGGCCGTCATCGGGTGGCCCGGGGTGCAGGCTGGCTATCCGGCGCATCCAGTGGACACCCTCCCCGACCTTCCCGCGGGCGACCCAGTACAGCCACAGCGCGTACGCGCCGTCGAGGAGGGTGCCGGACGCCTGGTCCTCGGCCAGCGCGTGCGTGAACGCCTGCCGGAGATTGGCGTGCTCCTCCCCGAGCCGCACGAGCCACGCCTGCTGCCGCGGCGTGGCATACGCCTCCTCCGCATGCCGGGCGAGGCCGAGATAGTGGTCGAGATGGCGACGTCGCGCCTCGGGCTCCCGCCCTGAGGAGGCCAGCCGCTCCTGCCCGTACAGCCGGACCGTCTCCAGCATGTGCAGCCGGGTCCGTCCACCGGATTCGGCGCGCCGCAGAAGCGACTTGTCGACGAGCCCCGAGACCGCCTCGAACGCCGCGTGCGGGCCGAGCCGCTCGTCGGCGCACGCCGCCTCCGCGTCGGCAAGGGACACGCTCCCCGCCGACACCGACAGCCGCTCCCACACGAGCTGTTCGTCCGCCGAGCACAACTCGTAACTCCAGTCGAACACCCCGCGCAGCGTCCGGTGCCGCGGATGCGCCGTACGCTCCGCGCCCGCCGGCCCGAGCAGGAGGAAGCGCCGGTCGAGCCGGTCGAGCAGGTCTTCCAGGGAGAGCGTGCGCAGGCGGCGGGCGGCCAGTTCCAGCGCCAACGGCAGCCCGTCCAGCAGGCGGCAGACCCGGACCACCGCGGCCCGGTTCTCGGCCGTCACCCGGAAGCCCGGCAGCACCGCCCGCGCGCGGTCGGCGAAGAGGGCCACGGCCACCGAATCCGTGCCGGTGTCGCCCGGGGCCGGGAACGGGCCGACCTCCAGCACATGCTCACCAGCCACATCCAGCGGCTGCCGGCTCGTCGCCAGGACCCGCAAGCTGGGTACGGCCCGCAACAGCGCCCGGGCCAGGGCGGCGGTCACGTCGAGCAGGTGCTCACAGTTGTCCAGCACCAGCAGCACCCGCTGACCGCCGAGCGCCTTGGCGACGGCCTCCAGGGGTCGCTGATCCGCGTTGAGCTGGACGCCGATGACGGTGGCGACGGCGTGGTCGACCATGTCCCGTTCGGTGAGCCCGGCCAGCTCGACCAGCCACACCCCGCCGGGGAACCGGCCCGCGGTCTCCTCCGCCATCCGGAGCGCCAGACTGGTCTTGCCGACGCCGCCTACCCCGGTCAGGGTCACCAGGCGGGCCGTCAGGACCAACCGGGTACCCTCTGCCAGCTCCCGCTCCCGCCCCATGAACCCGGCCAGCACCGACGGCAGGTTACCCGGGGGCATGGGTGGCCCCGCGGCGACCCGGTCGTTCTGGGGGTCCCGGAGGTCCCGGCCCGCCCGGTCAGCTTGGTCGGCCCGGATGTCCCGTTCGGCCTGCTCGGCCTGGCGACCCTGGTCACCCCGGAAGCCCCGGTCGGCCTGATCCCGGTCCGCCCGGTCGGCCCGGTCAGCCTGGAGGTCCCGTTCGACCTGCTCGGCCTGGCGACCCTGGTCACCCCGGAAGCCCCGGTCCGCCTGATCCCGGTCAGCCCGGTCGGCCCGGAGATCCCGTTCGACCCGGTCGGCTCGGAGGTCCGGGCCGGGCACCTGGCTCGGTTCCGCCCGATCGCCTGACAGAGCGATCTCGCGCCAGCGAACCGCCCAGGTGTCGAGGAGTTCCGGCAGGTGCCAGCCATGCGCGGTCTCGGCCGCTCTCCGGGGCTGCGCTTCCGCGAAGGCGGCGCAGGCGCGGACGAACGCCTCGACGACGTCCCAGGACGGCCGGACACGTCCGGAGGCGGCGTTGCGGAGCGAGGTCTCGGAGTAGGGCGTGCCCAACCGGCCGGACTCGCGGGCCAGCGCCTCGTAGCTGGGATCACCGGCCTGGTCGCGCAGGTCTCTCAACGCCTGGGCGAAGCGTCCGAGGAGACTGCCGGGGTCGGAGATGGGAGAGGGCCGACGTCCAGGACGCGCCAACCGACCCACGCCGCCTCCGCCATGACGGTCTTTCTGGACAGGCGGTCAAGCATATCCGAATTCGTCTCGACAGATCTTGCTGTAAGACCGGCCGCCCCCTGGCATTTGCGTGGCCCAGCAGACCGCAGGACAGGCCGCAGACCCACCTGATCGGCACACCTTGCTGAGCGGCATGCCGCCCCACGGCGGTTCCCTGACCCAGCAGACCGTGAGCAGGTCGAAGATCCCCACGTGACCGCCCGAAGCGCTTCGCCGTCCCGGAGCACGAGATCAACGACGAGTCCGATCCGCACAATCCGCAACGCCGTACAGCCCGGCTCTTGCTACCACGACCATGCTGCTGGCCGTGCACCGTGCAACCTGCTCGCACTTCCGGTCACCAAGGCCGTCCCAGCCCGGCCCCCGCCGCGCATCGGCCTGCACTGCTGACGGCACTCCTGCGCGCGATCCACAGGGGCGCCTCGGTGAAAACCGTCCAACTCGCCCTCGGTCACTCCTCGCCGATGGTCGCGCTCAACACGTACGTCAGGGAGTGGCCCGAGGCACACGAGAAGACGCGCGCCCTCGTGGACAGCGCGCTCGATCGTGTGCCCCGGATGCGCCTCCCTGCGCTGGCCGCCCAGGTCAGCGCCGTGATCAACTCGCCTTTCAGCGGTAGTTCGTGAACTGCAGGGCGATGTCGAGGTCCTTGCCCTTGAGCAGCGCGATGACGTCCTGCAGCTCGTCCTTCTTCTTGGAACTGACCCTGAGCTCCTCGCCCTGGATCTGCGCCTTGACCCCCTTGGGACCCTCATCCCTGATGATCTTGGAGATCTTCTTGGCGTGCTCCTGGTCGATGCCCTCCTTGAGGGCGACCAGCATCCGATACTCCTTGCCGGACAGCTTCGGCTCGTCGGCGTCGAGGATCTTCAGGGAGAGGCCACGCTTGATCACCTTCTCCTTGAAGACGTCGAGCGCGGCGTTGACCCGCTCCTCGCTGTTGGCCTTGAGCTCGATGTTGTTCTGCCCGGACCAGCTGATGGCTGCCCCAGTGCCCTTGAAGTCGAAGCGGTGTCCGATCTCCTTGACCGTCTGGTTCAGCGCGTTGTCGACCTCCTGGCGGTCGATCTTGCTGACGATGTCAAAGCTGCTGTCGGCCATCGGTGTGAGTGTCCTCTCTTCGTCCCTTCTGACCTTAGCGACCGCGAGGCGCCGGGGTGGGGACCGGGCGCGGGACAAACCGATGTCACGTGCGCCTCCAAAGTCCGCTATTCTTCTGTCTGTCGCCGCGAGCGGATGACACGGCAGGTTGCCCGAGTGGCCAATGGGAGCGGACTGTAAATCCGTCGGCTTAGCCTACCCAGGTTCGAACCCTGGACCTGCCACAGCAGTACAAAGAGGCCCGTCACCAGCGGAAACGCGGTGACGGGCCTCTTCTGTTCACTCCGGTTGGTTACGGCTTCCTACGGCCGTTCACGGTTGATCGTTCCCACTCCGTTCCCACGGGATTAATCACGAGTGGCGTCCCAGATGCGCTTCATAGCCGCGTCCTGCTGTAGTCGTCGGAACCTAAGAAACAGCCGCCAACACAGCTTGGATCGCTGAGATCAGCTGTTGATCAAGCTTGCGGTATGCGCCGCGGTGAGGTCGTCGTCATGGCGTCGGGCAGGGTGGGCGAGGAAGGCCGCGACGGTAAGAAGGCGCGGCCGGCCAGCCTGCCGAAGCGGACCAGCACGACCCGGCTGGAAGACGGCATCGCTCCGACGCCCCGCCCGGGGCGTTCCCGGCGTTCCTGTCGCTGATGCGGTCGGACCGGGCGCGGAACACGAACCCGACCATGAACCCGTTGGCGACCCTTGTCTCGGACGGCTCCAACCACGCGCTGGCCAGCGGCCCGGACTTCCAGGACGGGATGCTGCCGCTGGTGTTCCGTTCCGTGGCGGTGGTGACGAGTTCAGGTCGAGGCCCGCGTTCGAGGATCCCGCGCACGCGGTTATGGCCGGCGGCTACCATCACGGGCTCGGCGTCCATCCCGGCTGGACGCCGCCGCCCTCGCTCCTTATGCGCAACAACGGCAGCAAGGGAGACGGGCGCGAGCACGTCACTCCGACCACCGAGCACATGCGCACGGTCACCACGACCGGGCACCAGTCGCTGGTCACCGCCCCGTCCGGCCTGCCCATGCCCGAGACGCTGCTGATGGCCTACTACGGCAACGGACGCGTGCAGGGCATGAAAGAGCCGGTTGTGACAGTGCCCACCCGCGATCGGTGGGCGCTGCTTACCGCAGACGGCCAGATCGATGTGTCGTCCATCCTGCTCCGGATGCTCAGGATTCCCGAGCTCCGGCGAGCGCAGTCGTTCCCCGACCACTACAAGTTCGTCGCCGACACCGCGCGCGACAAGGTCAAGCTCATCGGCAACGCGGTCCCGCCACCCATGGCCGAGGTCCTGACCTGCGCCATCATCGAGGCGATTCTCGGCATCGAGCTGCCCAGGTTCGAGTACAGCCTCGCCGCCTGATAGCGGTAACGCAATCTGCCCAGCCGTGGCGGCGGCGGGGCAGATTGCGTTACCGCCGAAATGCTCACCCTTGAGGCGGTCCCGCTGTCAGGAGCCGCCCGCAGCGAGAAAGGTAGGGCTGGCGACACTACGAATCGCGCCGCCAACTCCAGACGTGCGCTTGGCTGGAGATTCGGCGCCCGCACCCTACGTCAGGCACTGTTGCATGGTCTTCCGTCGCGAGCCCGTGATCGGGCAGACCCGGAGCTCGCGGCCTGTCCCGTCGACGACCTTCCTGCGTCCCAAGGGCCGCTCGAGCAGGACGGGCACTTCGACGCCACGGAGGATGTCGAGCACGGCAGGCGGCCATAACTCGTCCCGCCACATCTCCAGCAGCGTGCGCCCGGGGGGCGGGCAGGCGTCGCGAAGCACTATCCGAAGCCGAACACTCGCCTCGGACTCGACGGCTTCGACTTTGTCGGTCTGGAGACATGCCGAGTCGCTCGCCCCGCCGAAGACCTGCAGGATGAGGACCCGTCCTTCCACCATGACCGTGTCGATCCGCCCGGGAAAGGGCGGTTCGACCGGCCGGGACTCCCGCATGCCAGCCACCATGGAGACGGCGACGGCCAGCACCAGGAGGCAGCACATGCGCCACAGGAAGGACGGGTCCAGGGGGCTCATTTCTTGTAGATATCCTTGCCGACGGCCTTCATCACGTCATGGATGTCGGTGAAGTAATTGATTCAGGTGGACCGGACAGGGCTGTTGTCGGCGTTTTCGCTGCCGTGGTGAATGCCCTTGGCCACCACGTATCCATCGCTCTTGCGGAAGGTGTAGACCGGGGCGCCTGAGTCACCGTCGATCGTGCACCTTCCGGATTTCTTACCTCCCTGAACCCAGCGTGTCGTGCTCTTCGCGGTCTCGAGCTTCCAGCCGATGTCGGTGGCCTTGAAGCGGCAGATCTGCCCGTTGGACCGGGTATCCGGATCCGGGCTGGCGCCGCCAACGCAGTACTGATCGCTTTCTCGAGCGGGGACCGAAAATCGCCCGCCCACCCATTGCTTTTCGGACGAGTCCCTGTCACCGATGAAGATGGTGGGGCTCGTGGCCCGGCCAAGTACCGTCTGCATCAGGGACACGTCGCCATAATAGGTCGGCTGGTTCGGCAGTTTGATCGTGCCTTGACCGGCCACCCAGTTCGTCCATTTGACGACATCGGCGCTCGTGATTCCGCCAGACGCAACGCAGTGCCCGGCGCTCACCATGAGGTTGTCGGCCGCCGTCCCCATGGCGAAGCCGGTCGTGCACGCCCCGAGTGGGGTGCCGTCGGGCTTGGAGGAAGTGAACTGTAGTCGGAGGGTCGTTTCGGCAAGGTCTCATAGACTTCCGACGACGTTTGTCAAGGGACAGTGGGAGTTCCCTGCCGGCGGAAAGTTGATCTCCCCTGGCCGGTGCCGCCGGAGCCGGTGAAGTCGCCGCCGCTGACGGGCGGGACCGGGGGCGGTGCCGGTGCGGCGGGTGCTGCATCGTCTCCGGTTCGACGATGTCGGCCCCGAGAGCGCGGCCGTAGCCGCGGTTTAGGAGCACCGGTTCGCGATGCCGCTTGGCTGCAGCCCGTCACGTGAAGCGGCGCCGCCCGGCCAGTTGATCGCCGCCATCCCGGTGATCATCCTGTTCGCGCTGGTCGAGCGCAAGGTGGTGGGCGGACTGACAGCCGGATCGATCAGATAGGAACAGCCTTGGTAAAGTCCTCCGCGATCACTTAACGATCTCGGAGGACTCCTTGAAGCTGCGCACCATCGCCGCCGCCGCCGTTCTGGGCGCCGGCGTTCTGGTTGGTACGGCGAGCCCCGCGTCGGCCGCCACCTGCTCGGGCACCCACCTGGACAACTGGCCCATCAAGGGCGGCTACATCGCCGTCTACTACAACTCCTCGACCGGCTACAACTGCGCGATGACCTACACCAACACGCCCGGCGTCTCGCAGTACATCCGAGTGACCCTCGGGGTCGAGGGCGGCGCGTCGAAGACCGACGCCCAGTACTACAAGTACTACGCGGGCCCCGTCAGCGTGTACGCCAGGGGCAAGTGCATCGAGTTCTACGGCCAGGTCGGCTCCAGCAACCCGCTGGAGGGCGTCGGAAACGCCTACTGCGGCTGAATTGATCCGTTGCACGCCGTGTGTCTCCAGCCCTGACGTCTGAGCATGCGCCTTGACCTGTAGCGTGCGGGGCTGACCAGATCGGCCACCGCCGCTCGATCCGGCAATTGCGTCGTTCGTTCTTGTGAGGCGTCGTCCCAGGTCAGCACTGTGGAGGACTGCGCCCTCGTGATGATGTGCCCTTCGGATGTGGCCGTTCTCCGGATTCTTCCGAGAAGGCCCGGCTCCCGCAGTGGACAACACCGTTACGGGGGATGCTTCTCGCGCCGGTCGCCGAGGAGGGCATCAGCCTCGGTCAGGACGATCCACAGCGCCGGTTCGCTGGTCCGGACGAGCGCTGGAAGGCACACATCACGGCCCTCCCGATTGTCCCGGGGGGCCGTTGTCTTGATCGAACTTCCGGACAACGCGAAGCGCCGCCAGTCGGGTGCGGCGACCTGGTGGCCGCGGGCGTTGCCGCCGACCCCGCCCGCCACCATGCTCAGGTGGCGGGCCGGCTCGTGAGCGCGGGCCATGCTGATCTTCTGCAGACAGCGATGAATGCCCGCTGGCGACGGCAGAACCATCCGCAACGCGGTCCGCGGTGTCAAGCAGGGGCAGTGCCCGCGCCCCGGGGACTCCGGCGGGCCGGTGTACACCGCGACCTCGGCCGGCAAGGTCGTCCACCGCGGGACCCGGGGTGGCGGCAGCGACGGTCGGGGCGGGGCGCTAGTACTTCACCGGCATCTGGGATGCGTAATACGCCTTCCCTGGTCAGCGTTCAGCTCGTGCCCCCCGCCTCACCGGCTCATCGGCCAGTGGGGCGGCGGTGCTGGACATCCATGCGCCTCGTGGAACACCTTGAGGTAGGCGCGATCAGTCATGAGCCCACCGCGTGGGCCGATGAAGACGCGCCCGTACGGGACCGGTCCCGAGCTGCTTGATGTGCTCCCGCAGCAGGGCGCACAGCCAAGGGTGGATCGGGACGGGGCGAGTCTCCCCCACCGCCCTGTTCTTGAGCCCGCGCCGCTCTCGGACCTGGCCGCTGTTCGTCCAACGACTCTCGATTCGAGCGTGCCCACACGATCGGTCCGGGCGGCACATCTTGCCGGTTCCACTTCCGCCGCACTGGCACGGACCGGGTGACGTGATCTCCCAGGTGCCCGGCTCCCGGACAAGGAGGCCGGGCGCCTGGTCGTGCCGCCACCCGGGCCGTGCGGCGCGCTCGCTCAGTCGCGGGTGACGTCAAGCTTCGTCGCCGAACCCCTCGCCGCCCTGACTCCCATCCAATGAGACTTGCGCCGGTTTGTTTAGAGCGTAAGCTTATGTTCTAAACAAACTGGAGGCACAGCCATGCACACCCTTGCCCTTGTCACCCCGCTCGTCCTGGTCGCCTACCTGGTCGTGACCGAATGGGTCCCGATGTTCCCGTTCAATGACCTGCGGTCCCAGACGGTGAAGGAGCGGCTCGCCATGGCCGCGATCAACTACCCGATCTTCATCGCGATCGCCGTCGCGGTGGCGCTGAACGCGGGCACCGTCGCGCTGGTCCTCAGCGTGCTGACGATGATCGGCCACGTCACGAGCTGGTGGCTTCCGTACTTCGGGTTCAGCTTCGCCGCCCAGCGCGAGGCCTACCAGCGGGAATACGCCCGCACCTGGAAGATCCTGCCCACCGAGGGCCGCGACGTGGTCATCGACGTGCAGCACATGGTGGTGGGCGTGCTGTGCCTGATCATGCTGGTGAGCGTGACCTTCACTACGCTGGCCTGATGAGCGCTCCTGGGCAATCGCGAGGCGGGCGGCCTGCCGTACTGAGCAGAGAGAAGATCATCGCAGCCACACTGGCCGTGATCGACGCGGACGGTCTCGAAGCCCTGTCCATGCGCAAGGTCGGCGAACGGCTCGGCGTCGAGGCGATGTCCCTGTACCGGCACGTGCCCAACAAGGCGGCGATGCTCGCCGCCGTCGTCGACCACCTGGCCGCCCAGGCCGCCGTGCGACTGCCCGCGGCCACCGCCTGGACCGATGCCCTGCTGGACTTCGGACACCACTACCGGCAGGTCCTGCTCGCGCACCCCGCCGCGGTTCCGCTGCTCGCCACCCACCCGGTCAGTCCCGAGGTCGGCGAGCAGTTGCTCGGCCAGATCCTCGCGACCGTCGACCTGGGTGAGACCTCCCTCGAGGACGTCCAGCTCGCCTTCCAGTCGGTGGCCGTCTTCACCCTGGGGCACGCCCTGGCCCAGGTCGGCACACCGCCCGGTCGGCGCGAAGCCCCCCAGCAGGCCGACGCCGGCTACTACGACACCTGGTTCGAGACGGGCCTGTCAGCCCTGCACAGGGGCTTCACGGTGGCACACCCCACCCGTCACGGCTAGCGCTACGGCCTGCACGGACTTCGAAGCTTCAGGCCGGTTGGAGACGTCGGATCCACAAGATCGCTCCGCGTGGAGTCTCGTCGAAGCGGAAGGCCGGCCCGCGCCACTCCCTAGGGCCATTCCAGGAGGCGGGCGCCGAGCACGGCGGTTTCCAGGGTGAAGCGCTGGGTGGGCTCGTCAGGTGAGAAGCCGGTCAGGCGGCGGATGCGTTCCAGCCGGTAGGTGACGGTCCTGGTGCTGATGCCCAGCCGGCGCGCGGCCGCCGCCTGGTTGCCGTGCGCGGCGAAGATCGCCTCCAACGTCTCCAGCAGCGGCTCATGGCCCCCGCGCGCCTGCAGCAGAGGGCTGAGCACGCTGGTCACCAGATCCTCGATCGCCGCCCGGTCGCGTAGCAGCACCGGGAAGACTAGCAGGTCGGCGGCCCTCACCACCTGCGCGCGGATGCCCAGCTTGTCGGCCAGTTCCAGTGCTCCCGCCGCCTCGCGAAAGGACGCGACCACCCCGCCGGGCCCACGCTTCGGACGGCCCACCCCGAGCCGCCAGCCGTCGGCGAACCGGGCCCGCACGTGGTGGGAGAACTCTCCCACCGCCGCGGGAAGCGTCGCGGGGACCACGCACACCAACAGCCCGTCACGCACGGCCACCAGCACGTTGTGCGAACCGAACCTGGCGATCAGGTCGCGCTCGATGCGATCCGGGTCGCCGTCCGACATGCCGCGGGCGACCGCCACCATGTACGACTCGGCCAGCCGGAGCCCGAAGCGCTCCGCCCGCTCGGCCAGCCGTTCCGCCCTGCCCTGGAGCAGGTCGTCGACGAACTCCCGCCGGGCCAGCTCCTCGCTGCGCCAGGCGGCCAGCTGCGCGCCCTCGTACCCCTCCATCAGGGCCGCGACCGCCCTGCGCAGCGCGGCCGTGCCTTCAACAGCACGCAACGCCTCGTCGATCAGCACCCGCAGCGGGACGCCCTGTTCGGCGGCGCGCTCGCCGGCCGCGCGACACTCCTCGAGTGTCGCGCGGCCGGGCAGCCGTCCCGTCGCGGCGTGCTCGGCGAGCAGCCGTGGGAGCGGGTCCTCCATCAGACTCCTACGTCGCGCCTGTCGAAGGCGAGAACTGCGGTGAGCGCCAGTACGGCCGCCGCTCCCGCCAGCACAAGATAATCACCCAGCGGGAAGCCCTGGTAGAGCGGCCTGCCCTCGGCGTAGTAGTGGAACGGCGAGACCCACTTGAGCCAGGAGATGGCATCGACGTTCCTGCCGACGGTGATGACCATGTAGCCGGCGACTCCCCACACGCCGACCACCGTCATGGCCAGCGCCTTGCGTCCGGTCATCGCGCCCACGGTCAACGTGAGCGCGCCGAAGAACAGGGCGAGGAGGAACACGCCGGTGTGCGCGGCGAGGATCCGGTCGACCCCTACGCCGAGGTCGATGGACCGGGCGACGCCGACGACGACCAGGAAGGTGATCGCGGTGATCGTGAGCAGGGCGATCAGTAGTCCGACGAAGCGGTCGAGCACCAGCCGCTTGCGGTCGATGGGCAGTGTGACGGTCAGCTCCAGCGTGCCGGACTCCTCCGGCTGCGCGATCGCCCGGTTGCCCAGGATCATCGCGCAGACGATGAACATGAGCGGGACGAGCAGCTGGTAGACGACCGTCTGCAGGTAGCCGGTCGCGGTGGCGATGTCCTCCATTCCGCCCAGGATGTCCCTGAGCGCTCCAGGGGCCTTGGCCAGCGCCTGTTTGCTGAGGGTCTCGGGATCTTCGCGCATGCTGTCGTAGATGCTGATGTACATCGTCAGGAAGAGGCTGATGCCGACGGTCCAGCCGATCAGTGCCCGGCGGTACTCCCCGAGCGTCTTGGTGATCACGACACCTCGCTGTAGTAGGTCAGGAAGATCTCTTCGAGGTCCGGCTCCGCGCTGACCATGTGCACCACGGTGAACCGGGCGGCCGCCTTGATCAGCGCGTCGGGGCGGCCGTCGATCGTGCACGACAGCGCCGCGCCCTCGACCTTCAGGTCTCGTACGCCCGGCAGGGCGGCGAACGCCTCGGGCGGCACCGGCGCGTCGAAGTGGAACTCCACGCGCCGCACCGCCTTCTCCCGCAGCGCGGCCACGTCCTCCACGGCCACCAGGCGGCCCTCGCGCACGATGCCGACCCGGTCGGAGACCTGCTCGACCTCGGCCAGCACGTGGGAGGACATCAGCACGGTCCGGCCGGACCTGCGCACCTCGCGCACCATGGCCAGGAACTCCCGCTGCAGTAACGGGTCCAGCCCGCTGGTCGGCTCGTCCAGGATGAGGAACTCCGGTTCGTGCATGAACGCCTGGACCAGCCCGACCTTCTGCTTGTTGCCCTTGGAGAGCTTGCGCATCTGCACCGACAGGTCGGCGTCCAGCCGTTCGGCCAGCTCCTCGATGCGCGCGCTCGGCACGCCGCCCCGGATCCTGCCCAGGAAGCGCAGGTAGTCACGGGCCTTCTCCCGCCCCTCCAACACCAGCTCGCCGGGCAGGTAGCCGATCCGGCTCCGGACCCCGTGCTCGCGGGAGTCCGCGCCCAGCACCCGCACCGACCCTCTGGTCGGCCTGATCACGTCGAGCAGCAGCCTGATCGTCGTGGTCTTGCCCGACCAAGAGTTTTGACAGTTCTTCGCGATAGAATGAGATCAGCGATCACGCAACAGAGGGAGGAGCGGACATGACCAAGCGAGCGGGCATCCTCGCCAGGATCAGCGACGCCGACGACACCAAAGGCGTGGACGACCAGGTCAAGGACATGCGGGCGTTCGTCGCCCGGCGCGGGTGGAGGCTGACCGAGGAACACGTGTTGGTGGAGAACGACACCAGCGCGTTCAAGCGCCGCAAGATCAAGCTTCCGAATGGGCGAACCGAGCTCCGCACGGTGCGGCCCAAGTTCCGTCGCGCGCTGGAGGTGCTGGCCGCGCGTCAGATTGACGTACTTGTGGTGTTGGACCTGGACCGTCTGGCTCGCCAGCCGCGCGATCTCGAAGACCTGATTGACGTGGTCGAGGAGTCCAAGTTCGCGGTGACGTGCGAGAGCCTGACCGGCTCCTGCCAGTTGACCAGCGACGCGGGTATCACCATGGCGCGTGTCATGTGCGCGATGTCCAACAAGGCGAGCAAGGACACCGCGCGACGGGTGAGCCGTGCGCGTCTGCGTCAGGCCGAGGCGGGGCAGTTCGGCGGCGGTCCCCGCCCCTATGGGTTCGAGGCGGACGGGGTCACCGTCCGGCCGGAGGAAGCCGCAGAGATCGTGAAGATGTCCAATCTGGTGCTGTTGCCGAACTTCGGCAAGCCGAAGGGACCGAGCTGTAAGAGCATCGCGTGTGATCTTCGCGAGCGAGGCATTCCCAGCGCCAACGGGTTGCCCTGGCGCGCCACCACCGTTCGTGATGTGCTGCTGCGGCCCCGCAATGCCGCCCTCATGGTGCACAAGCCCGGCGAGGGACGTAAGCGGTATGCGCCCGAAGACGTGGTTGCTCGCGCCCCGTGGGATGCGATCATCAGCGAGGACGCGTTTTGGACGATCACTGCCAAGCTGAATGATCCAGCCCGCACGACCACGCCCGGACCGGCCGCCCGCTGGTTGGGTAGCGGCACCTACCGATGCCCCTGCGGTGAGACCACCCGCGTACACAGCGCGGGCGACAGGGCCGACCGGCCGGTGTATCGATGCCAGAGCGGCGGCAAGGGACACGCCACCTGCCCGCAAGCCGAGCTGGATGAGTGGGTGGAAACGGTGGCTATCACGATCTTGGCCAGGGACGCCGCCGACCTGGTCATCCCGCCGACGAGCGGGGTGGACGTGACGGCTCTGCGCACGGAGTTGATCGCCCTGCGTCAGCGCAAGATCCAGTTGACCGAGGACTACTCGGCGATGCTGATCGAGCGGCCCGAGTATCTGGCCGGGCTCAAGCGCGCCAAGCTCAGGATCGAGGAGATCGAGCGCGCCCTTGACGATGTCGCCGACGCCTCCCCGCTGGCACCCTTCGTCGGGGTCGATACCGAGCACGCGGCCCGTAAGGTGTGGAAGGGGTTGGGGGTCAGCGCCCGCCGCGAGGTGATCAAGGCGATCATGACCGTGACCTTGAAGCCGACCGGCCGGGGCAAGCGCCCGCACATCACCGACCGCGTGATCATCGACCCGATCACCCCGGCCCCGCAGGAATAGCCGTCTCTGCTCACGGGTGTGCCCCCGCCGAGTCCTAGACGGCAGGGGCACCCCAGTGATCACCCTAATCCCCGCTTCTCAGCACCAGCGCCAACCGGTCCCGCTGATCTTGCGTCAGCCGGGGCCAACGCGCGACCAGCGCCCGAGCGCACGCAACAAGATCAGTCTTGTCCTCCGGCTCCCGCTCCTGCACGAGCCCCGAACCCTCATCCGCCCTTGCCTGCCCCTGCCCGCTGACCGCCTCAGCCGCCGTGGCGTGCCACCTCCTCTGGCCATCCCGCCCACCCGCCCTCGGGCAGCGGTGGCTGACCTCCGGATCGCGGCCGGCCGATGATCACAGGGGAGAAGAACCGAACCCCGAAGCGGCGCCTACGGCACGCCTTCCCGATGGCGGCCCTCACGCCGACCCCTGACCGAGCTGTGTCGCAGCCTCACCCCGGTGCGGGCTTGGCCCACGCGCCCCGCCGTTGCCGAAAGAATGACCCCCTTCCTCTGCCGTGCCCGCTTGCGCGATCAGCTCCCGGCCGCGTTGCCGCTCGGCGACCATCCGCAGCAACCGCACCGCCAGCGACCCCAGACGCGGGTCATCCGGCTTGAGCTGCTGCCACACATACCGGCCCGGATCGCTCCCCTCCTGATCGGCGATGCCGAGCGCCTCCAGCACCCAGGCCCGCCGCGCCCGCTGATAGCCGCCCAGCGTCTTGCCCGTCCACTTGCGCGAGACCAGCACCCGCCGCCCGGCATAGCCGAGATAGGCCGCCCGATGCGCCTTGCCCCGGCACAACCCCGGCACCATCCCCGCACGCGCGTTCTTCGGCTGCACCCCGAAACGCAGCCAGTTCGCGCACCCAGGCGAACACGGCTCCCACCGCAGCACCTCCAGCAGCCGCCGCGCATGAGCCCGCCGAGCCCGTACCGCCCGCTTGCCGTCCGCCCCTTCTCCCGGGTCCTCGTTGAGCGGATTCCCCAGGCTCTTGGTCAGGTACTTGGTGAGATAGCGGACCCGCATGTCCGCATCCGGTGTCCCGGCCAGCACGCCTTGAATGTCAGCCTGCTCGCCGAAGCGGATCAGGTGCAGCGGTGTGGCGTCCGGGTCGGCCCCCAGGGCGTCTAATGCCTCCTCCCACGTGGGCAGCACCTCACCCGTGGCCGGATCGAGGTAGCCCACCTCTTCCCGCCACACCGGCAGGTGATCACCCTCGAAGACGACCACCCCGGTCGGCGGCCACCACACCTGGTGGTAGGTGGCCGCGATGACCCGCCGCAGCTCAGCACGCGGGATCGTGCCCCTGATCGCCATGTGCAGATGCGGAGCCAGCCGCCGCTGCGGCTCCACACTCGCGAAGTACTGCACCTCGAACCCGGCCACCCGCCGCAGGTTCTGCACCAGCCGATCCACCAGCTTGGCGAAGTGCAGCGCATCACGCGCCGCCCGCTGATAGTCGTAGCCGTCCGGATCGACCGGCGCGCCGTCCTTGACCCGGCCGTAGGACGGCAGCGTCAACGTCACGAACAGCGACGGCCGAAACACCTTGCCGTCCCGCCCGGTGAACGTCCGGCCCAGCGTGGTCGCCCGCATCACCCGCTTGGGTAAGGCCGGAGCGTCCTGCCGCCGCCGCGTGGAGCGCACCCGCCGAGACGAGACAGCCCCCGCTGTCCCGTCGCCGCTTGCGGCCTGCGCCTCCCCCGACGCGTCACCGCCGTCCGGCCAGACGCCCAAGGCGCGCATCTCCGCCTCATGCCCGGCCAGCGCCGCCGCCCAGTCGCCCGCCTCCTCCGCCCGGCCTGCCGCCATCGCGGCATCGCGCAGCCCGTGAAGCTCGTCCCGGAACTGACGCAGCCAAGCCCGTTCATCCTCGTCCACCTCACGAGCGGGCACGATCGCCGCATCGCCCGCCGTCTCGCCGCTTGCTCCCTCTGACGTGCCGTTCCGGTCCGAGCCCGCCGCAGGCTCGATCTCCGGTTCGGCCTCCAGGTGCCAGCCCTCCCGGCACTGCGCCGCCCGCAACTGCCGCATCCGCTTGGCGCACGGCGGACACTTGCTCTCCAGCCTGGCCCCGCACGCCACGTTCACCACCCGATCAGCCTCGCTATGCCGATCGGTCACCCGGAAGGCCAGCGGCCGGATACACACCCCGGCATCGATCGCGACCTGCCGGGCCGTCTCCAGCTCCAGCAGTCCCGCCTCAGCCAGCGCCCCCAGTGCCCCCGCTCGCGCGCCAGCCCGCGCCCCGTCGTACCCGCTATCGCTCAAGCGGCCCCCAAGCATCGGCGCCGCTGTCCCGCCCGGTGTCGTGCTCGTCTGCCTCCCAGGCGCCCCAGACGCCGTACCGCTCGTCGGTCAGGTCCTCGTCCAGGTCCTCACCGAACTCCTCCCGGAACGCCGCCCGCAGGCAGACGCGGTCCAGGTCCTCGCCGTACGGCCAGTCGCCGTCACCGCCCAGCCGCGCGGCCACCTCCTCGACCGCGTCCCCGAAGTCGTACTCCCGCCCGACCATCGCCCGGTGCCCGCACTCCCGGCACTCCACGATCAGCCGGACCTCGTCCTGCCACAGGCTCCCCTCAGTGCCGCACAGCGCGCACCGAAGCCCATCCAGGGCCACCCAGATCGTCATAGGGCACCACCCCCTTCCTCGTCGCCCGCCTTGCGCCGACCGTTCCGCTTGCCGCCGTCCATCTCGCCGCCTTCTTCGCCCGTGCCGCCGTCTGTCCCGTCTGGTTGGCCGCCACCGCAGCCGCCGTCTTCCTCGCCATCACCGTCGTCATCACGGCCTCCTCGCTTGTCCATGGGCACGCAGTAGCGCGCCACCATCTGCCTGATATCGCCGTCGCTGACGTAGGCCGCCCGCACCCGCACCGGGTCGGGGCTGTTCTCCAGTCGCACGTAACCGATCCCGGCCCCCACCGCCGGGTCATCCGGGTCACGCGGGATCTGATCGGCCAGCGCGCCCCGATCCCGCGCGCCGTCACCGAGGACCATGTCCACCTGCTCCGGCTCGTCCAGCCTGAGCGCCACCCGGTCCGGGAACAGGTTGCGGATCGCCAGCACGTCCTTTCGCGGATCTTGCAGCAGCGCCATGACCGCGAACCCGGCCGCCCGGCCCTGCGTGGTCAGCGTGGACAGCGCCGCCAGGATGCGCGCCTTCAACTGCCGGTCGGCCTGGTAGGCGGTCAGGAACGCCACCTCATCCACGATCACCAGCACGAACGGGTCATCTGTGGTGGGGGTGTGGCTTCGCTGCACACCCGCATACCGCCCGGCCCGCTCCTGCATCCAGGTCACGGCCAGCTCCAGCAGTTCGGCGCACTGCTCGGGGGTCGCGGCATAGCGGGTGAAGAGCTGTTGGCCGAACGACAGCTCCATCAGCTTGGGGTCCAGCCCCCACAGCTGCACCAGCCCCGCCTCCTGCGCGGGCAGCAGCGCCCGCACAACCGACCACAGCCACGACCCCTTCCCAGCCCCGGTCGCCCCCGCGACCAGCACATGCGTGCCGTGAATCTTCAGCCGGAACGGCCGCCCCTCCTCATCCAGACCGATCTCCACCGCCCCGACCACCGGCCGACGCGGGATCGGCCGCGCCGTGATCGTGACCGCCAGCAGATCAGCCCGAGGGAAGGACAGCAGCAGCCACCCCGGCCGGATCACCGACACCCGGCAGGAGACCGCGCCGAACCCGTGCGCGAGATTGGGCGAACGATCCGCCCACAACTCATCCGACTGACCCGCCAGCATCTTGACCGTGACCCGGTCGGCCAGCCTCGTGGACCGCACCCGCCGCACGTCGGGCACGTAGGCGCGGCCCCAGAACGAGCCGCCCAGCCCGGCCCCGACCAGCACCGCCCGCCAGCGACGCCGGTACACCCACATCCAGCGTGCCCAGCTCACCAGCGGCCAGCCGACCCACCGGCCGTAGCTCGCCGCATCGGCCAGCGCCCAGCAGGCACTACCGAGCCCGAAGGTCACGTAGGCGGCGACCAGAGCGCGCCAGCCCGCCAGATACCACAGCGCTCCGGCCGACCCGGTCACCGCGCAGGCGACCGGGTGACGGACTAGAGTCTTGATCGTTCCGGAGATCAGCCGCCACAGCCAGACGACGATGACCACGATCGCCGGGGTCTTGACCACGGTCGGCCGCCACACCACCGACGTCTCCGGCCGGGTCGCGACGATGTTGTCTACCTCTGCACCGGGAAGTTTGCGCAACACTTGGGGCACCACCTCCTTTGACCAGGCCGCCCACGCCGACCCCGGCCCGCCGCACGGCAGGAAGGGACGACGAAGACGACGAACCGCGACGACCGCTCTTGCGGTCGCCGACCTCGTCAAAAGTGATCTGTGTGTATGCGGATAGCGCGCGCCCACAGCCGCAGCACCGCCGACACCCGCCCCGCATAGAGCGGATGCCGACGACGCCGCATCACGGCTGAATCTGTGTGTGTCCGGGTCCTCTTGCGCGCCCCGATGCCCGGCCCCCAAGGGGCCTCACCGCGACCAGCGCGGCCTACCCTGCCGGGCTTCCTCGACGCGGCTCTACCGCGCCATCAAATACGCGTCTCCCTCAACACGGGATCGCGACCACTTTCACCCGCCCGCGCCCCACCGGCAAGGCGAGCAATCCGCCCGCTACGACGTAGCGGCCTTAGCGCCCGAAGCCTTCGACGGGCTGACCGCCGCTCGCAGGCCCCGCGCCTTGAACGAATACGCCAACCGGTTGGAGGCGTTCACGTACGGGGTCACCATCAACCCCTCGAACTCCACCGGCACCAGCGCCAGCCCCAACGCGGCCAACGCCGCCGGAGCTTCCGGAATCACCGGAGCAACCGGCGAAAGAATCTTCACAGCGACCGACTTAGCGGACGCTTTCACCGAAGGGTCCCCGTCCATGACCGGGACCTGCCACATCAGCTCATTAGTGAGCTTGTCCCGAGCCGGGACCGGCTTACTCGGCGTGCTCGCCTCGAAATCGAGTACTGGACTCACGTCCCCGACCACGTAACATCCGTGGGGGAACACTAGCTCGTGTGGAACCGGTATCGGCCCCTGCAGCAAGTGACACTACCTCCTCCGGTCGATTGGTCTGGCCTATAGAGAACGAACGAGCCACCGCCAAAGTTCCCGGACCCTGCGATTATTTCCACGAAATTCGCGGCTTTCTCAAGGCTTATTCCAGCCGATCCGAAAAAGACCTATCCGGATGACCGTGGCGGGGAGCCTGTCTGCGCTAGAAGGATGACACCCCGCCACGAGATGATCATTCCGGAGTGGGTGATCACGCACTCTTTTCTATCAGCGCACCCGCCGCAATCATCGGGTTGCAGGACAAAGCGCACAGCCGGAGACTCTCAAGATCGCATGTCGCCCAGTCCGCATTGCCGAATTGTTCTCATAGAAATCAAGGCGGACCGCCCAAGGGCGGCCCGCGCGGGCGGCCCAACCGGCCGCCCTCCCCGGCCGGGCATGCGGCCTGGGGGCCGGTCCCGGCCGGGAGCGGCCAGGCCGCCCGCAACCGCCAGGCACCGCATGACCTCCGAGACCCGGCAAGATCAACTAGGAGGAGCCGCGGGACCGTTCATGATCATCTCTCCGCCGCGTGCGCGCCGGCCACACTCACTTCGTTCGCCCTCCGGGTGACCTGCGGTCATGTCGCCGGCCCCCACGCTCCACACCGCTACGGGTCCGAAGCGCCGTGGGGCCGTGCCCGGAAGAGACGATCCCGAGCCCAAGTCCGTGGGTCTTGGACGTGTAAGGCCCCCTCCTCGAATTGTCGAAGAGGGGGCCGGGTTGCCTGCATTGGCTATGCGGGCAACCTCCAGCTTGGCCCATCAGGGGCACCGAGCCAGACCCGTTGTTCGTTCTGGGTCACGGTGAGGCCGAAGCCGGACTGATGTGGCCGACCTGCCTCCTGCCAGATCGTGATGGCTTTGGCTACCTCGTCCCACAGGCGTGCCGGTCCATGTTGGTGGACCACCCATCCACCGGTCGGGGACGGCCGGACGTCGGCCTGAGATCCGGTGCTGACGTCGTGCAGCGTCAGGATGTCTTCCGCCCACCCGTGTTGTGTATGGGGCACGGCGAGCTGAGCCACGAACAACGCGGTGTCGTTCTTGAGTACGGCCGGGTCGAGCGTGCTGCCACTGGCGCTTCCCAAGCCCAGTTCCAGAGTCGGGCGTGACGGCGGCAGGTGCGGACGGGCCGTCATGAAGTAGACGTCGTCGTTCAGGAAGTGACCGCTCGCGCAGCCATCGTCCTCCACGTGTAGATGTGCGAAGGCCGCCCCGCCCGTCCACCCCATCATGGGCGCGGTGATCGTTCCGCCCGAGCGGACCTGTTTCACCCATACCGGTGGGATCGTGCGAACTGAGCACGTCGCGATCAGCCGATCGTAGGGGGCGTTGGCGTAGTAGCCGAGAAGCCCGTCGCCTTGGATGAGTGTTGGCGCATATCCGGCCGCCGTGATGGCGTCCTTGGCTCTGGCCGCGATCACCGGATCGTATTCGATGGAGGTCACCGCCTCTTGGCCCAGCCGGTGACACATCAGCGCGGTTGAGTATCCGGTGCCCGTCCCGATCTCTAGAACCCTGTCGCCCTCCCGGATCCCGGCGGCTTCCAGCATCCGCACAACCAGCCCAGGGAAGGTGGACGATGAAGTGGGCCGCAGGATGACGACCGGCCCGGTGGCGTCCTCCGCCATCACCCCGTCGATCTGGGTGACCCACGTCTCGTCGGTGTAGGCCAGCGTGAGCCACTGTTCGGGGGTCATCTCCTCTTTGCGTACCGGGACCCACCCGCGCTCCGGTTCAAGCCAGTAGACCGCTTGGCCGAGGAAGAGTTCGCGAGGAACCGCCTCCACGGCCGGGTGCCAGGCCACCGAGCCGACCTTGTCGGCCAGTTGGTGACGCAGTTCGGCTGCCAGGTTCATACGGTGTATCCCTCCAGGAGGGTGTGAGCGAAGGCGTCGGCTATCGCCTCGGCATCGGGAAGCCAGCCCCATTGGCCGTTCGGGTTGCACTCGATGAAGACCCACCGATACGGCTCAACGCCTCCTGCGGTTTCTTCTAGGGCGAAGTCGAAGCAGCCGAAGGCCAGGCCGAAGCTGTCGAGGTAAGCGCGCAGGCGCGCTACGACCGACGAGGGTACCCGGATGGGAGTGTGCGCGAGCGTGTCCCAGTCGCCGCTCCGCCAGTCAAGCATGCCCTCTGGGCTGGTGATCTGGCTGGCGAAGACGTGAGAGCCGACGACGGTCACCCTGGCATCGCTGTGTTTGGGGACCTCTGCCTGAAACATGTGGGCCGTCACAGCGATGGACTCGTCGAGGTCGGCGGAGTCCACCCTTTGTGTCCAGATGGTCGCGACCTTGCCGTCTATTTTGTGCGGGATGCCGCGAAACGACTTGTACACGATCGGGTCGTGTTCTTTCGCGAACTCTTTGGCCGCCTCCAGGTCATTGGTTATCAGCGTCTCGGGAATGGCGAACCCGAGCTGTGCCGCGAGCTGCAATTGCGCTGGTTTGTAATCGCTTCTGCTGATATTGGCGGGGTGGTTGACGTAGCGGCAGTTCGGCAGGTTGGAGATCAGGCCGTGCAAGCCGTGTCGGGCTTCGGTGATGGCGAATTCGCGTGCTTGCGCCTCCAGTGCCTCGAATCGCCAAGGCGACGGGCGACGGTAGTAGACCGCCCGCACCTCTTCCAGCGCGATGTCCCGGCTTGTTGTGCGCAGGCGTCCGGACCAGCTTGCACGCTCGCCTCCCAGGCGGGCGTCGAACGTCAGGCCAGACCCGACGTCGGCCGGGTCTACGCGAGCGACGCAGGCCCCGCGTTCGTTGAGGGAGGCGATCACCAGATTGGCGGTGACGTCCTCGGGTGAAGTGATCACCACTATGGCGTCCTTGGTGGACCGCACGAATCAGTCCCTTTCGACGTCGTTATTGGAGTCGTCGGCCACGTTCGGGGCGTTCTGGGAGCCGTCCCCGGTCCGGGACTTGGTAATCGTCGCGTACGCCCTGTTGGTCGAACCCTTCCCCATATCGACGATTCCGCCCCGGCCGTCGTAGAAGACCGTGAGCTGACTCGCCGGGTCGAGGCTGGTTGTTGTGTAGGGAAGTGCCGCTTCGGGCAGGCGTTCGGTGGCACGCCCCAAGCCCCAGGGCTGACGGAGAAGAGTGGTCGCCTTGTTCATTGATGAGCCCTTCTGTTGTGAACGGAGAATCATGTGGCCATGGAAAGGAAGAGAGAACGGCGTACTTGTAAGTAGAGAAGAGGTGAGCACGGCAGCGTGGGATCGGCAATTTCCGGCCCACCCTGGAGGATCGGAAGATCAACCACGCTGCCGCACCCGTTTGAGGGCGAGGTGACGCGGCGTCCGCTCCCGCGCCAGGAGCCAGCCACCCGCACCACCCCACCCAGCTCCTATGAGGAGTCGTCCGGCCCCGCCACCGGTACCTCCGCTGATGTCACCCACGCCGACCGGAACAAGCACTCGCCGCACGCGAGCCCGTTCGGCCGCCAGCTCTGCCACCCGATCTCGGGAGCCCGGAGGACCAGCACCGACCGGCCGCATAGAGCAGCCCCCCGCCAGACCCGCCGTACCGGGGTCGAGCCGACCACCCGCGCCGCATGCTGAACCAACTCGTTCATGACGAACCCCACCACCAGCGGAGGCGGCCCATCGAACGCCAGCCTCCACCGATCGAGCAGCGCGCGTAATCTCGCCCGCGTGATCACGACTGGGCACCCAGCCGATCGGCGCGCAGCCGCTCCAGCACCAGCCGCAACCTCTGCCGCGCATCAGCCGCGACGCGGCGTGCCATCATCCGGTCCTCCTCGGTGACCTCCCGCGACGGAGCAGCAGGAGCCGCCTGACAGCCGGGCACGAACGGGATCTCCCCGGTCACCGCGCCACCCCGCTTCCGGGCGTCTCGGCGGTCGCGGCGAGATCGGCGATGGTTTCCGAGAGCCGGTGACCTGTCAGGAGTTGCTGGTACCGATGGGCGATGCGTCGTGCCGCCGTGTGGTGTGCGTCGGCCGGGCAGAAGGCCCAGACGTACCGGTTACGAGACGAGACACGGCCGCTCCACCAGCGAAAGCGCCACCCCTCCGAGCCGCACTCGACCCAGACCACCAGGTCCACCCACACAGACAGCAGCGCGACCCCGGTGCCGACGTGCACGTCCGAGAGGATGCCGAAGTCCCCCAGGTCCCGTTGCAGAAGGTAGGCCGACCGGGCGGCGGGAGGTTTGCCGGGACTGGTATTGGCTCGTGCCGGAATGGCCGTACGCTGTGCCATAGATCGCACCTCCAGTGTGCGGTTCAGGGACCCGTACGGCGTGTCAGCGCCTGCGGGTCCCGCCATGTTTTGGCGTCGCCCTCCATCTCATCCCCGTCAGTCCCCCCACCAACAGTGCGAGTGAGGGAGACTAGGGGAGACAAGCCATCCCCCCACACGTCCCCCGAGGTGCACGCGATGAGCGATGTTCCAAGCTGGGCCAGTCGGCTACGCGCTGAACGACGCAAGAGGGAGTGGACTCAACGGGACATGGCCAAACACCTAGCGGATGCCGCCAACCAGAGCACACGTCTTCCGTCTCGGGAATCGATCACCCGGCTGATCAAAGACTGGGAAGCGGGCAAGCACCATCCAAAGGACCCCTACCCGCTTCTCTGCTGCCGGGTGTTCGGCTTGGACGAAGAAGAACTGTTCGGCGACGAGGACGCCCAAACGCAGCCCGACGGTAGCCACCTTGACGACGAGATCGACTCGTTGGAACTGGCCCGTCGCGTAGCCGCCAGCGACGTAGGGGACGCGACGCTCGAACGCCTTGAACTCGTCGTGGATGAACTCGCGATGGCATACCCGCGTACGCCGCCTGAAGTGCTACTCACCCGGACTAGGCGACACCTGGCATATGTCTCACAGCTCTTCGATGCCAAGAAGACACTGGCTGAGCATCGCCGCCTCCTTGTCGTCGGGGGCTGGCTCTCGCTGCTCGCCTCCACCTGCCATGTCGATCTCCGGCAGTTCCAAGCGGCAACAGCCCGCCTCAAGACAGCCATGCTGATGGCGGAACACGCTGAGCATCCGGAGATCTCGGCTTGGTGCCTGGAAACCCAGGCATGGCAAGCGGTAACCACAGGGGACTACCGTCGCGCCTTGACGCTGTCGCAAGGCGCGCAGGCCATCGCTCCACGTACTGGCTCGGCCTACATCCAGGCAACCGCTCAAGAAGGCCGCGTGTGGGCGCGCCTTGGTGCTGGCCCCGAGACACGAGACGCCCTCGACCGTGTTGCACGGCTGGTCTCCCCGCTATCGATGCCCGATAACCCCGAACACCACTACCGCTACGACCCCGCCAAAAGCGAAGCGTACATCGCCACCACGCTGTCTTGGCTCGGAGATCCTGCTGCCGAAAGCTATGCCCGGCAAGTTCTCGCGCGGCTGGAGACTCCCGTTGATGGGCCAGCACGCCCCCGAAGAGCGGTATCCGCGCGCCTTGACCTGGCTTTGGCCCTCCTCGCCGCCGATCAACCGGACGAAGCAGGCGAGGTAACGCTCACTGCTGTGACGAGCGGCCTACTAGTGCCTTCCAACTATTGGCGAGCACGAGAGGTGATCAGAGAGATCGAGGCTCGCCAACTCCCCGAGGCTGAAGACCTTCGTGAGGCATACCGGGAAGTGTGCGGGCCGAAGCAACTCCTCGCCTAACAGCCAAGGATGCACGTTGACGGGTGTTGCCGAATCGTTTCGGAGCCAACCTCATGGGGACCCCTCCAAGATCGCAAAAGGGGGGCGGGGAGGGGAAACCGGGGGCAGGGGCGCTGCCCCTCCCCATCAAGGAACCATTGTGATGCCCCCCTTTTGAGATCTTGCCCCATGAGGTCAGCGCCACCGCAACGATTCGTCAACGCCCTCACGTAGGCGTATCACCGGGCAAGACGGACCCTATGCGCAGGCTCATCAAAGTGTCACAATCCGATATCCGGCTTGCCCGCGCCGTTGGGCCCCAGGTAGCCGAAGACCTCGCCGGGCCGGATGTCGAGCGTCAGGTCCTCGAGACCGCGGCGTTCGCCGTAGTACTTGGTCAGCCCTTCGGCCTCCACCACTGCAGTCATGACGGAATGGTCCCGTGCGCGGCGCCCGGCGTCATGTGAGTACTCCGGCAGGCTCGCGAAGCCTTCGTTTCCGTTTCCCGGCAATACTGCCGCCTCCTGGAGGCGGCCGACGCGGCGTCGGCCGGCAACCCGCGTCCCGATCGAGACCTTCACGGCCTGACGTCTTCTTGATGTGCGACTGCCGGCGCCGTCGGCTGCTCGACCAAGCTCCTGACCTAAGACCCTCGAATTGTCACTCTGCGTGACGATGCGAATTCGGCCATTGACGCGTTCTTGACACCTCAGCACGACAAACAGGCACGAAGCGACAAGTAGTGTGCATTCGTCAGCTGAGAGCGATGTATCGGGTGCCGAAAATGGTCAGGATGAGGCAACCCGCCTCCCCACCGGGAACTCCGCTACGGACGTGGCTGCTCGAGGGTCTGCAGACCGATCGCAAGCAGATCGAGCACGGCCCGCACGCCAAGCATCCCTGGTGGCGGGTGATGTGCCTGACCGGCGTGGACTATTTCTCCACGCTGGGCTACCAGCCCGGCATCGCCGCCCTGGCGGCCGGACTGCTGGCGCCGCTGGCCACGCTGTTCCTGGTCGGCCTGACTCTGCTGGGGGCGCTGCCGGTCTACCGGCGGGTGGCCGAGGAGAGCCCCTACGGGCAGGGCTCGATCGCGATGCTGGAAAAGCTCGCCCCCCAGTGGTGGGGCAAGCTGTTCGTACTCGCCCTGCTCGGCTTCGCGGCCACCGACTTCGTCATCACGATGACGCTGTCAGCCGCCGACGCGACCGCGCACATCCTGGAGAACCCTTTCGCGCCACACTGGCTTGCGGGCCAGCGTGTGCCGGTCACGCTCTTCCTCCTGGCCCTGCTCGGCGGGGTGTTCCTCATGGGGTTCACCGAGGCGATCGACATCGCCGTCCTGCTGGTCTTCGTCTATCTAGGGCTCAACGCGGTCGTCGTGACCGTGGCGATCCTGCATGTGCTGGACAACCCGGACGTCGTGGTGAGCTGGCAGAACCTGCTGAACGCCGGCTACAGCAGCCCCCTGGCCATGATCGGCCTGTCGCTGCTGGTGATGCCGAAGCTCGCGCTGGGCATGTCCGGCTTCGAGACCGGCGTCGCGGTGATGCCCGTGGTCAAGGGCGACATCCAGCAGCGGATCAAGGGCACCAAACGGTTGCTCACCACGGCCGCGTTGATCATGAGCGTCTTCCTGATCCTGAGCAGCTTCGTCACCACCGTGCTGATCCCCGCCGCGGAGTTCCAGCCGGGCGGCAAGGCCAACGGACGCGCGCTCGCCTATCTCGCCCACGGTTTCCTCGGCGACTGGTTCGGCACCGCCTACGACGTCAGCACCATCGCCATCCTGTGGTTCGCCGGCGCCTCGGCGATGGCCGGGCTGATCAACCTGGTGCCGCGCTATCTGCCCAGGTACGGCATGGCGCCGGAGTGGACCGGCGCGGTACGCCCCCTCGTCCTCATCTTCTCCGCGATCGCGTTCGCCATCACGATCATCTTCGACGCCAGCGTGGAGGCTCAGGGCGGCGCGTACGCCACCGGCGTGCTGGTGCTCATGCTGTCGGCCGCGGCGGCGGTGACGCTGTCGGCGCACAAGCTCGGCCAGCGGTCGGCCCGTGCGGGTTTCGGGCTGATCACAGGCGTGCTCGCCTACACACTGGTTGACAATGTGTTCGAACGGCCCGACGGTGTCAAGATCGCCTCGTTCTTCATCGCCGCGATCATCATCACCTCGCTGATCTCCCGTGCCACCCGCTCAACCGAGCTGCGCGTCACCGATGTACACCTGGATCCGCTGGCCGAGCAGTTCGTCAACGAGGCCTGCGGTGACATCCACGTGATCGCCAACGAACCCCACAAACGCGACCAGAGAGAGTACAACGACAAGCTGCGCGAGACCTGGCTGAACCACCGGCTGCGCAGTTCGGAGCCGGTCCTGTTCGTGGAGGTCACCGTGCCCGACGCCTCGGAGTTCGAGACCGAACTGCACGTCAAGGGCGAGGAACGCTACGGCCACCAGATCCTGCGGATCGAGAGCTCGGCCGTGCCCAACACGCTGGCCGCGCTGCTGCTGTACCTGCGTGATCGCACCCGCGGTGTACCGCACATCTACTTCCACTGGGCCGAGGGCAACCCGGTCGTGGGCATGCTGCGCTACCTGGTCTTCGGCGGCGGGGACGTGCCTCCGCTGACTCGCGAGGTGCTGCGCAAGGCCGAGCCGGACATCGAACGGCGCCCTCACGTCCACGTCGGCTAGCGAGGATTCCCGTCGAAGTCCTCGCTACCGGGTGGAGGTCGCTGGGGCATGCCGCGTTGGCGTTCCGGTGAAGACGTCCTCAATGCGTGAGGCCGCGTGGGGGTGTCGCGGCCTGGGGGCGGGTCAGGGATGGCAGATCGGGTCGGCGGCGGGGAGGGTGCCGGTGGCCAGGTAGGCGTTGACCTTGGCGTCCACGCAGGCGTTGCCGTATTCACCGTAGATCCCGTGGGCGGTCGTGCCGCGCAGGGTGAGCAGGCGGGAGCCGGTCAGCGCCCGGTGCATGGCCTTGCTGCCCTCGTAGGTGGTGGCGGTGTCGCCGGTGGCGGACACGATCAGCGCGGGCGTGGGGTTGGCGACGTGGGTGAGACGCTCGCGCGGGTGGTTCGGCCAGAAGGCGCAGGGCCAGATGTTGTTCTTGAGGGGGCCGAAGAGGGGATGGCGCGCACGGCTGCGCTGGACGTCGTTCCAGTAGACGTCGGGGTCGCGCGGCGCGGCGCGGTCTCCGCAGATGATCGCGGCGGCCGGGCCGGCGAGCGGGGAGCCGGCGCTGGTCAGGACGAACGTGAGGAATCCGGCGAGTTCGGGGCCAGGGTCGGCCGGGCGGCCGTGCGCGGCCTCGTTCAGGGTCCGAACGGTGGAGGTGAACTCCGCGCGGGCCGCGGGGCGGTCGTCGCCGGAGCCGATGGAGAGGATGTACGGGACCGCCTGGTCGTCCACCTCGTGCGGTCCGACGCGCAGCGGGCGGTCCTGCGCGGCGTCGACGACAGCGTTCACGGTGGCGAGCACGCGGGCGGGGGTGGCGCCGAGGCCATAGGTGCCGTGACGTTCGGCAGCCCAGGCCGCCCAGCCGCGCAGCGCGCGTTCCGCCTCGCCTTCGGTGCCCTGCGTCGCCCTGGGGCCCCACGTGTTCGGGTCGCCCGCGCTGTCCAGGACCACGCGGTCGGTGCGGCCGGGGAACATCTGGGTGTAGACCGCGCCCAGGTAGCTGCCGTAGGAGTAGCCGAGGAAGGAGATCCGGCGCTCCCCGAGGACGCGGCGTACGAGGTCGATGTCGCGGGCCGTGTCGCGCGTGTTGGCGTACGGGAGCACGTCGGCGTGGCGCCGGGCGCAGCGCTCGGCCAGGTCGTGCTGCACCGCCACCTGCTGATCGAACCGGGCGCGGGTCGGACCGGCCGAGCGGAGCCACAGGCCGATGGGCCAGCCGCAGTCGAGCGGCGTGCTGCGCCCGACGAAGCGCGGGTCCAGGCCGACGAGGTCGTAACGGGCGGCGACGTCCTTCATGGCCGCGCGCGTCCGCAGCGGCATGCCCAGCGTGCTCTCGCCGGGGCCGCCGCTGTTGAGGACCATGGTGCCGATGCGATGGGCGCGGTCGGTGGCGGGGAGGCGGGACAGCGCGAGTTTGATGGTGCGGCCGCCGGGCCTGGAGTGGTCGAGCGGGACGGTGAGCTCCGCGCACCGTGCGCCTGCCCGGTCGAGTTCCCTGCCGACGGCGTCGTCGGAGCCCTGGGCGCAGTGCTTCCAGTCGAGCGGTGGGAGCGGGCCGCCGTCGGCTCTGGCCGGGGGCGCGATGGCGGCGGACAGGGCGATCAGGGCGAGGACCGGGACCAGGCGTCTGCGGATCCGCGCACATGTCGGTTTCATGGTCAGGGACGCTATTTCGGCTGGACGTCCGGGACGATACCGCTGGCCGCACGCGCGCTGGTACAGCCCGCTGTAGTGCCCGGCGGAGGCCGGTGACGGATAATGATCGCCGTACGGCGTCGTGAGGAGGTGCGCATGCGTGACCGTGCGTTCTCCGGCTCGCTCTACCTGCTGGGCACGTTGGCCACGGCCGTGGTCACGGCGCTCGCGTTGCCGGTGCTGCTCGCGCCGCCGGCGGCGCGGGGCTGGGCGGACTGGCACCATCAGCGGGCCGGCAGGCTGCTCGGCGTTCCGGCCGACGGACGGCCGGGCGGGCGGCGGGATCTCGCCTGGGCGCTCGCGCACGTCGCCGTCGGGTTCCCGCTCGGGCTGGCCGCCCTGATATGCCTGGGCAACATCCTGGTCGCCGCGGTGGCGTCGACATTGTGGTGGGCGTTTCCCGCCGACGCGCGTCCCACCCTGTTGTCGTTCTTCGATGTCCATGTGGGCGATTGGCAGACCGCGCTGGTCGGGGGCTCGGTTCAGATCGCCGTCCTCGGTGCGGCGGCCTGGTGGGTGCTCCCGACACTGGCGCGCCTCCACGCGCGGCTGTGCCTGGCGGTGCTCGCGCCGTCGGCCCGCGAGCGGCTCACCGAGCGGGTCGACGTGCTGACCAGGAGCCGGGTCGGCGTGGTCGACGCCCACGGCGCGGAGCTCCAGCGGATCGAACGCGATCTGCACGACGGGACGCAGGCGCGCCTGGTGGCCATCGCCATGCAGCTGGGCATGGCCAGGGAGTCACTCGCCGACGACCCGGACACGGTCGCGGCGCTGCTCCAGCGGGCGCACGAGACGGCGGAGGAGGCGATGGTCGAGCTCCGGACGGTGCTCCAGACGATCTACCCGCCGATCCTCGCCGACCGCGGGCTCGAGGGGGCGCTGACGGCGCTGGCTACCCGGTCGAGCGTGCCGGTCCACGTCGAGCTCGCCGATCTGGGCGCGCTCCCGGCGGCCGTCGAGGCGGTGGCCTACTACGTGATCGCCGAGGCGCTGACGAACGTGACCAAGCACGCCGCCGCCACGCGGGCGGCTCTCAGGATCGAGCGCGCCGACGACGTGCTGTCCATCGAGGTCACCGACGACGGAAGGGGCGGCGCCGATGAGGCGCGCGGCACCGGGATCCCCGGGATACGCCGGCGGGTCGCCGCCCTGGACGGCGCGGTCCGCCTCGACAGCCCGCCGGGCGGCCCCACCACGCTCGCCGTCCAGGTGCCGTGCGGGCCGTGATCGCGGAGGACGACGTCCCCTCTTCCGTGATGCTGAATGCTCAGTCGGTCGTGGCCCGGGGCGCGGTGGTGGCGAGCTGTGCTTCGTGGTCCTGCCTGACCTTGCGCAGGAAGTCCACCGTCCACAGTGGCACCGAGGGCAGCGCGAGCGCGAGGATCAAGAACAGCCCGGCGAAGGGCAGGGCCCACAGGTAGACGACGTGGATCGAGTCGGCGACGGCCTGGGAGACGGTCGTGTGAACGGCGGGCGGCAGCGCGGCCCCCTCGGACATTGCCTGGCGCGCGATCTCCTCGGCTGATCCAGGAAGCGCAGGCGCCTGTTGCTGCAGCTCGTAGGTCAGCCGGCGCACCAGGATGGTGCCGAACAGGGCGGTGCCGAGCGCGCCGCCCATGGAGCGAAAGAACATCGCGGCCGCGGAGGCGACGCCGAGGGACCGCGGCTCGGCGGAGTTCTGCATGATGAGGACCAGGAGCTGGATCGCGCAGCCGATGCCGGCACCGAGCACCAGCATCTCCAGCGCCATCAGCCACGCGGGGGTGCGGGCGTCGAGCTGGGTGAGCGCGGCGAACCCGGCCAGCGCGAGCACGGCGCCTGCGACGGGGAAGGCGCGGTAGCGGCCAGTGGCCGACACCCGGCGGCCGACGGCGGTCATCGTGACGACGACCCCGAGCATGAGCGGGGTCAGCGCCAGCCCGGACAGCGAGGCGTTCATGCCGCGCACGGCCTGGAAGTACTGCGGCAGGAAGACCACCGCGCCAAGCAGCAGCATGCCCAGTACCAGCGAGGCGGGAACGGCGACGGCGAAGGCGCGGGCGCGGAACAGGCCGAGGGGGAGCACGGGGTTGGCCGCGCGGCGCTGCACGGCGGTGAAGGCGACCAGCAGGACGACGGCAGCCGCCAGCAGGCCGAGGATCTGCGCGGAGTACCACGCATGGTCGCGTCCGCCCCAGACGGTGACGAGCATGACGCAGGTGACCGCGCCGACCAGCAGGGCCGCGCCGAGCAGGTCGACCCGCCCGCGGACCGGGCTGTGGGCGACGGTGAAGAACCGCGCGACGAGCAGCAGCGCGATCAGGCCGATCGGCACGTTGATATAGAACACCCAGCGCCAGTCGAGGTAGTCGGTGAACAGTCCGCCCAGCAGCGGGCCGCCGATGCTGCCGGCGGCGAACACGGCCCCGCTGTAGCTGAGCGCCTTGCCGCGTTCGTGCAGCGGGACGAGGTCGGCGATGCCGGCGCTGCCCAGTCCGACCAGGCCGCCGCCGCCCAGTCCCTGGACGGCGCGCAGCGCGATGAGCGTCCCCATGTCGGGGGCCAGTCCGGCCAGGATGGAGGAGACGATGAACACGCTCATGGCGATCAGCGCCATACGCCGCCGGCCGTACATGTCGCCGAGCTTGCCGTACAGCGGAGCGGTGGCGGTGGTGGTCAGCAGGTAGGCGCTGACCACCCATGCGCTGGCCGACAGGCTGCCCAGATCATGGGCGATGGCGGGCAGAGCGGTGGCGACGATGGTCTGGTCGAGGGTGCTCAGCAGCATGCCCAGGGCCAGACCCGCCATGGCGAACCCGTTGCGGGGTACGAGGTTGGTCTTCGTCATGCCGACCACCCTGCGACTTGAAGTGTGCTTGAAGTCAAGCGGGCGGCTGCGGTCGGGCGGAGCGGACGAAGCGCTGGAAGTCCGGGCAGTCGACCAGCGGGTCGTGCAGGCAGACGGAGGCATGCAGAAGGCTGTCGCGCATGAGGGCGAGCTGGGCGATGCGCTCCTCCAGGTCGGCCGCCTTGGCCTGGAGGCGTGCGCGCAGCGCGCTGTCGGTCGGTTTGGCGGCGAAGAGCTCGGCGATCTCCGTGAGGGTGAACCCGGCGTTGCGCGCGGAGGTGACCAGCGCCAGGCGGTCCACCGTCGCCGGGTCATACGTACGGCGCAGCCCGTTGCGGCCGGTCGCGCCGATGAGGCCCTTCTGCTCGTAGAAGCGCAGCGCTGAAGGCGCCAGTCCCGAGCGCTTGGCGACCTCGGCGATGTCCAGCAGGCCCTCGTCCATGATCCTCCTTGACTTGAAGCGCACTTGAAGTTGCAGCATATGTCGCATGACGAACAAAACGCGCGACCGCGTCCGCACCCTGGGCCTCAACCACGTCAACCTGGTCGTCGCCGACGTCGACCGCTCGGTCCGCTTCTACACCGGCAGCCTCGGCATGGAGATCGGCGGCGTCACCCCGGAGATCACCTTCCTCACCACTCCCGGTACCGGTGACCAGCTCGCGCTGCAACAGGCCGGCGGTGACCTCGACCGCGCCACCGGCAAGACCCGGACCGCGGGCGACTCTGGGGGCGTGGACCACATCGGCTTCGACGTCGCCGACGCCGCGACGCTCCAGACGCTGATCGACCAGATCCACGGCGGCGGCGGCACGCTGCTCATGCAGTTCCCCGACGAGAACGGCCTGCCCACCGCCTTCGTCACCGACCCCGACGGCTACGTGCTCCAGCTCACCGCCCGCCGCGCCTGACGTCCTGTTCACCGTCCTCGGGCTGAAGCTGCTCGGGGGACGGCATCGGCATCCTCGCCCCCTGATCAGAAACCCCACCGGGACCGGCTGCCAAGCGCGATCGAGTGTGGCCCGCGGAAGCGTGCGCAAGACACTAGCTGGTACGCCGGGTGTTCATCCCGTTGACGGCCGCGGGGCCGCCGGATCGCGAGATGTCGTCGAGGTGGCCGAGAACTTCCGAGGGGAGGTCGAGGGCCAGGCCGGTGAGGTAGCCGCGGAACTGGTCGAGGGTGCGGGGTCCGATGATGACGGAGGTGAGGCCCGGCCGCTGCCGTACCCATGCCAGAGCCACAGCGGCCGGTGACATGCCCAGATCGGCGGCGGCCCGCACGACGTGGTCGGCGATCACGAGGTTGCTCGCGTTGAGCAGGCCGTCGGCCCAATCCCTGGCCATGGGCGAAGGGGAGGCCGGCAGCCGGCCCATCCGAGTATCCGCCTGCGCGCACGAACGCTGGACGTTCTCTTCGGCGGCTTCAGGAGCGGGCGCTGAGCCGGAGAGAGAACATCCTCCAAGACCGCGCCTGGCAGATCGGCCGCCGCGGCTACGTCCGCGGCGGCCACCACTCCGTCCTCAACGCGCGGATGCGTGAGCCGGGCGCCAAGTGGGGCCCGGCCGGCGCGCTCCGCGGGTCGGCCCCGCCAAGAAGACTCAGGCCGTAGGGCCGGTGCTCGCCCACTGGCCCGCCTGGCCGAGATCGACCACGTCAAGACCGAGGGCCGCGGGGTCGCCACGCGGTTGGCCGGTGGTGGGGTCGAGGGGCGTGGGGGCACGGCCCGGGGGGTCGGCGGCGGCTACGACCGGACGCTGGAGCGGTCTCGCCAGGCGGCGGACAGCATCTGGCCAAGGGTCAAGGTGCTGAGGCCGAACATCAGGACGCCCAGGGGGACATGGAGCGAGGTCATGCCCGCGATGCCCAGCGCGACCTGCGCCGACGCGAGGACGAGGAAGCCGGTGGCGTACAGGATGGGACGGGGTGTGCCGCCACCCGGGCGCCAGGCCAGGACCGCGGCGAGCAGGTACAGCATCGTCGTGCCGTACATCACGGGTGATCCGATGTGGTGCAGCTCGGTGTCGTGGGACGCGAACAGCATTCCGGCGGTGGCCGCCTGGAAGAAGATGCTCACGGTCTGCACGGCGACCGCGATCTTCAGGAAGGTGCGGCCGCCGTGCGCTGCCGTCGTCTGTCCGGTCATGGTGCGTGGTGTCCCTTTGCTGGCGGGCGGCAGTGGATGAGTGGTGTTTCGGTGGTCCGGTTTGTTCATCGCAGGGTGAGCGGGGTCTCGGAGGCGACGCGGGTCAGCTTCTGCGGGTTGCGGACGTAGTAGAGGCCGGTGATGCGGGCGTCCTCGACGCGCATCGCCAGGACGCCGTCGAGCTCGCCGTCCACGCGGATGATGAGTGCCGGGTTGCCGTTGACCACGGTGGGGTCACCGGTGAGCGTGAACCGGGCCTTGCCGAGGCCGCCGACGATGAAGCGGGCCACCTTGCCGGCGCCGGTGATCGGCCGCGGCGCGGCCCGCTTGATGCCGCCGCCGTCGCTCACCAGGACGACCTCGGGGGCGAGCACATCAAGGAGGGCCTGCAGGTCCCTGGTCTCGAGCGCGGCCTGAAATGACTCCAGGGCCGCCCGAGCCTGGCTCGGGGAGACCGCCTCGCGGGGGCGGCGGGCATCGACGTGCCGGCGGGCGCGGTGCGCGATCTGCCGGACGGCCACGGGGCTCTTGTCGACGGCGGCCGCGATCTCCTCGTAGCTGACGTCGAAGACCTCGCGCAGCACGAAGACGGCACGCTCGGTCGGCGAGAGGCTCTCCAGGACGAGCATCAGCGCCATCGACACGCTCTCGGCGAGCTCGGCGTCCTCGGCCACGTCCGGTGTGGTGAGCAGCGGCTCGGGCAGCCAAGGGCCGACGTACGTCTCCTTGCGGCGTTTCATGGTGCGTAGCCGGTTGAGCGACTGCCGGGTGGTGATCCGGACGAGGTAGGCGCGCTGGTCGGACACCTGTCCCAGGTCGACCTTGATCCAGCGCAGCCAGGTTTCCTGCAGGATGTCCTCGGCGTCGGCCGCCGAGCCGAGCATTTCGTAGGCGACGGTGAACAGCAGGTTGCGGTGGGCAACGAAGGCTTCGGTGGCGGAGTCCATCGGGCCGTCACCGGGGGGCGGCCCGACCTGGCCCGCCGTTGGCCCGCTGCGCTCGTTCATTGCCGGCTCCTGCCTGTTCGCTTTCCGCCTTGCTCCGCGCACAAGACACCGGCCCTCACCGCCGTGTGACACCCGTGATCGGTGGCATACGTCACATGACCGCGCTGTCACAAAGGTCGGGTCGCCGGTGCCTCATGGTCGTCGGGACGCCACGCGGACGATCCACGCGGCACCACGACGTCACGAGTGATCGCCTTGGCCCCGTCGCGTGGTGACCGCCGCGCGACCGCCACCGCAGAGAGAACGGTAGGACATCATGAGCAAGGTCTGGTTCGTCACCGGTTCGTCCCGCGGCCTCGGCCGCGACTTCGTCGAGGCCGCCCTGTCGCGTGGCGACCAGGTGGCCGCGACCGCCCGCACCACCGCAGGCTTCGATGACCTGGTCGCCGCCTACGGCGAGGCGGTGCTCCCGCTCGAGCTGGACGTGACCGACAAGGCCGCCGTCTTCGACAGCGTCAAGCGGGCCAAGGAGCACTTCGGCCGGCTCGACGTCATCGTGAACAACGCCGGCTACGCCCAGATGGGCGCGATCGAGGAGCTGACCGAGCAGCACCTGCGCGACCAGCTGGAGACCAACCTGTTCGGCGCGGTGTGGGTCATCCAGGCCGCACTGCCCTACCTGCGCGAGCAGGGCGCGGGGCACATCATCCAGCTGTCCTCGGCCGCCGGTCTCCTGGCGATGCCGCTCGGCGGCGCCTACCACGTCTCCAAGTGGGCCGTGGAAGCCCTGAACGAATCCCTCGCCCAGGAGGTCGCCGACTTCGGCATCAAGGTGACCGTCATCGAGCCCGGCGGTTTCGCCACCCGGTCCGGCAAGAACCCCGATCCCCTCGACAACGGCCACATGGCCGAGCCCAACCCGATCTACGACGGCCTCCGCCGGCGCCTGGCCGGGTTCGCGGGCAAGCAGCCCGCCGGCGACCCGGCCGCCGCAGCCCAGGCACTGCTCAAGATCGTCGACGCCGACAACCCGCCCCTGCGGGTGCTGTTCGGCCTGGGCTTCTACCCGATGCTCCAGCAGGTCTACGCCGACCGGCTCAAGACCTGGGCCGACTGGCAGGACCTTTCGGCGGAAGCGCACGGCAACCTCGACCAGGAAGCTCGGTGAATGCATCTGCCGTCCGCTCAGGCGGCGCATCCGGACGCCCGCGATCACCGTCGGTGCGGGTCTGGTTCAGCCTCATGGCACGGACAGCAAGCGCAAGGCGAAGGGCAATGGTCACGGCGCCGGCGGTTGCCGCGACGCACAAGGCGATGAAGGAATCGGGCACCCAGCTCATCAGCTGGCGCAACTCGACAAGCTGAACCATGGCGATCGGGGGCAGCGCGCCCATCAGGCACCATGCAGCGGTCACGGTGGCGCGGCGCAGCCGTGCAGTGGGCACGCCTGGGCGACGCAAGAGGAGAGCTGATCGACCGGCCGCCAAGATCAGAGCCGTGGCCAGGGCAGTTGTGCCCCAGACGGTCGTGTAGTAGATGGACGCGGCGGCGTGATCGACGGGCGGCCGGCCGCCCGCCAACAGCCTGGCCGCATCGAAGCCGATCTCCATGACTGCTTCGTCATGGAGGATGCCGTGGAGGTTTACTGGAGGACCAGAGCGATGTTGCGCTCTGGCAGCAGGAACAGCATCGCCGAGTAGCCGGGGGTGGCGCCCGTGTGCCAGATGGCGGTATCGAGCGGCGCGTTCAGGCCGCCGACCCGCCAGCCCAGCCCGTAGCCGGTTCCGGTGCCGGTGGGCTGGAGCCGACCCTCTTGACGCATGAGCCGGATGGGATCGGGAGTGAGAACGCTCCCACCGTTGGCGCTCTTCCCTGCACGGAGTTGGACGGTCGCGAAGGCGGCCAGGTCGCCGAGGTCGCCGCCCAGGTAACCGTAGCCCGCGCCGTGGTTGTCGACCCCGTCGGCGGTCGCGGACGGCATGCCCCACAGGAGTTGGTGGCCCGGTGGCAGGTTCCGCCTCTTGGCGGACGCCGCGTCGGCGATCGCGCCGTCCATGCCCGCCGGGTGGAAGACGGCTTGCCTGAGATGGTCGGCGAGGGGGCGTTGGGTGACGGGCTCCACCACGGCTGCGAGGATCAGGTAGTTGGCGCTGGCGTAGGCGTATCTGGTGCCGGGAGGACCGAGAGGCTCCACATCGTCCAGAGCGCCGAGACGCTCGGCCGGGCGCGGGCAACTGGGGTCGAGGCAGTCGGTCACCTTGAAGGTGGCTGATGCCGGGATGCCGGCGGTGTGGTTGAGCAGGTGGCCAACAGTGACCTGGCGGCGTGAACGGAGTTCCAGCGGCCGATCTCGTAGCATCGATCATCGATACCGAACTCACCGCCATCTTCACCGGTGAATGCCGCCAATACACCAGAGAGACCGCCTGAACCGCCGAGCCTACGCGGCGAACGCCGCGTCGAACCGGTGGCAGCCCCAGTTCACCACGCGCTCGCCCTGACGGCTGGTAGGCGGTTCGCCTTCTCGCTGTGTCACCAATGCATGGCGGGCTAAGCCCGTTTTCCGCACGGCAGGTTGTTCGCAGATCCCTGGTTGCTGTGGTGATCGTCGTCGCGGTGTGACCCGGCCGGTGAAACAGCGCGCGCAGTGGGGCGCCAGGCCATCACCAACTGGCACGGGCCCGCGCCTACCGCGGACGCAGTAGATTCGCAGTTCGTGCGACATCTGCGGCAGGGAGAAGTGCCTCCGTCAGCAGGATGACCGGCGGCGGGTTCAGCGGACATAGTTCTGGCGTCCAGTCGTAGGAAGAGGAGCACCCCATGTCCGTGTTGTTCGTGCTTGCCGCGCCGATCTGTACGACGCCGACAGAATGCGCGGGCCAGGGTGTCGATACCTTCCTCGGGACCCCTGAGCGAATCTGGGCCAGTGTGGCCGCACTGGTCGCGCTGGGCGCCGTTGTCATCGGCTGGCTGGCGCTGCGCTCCGGCCGTGGCATCGGCGACGGTTGGCGGAAGGGAGCCATCGTGGCGCTGGTCGGGGGCCTGACCGGCGCGGTCAACGGCGCGGTGAATCTGGCTGTCGCCGACGGTGGTCTCGGCACCGGCAATGGAGTATTCGGAGGCGCCTTGGCCCTGGTGCTTGGGCTGGTCGGTGCGGTCCTCGGCGGGCTGGCTCTGGCTCGCTCCCGCCGCACCGAGCTGAGCGGTTGACCGCAGCGAACAACCACGCGATGACCTGCACCGCAGCGTCATACGCCGTCACATCAGCACACGAACAAGCGCCCTGCTCGGAGGATCGATCCCGCACCAGGCGCTGAAGTCCCCTGTCTCATGGGGTAACGACGTGTCCGAGTGGGTCAGGCGGATCCCGTTGATCAGCACGTTGATACGGCGGTCATTCTTCAGATACAGGGTGGTGACTGCCAGCGGGCCCTTGAACAAGCAGGCGGCCACCCGGCGGGTGCGGCCGATGGCGGCCCCGCTACCTGCACCGCGATGGCGGCGCCACCTTCACCCGCCCGCTGCCGCGGTCCTCGGGCCGAGGAACCGCCTCCGGGTGCCTCCGCGCATCAGCTGCGCGGCGCGTACATGATGACCAGGACACCGGCCAGGCAGATCAGCGAGCCGATGACGTCCCAGCGGTCGGGGCGGAAGCCGTCGGCGATCATGCCCCACAGCAGGGAGCCGACGACGAACACGCCGCCGTAGGCGGCCAGGATGCGGCCGAAGTTCGGGTCGGGCTGGAAGGTGGCGACGAACCCGTACAGCCCGAGGGCGATCACGCCGGCGCCGATCCAGATCAGGCCGCGCTGTTCGCGCAGGCCCTGCCAGATCAGCCAGGCGCCGCCGATCTCGAACAGCGCAGCCAGGGCGAACAACAGGAGAGAACGGGCGATCGTCATGGCCGTCATTGCACCAGGCTGGGCCATGGCGCGCGGCGGCGGGGCCACCGGCGGAGACGGGCACTGCCCGCGGGGACCGCTGCCTGGGAGGCTCCGGTGTCGGGGGCGGGATGGGCGTGTACAGCCGAATATTGACGGCCATGAATATCAGCAGGGGGTGAACGTCAGGTGGACGCGCCCTCCGCACCAGTCGCCGCGCTCCGGCGTTCCATACACCGGCGGGGCGGCGACCCGGCCGAGGACGTCGCCGTGGTCGGGGGTGAGCCTGATGGTGCTGCCCGCGAACCCCGCCCGCTGGACCCGACTGGCCGATGGCCTCAGCACCGGTACCGGTTTCAGCCTCGAACCGCCATGGCCTCAGCCTTCGAAACTCTCTGACCGTTCTCGAGCCTGTCATACGCAATCCGAATACGGCGCTCAGCCGTTCCGGTATGGTACGGCCGCGGATGCGCGAACGCACCCGCGGCCGTACCATTACTGTTATCGCCTGGCGATCTCCCGCTGGTCTGCTCGGTCTATCACGGGTCGCTCCGAAAGAGGCCGCTTCAGGTGCAGGTCATACTTGTAGTAGTACGCCATGAGGTTGGAGCTCATTCGTTCCTGCCATGGAAACAATGGCTCACAGGTGTCACTGACCTTGATTCCTATGGTCACCTTCGTTGCCGACTCGGATACGACCGTGTCCGTGATCTTCTCGCAGAATGTGCCATCTTCCGCGGGGGCCCCGAACGTGAGCGTGGCAGTCAGTGTGCGTCCGTCGGGGGCAACCGCGACGGAGTCGATGCTGTGCCAATCCGCCTGGCCTCCGCATGCGCTCAACAGAAGGGCTGCTGGAACGAGCGCGATGCCTCGCAAGCCGTAGCGGGATTTCGTCACGGGGCTACCTCGGTCTAGTCGAGTTTCCGCTTCTTGATATCGCCACCGAATGCGGCATATGCATACCATATATCCGTGGAGTAGTTCTTGCAGCTCAAGAGGATATTACTGTTCGCCTGATCGCGTCCGCCGCTGATGATGCCCTTGGCCACCACATCCCCTACGCTCGGATAGCCGGGCTGGATGATGGTGTAGACGGGTCCGCCGGAGTCGCCTTGCTGGCTGCATACCCCGTCCTTGGATCCCTCGAAGACGTTCTCGACCCGCTCGACCGTCGGATCAGTGGGGGAACTCCGGTACTCGGCCGACGTCCTGGCGTTCTGGACGACCCAGCCGCACAGTTCGCCCTTCTTGTAGCCGCCGGTGCAGTAGCGGTCGCCCTTGCGAGGGCTGCGGGTCCATTTACCGACGACCTCTCGTTTGGTCGTGGACGTGGGACCACCGGAGAAAATGGAGGCGGTGTGCACACGTGTTGTCAGCTTCATGCGCGCCAGGTCCCCATACTTGCCGGCGTTCGCCGGGTAGGGGATGGTGCCTACGTTGTTGCGATAGTTGGTCCCTGCCAGGTCGCCGAGCGTACCGGAATTGTCGGTCAGCCTTGCCGCCCCGGCGGGGGCCGTACCGTCCGGGAGGCAATGCCCGGCAGTGATGTAGTAGTTCTGGGACGCCGTGCCCCAGGCGAACCCTGTCGAGCAGCCACCGGCTGACGTCAGGTATCGGCTCCCACCGTTGATGTACAGGTCGAGATCACCGATCGTCTCGCCGACGACCCCGTCTTTCAGGCGGCACTCACGCTCCTTACCTTGCGCGTCCAGGGGGCACTTGTCCTCGGCCGCAGCATGCTGGACCAGGGGGATCGGACGCTCCAGGCCGGACCGCAGCCAGATGGAGACCGCGGTGACTCCGTAGCGTTGCGCCAACGCCAGCCGCAGCTGCGGGCTCACTTCCGTGGCCTGCAGCATGACCTGGTTCCGTTCCGGCCAGAGGCTGGCGGCCAGGATCTTGTCTCCGCCGGGGAGTTCGGCATCGAGATTGAGCACTTCAGCCATGATGGACCCCAGCTTGGCGGCACTATGGGGCACCATTTGGACGTTCGGGCTGAAGGTGAAACCTTCGGTTACGCCTGGGACACCGTCGCCATCCGCATCGGATTCGGCGCTGCCCTCGAACTCGCCGGAGACAGTCCAGTCAGAATCACCGTTGCTGAGGTAGGCCGTTCCCGAAACCGCCTCCGCGGCGATGCTCTGACCTTCCGCAGTCACAGCCGGTATGTGCACCGCTCCTGTCACCATGTCGACGAGAGGCGTCGCCAGCGCTGACGAATGAGCGGCCACGCGGGTGTCAGCCACGTCCAGGGCATGAGCTTGCGCCTCAGCCATCGGCAGGGAATCTCGTTGCCACCGGTCGGGGGCGGTGAAGACCTCGACCCCGTCGCTTCCGGCGGGGTTCACGATCGTCGGACCGCCGAAGCTCTGGTACGTGACCGTGAGCTTGGGCGTCGCCTCCGCTGTGCCGTACTCGGAGGATGCGAACCCACGGTAGTTGTCGTCAGGACTGCTCTCGTCCGGCGTGCGCAGTTCTAGCCCGTAGTTGGGCGAGTGGTTGGCCCAGCTGCGGACGATGTCGGTGATCGGCCACTCCAGCCGACCCTCACCGCATTCAGTCGAGTAGGCCTTCCTCACCGTCACGGCGCCTTCGAGGGTGGACGAGGGAGTGTTGTCCCAGGTGAGATTGTCCTTGTCCCACGCGCTGGTCACCCGACGAACCTGGATGCCATCCCCCACGATGTCGCCGCAGCCCGGAGCCTCGGTGTTCAACATCGACAGCTTGGCGTCCACCACGTCTTGGCTGGTGATGGCTGTGGCTTTGAATCGGAGGTAGGTCCGGTTGAGGATGCCGAAGATGGATCCGGCGGTGAGGAAGGGACGGGCGGGGTCGGCAAGCTGACCATCGTCGGCCACGTCCACGTCGGCGTCCAAGGACAGCGTGAACGCCGAACTGATGATGACAGGGTACGCGGTCGCGGGATCGTCGAGGAAATCCTGGTCGGGCGTGATGACGAGTTCTTGCTGACCTTGGCCGTCGTTCACTGTGGTCTTGACCCGGCCGGGCTTCCTGGCGGCGATTCCAGCCTTTTTGCCGTCGGAAGGTCTGGTGGTGATGCCGGCCTTGAAGGCGCCCGCGACCTTGTGCCGTGACGAATCGACGAGTTGAATGCGCCCGTCCTTTTCCGATTCGAGTCTCAGGCCACTGGCCTGCACCGGCAAGGCCAGTTTCACGGGGTGCGACATTCTCTCCCGGAGCACGACTTCCTGGCGATAGCCGGTGGCGAGGGCTGTGAGGACGAGGTCCGCGCCGGGGCCGGCAGCATCCCGGTACGTGGCCCTGTTGCCGGTGATTTCAGGAGCGGGGAGAGCGTTCGGCCAGTTCAGGCTGATCGACTGGTTCTTGTTCGGGCTGAACTTGGCCAGGGGCTTCTCGGTGCCCCCTGGAGAAATTTCGAGACCAGCTTTCGCGACCTTCGGTTGGAGAACGCCGTTCCTCTTCACAAGGGTGGGGTCGACCCACGCCCATGAGCCGGTCGCCTGCTTGATCCGAACGGGTTGGGACCATGTCTCGATGGTCATACGTCCATCGGGGTGCTTCGTGGCGCGCATTGTTTCGGTTGCGGCGCCGAGCATCTCCACAGGATGATCGGGGTTTTCATCGACGAGATTGGTGGTTTTCGGAGGCTCTGCGGACGCCACTGGGGGCTGAACCGCAATGAACCCGCTCACGATGAGTGCGGATCCTGTAGCAATTCGTAACCGCCGACTTTGACGTCCCGATAAGAAGCTTTGCACGTAACCGTCCTCTCGACATGATCAAGTAGGCGCGGTCACGTTACTTTGTCTGCCGACAAGTCATCAAGAGTTGTGTCAGCGTGAGGTTGATGATAGGGACGCCGGGTTGTTCTCCGCGGACGCGCTACTTTCGTGTCGTGAGCCACATGGCGGCCCGACTTGCCCGTTACCAGCGGAAACGTGATGACGGGCCTTCCTTGTTCGATCCGGTTGGTTACAGCGTCTACGGCTCTCTACCGCTGATCGTTCCCCATATGTTCCCTCAGGGAATCGGCATCGAGTCGCATCCCGGATGCGTTCCCGTCGCCGCCGTTTCCTGGCCATGGACGCATTTGGTGTAGACCCACAGGGTCTGCACCGGCCCGGCCACTGGCGGCCAGGGAGCGGAACGCCGGCGTCAAGCCACATGGGGACAGCCGCATGCCGGAGGTCGTGTCGAATGACCGAAGTGTTGTCGCCCAGCGGCCGGCTCGTTCGCGGGAGGAGTCATGCGAACGAGCCGGTAGCCCGTGGAGAAACCGGTGTGGGCCTTACTTCTGGGCGCAGAGCAGGGCGTCGAGGGTGTCGTCGACGCGCTGGGCGGCGGCGTCCGAGGTAGGGAGTGCTGTCACGGTGAGCGTGGCTGTCCGGCCGTCCTCGGTGATGCCGTTGCGGGTCTCGTAACCGGGGATGTCGCCGCCGTGGCCCCACGCGTGACCGCCGCAACTCAGCTTGATCTTCATCACGCCGAGCCCGTACTCCCAACCCGGCGGGAGCGCCTTGGCCTCGATCGTTCGCTTCATCTCCTTCAGCTGGGCCGGCTTGAGGAGCTTGCCGCCCATCAGCGCGTTCAGGAAACGGGTGATGTCGCGTGGGGTGCTGATGAGGTTGCCGGCCGTCCACCCCCAGGAGGGGTCCATCCGGGTGTATTCCACGAGCTCTCCGCTCTTGTCGGCGTGGTAGCCGTTCGGGTGGTCGCCGCGGATGGTCTGCTCGCCGACGCCGGGCCAGTAGGTGTCCCGCAGGCCGAGCGGCTTGATGATCCGGTTGGTGACCTCTTCTCCCATGGGCCGGCCCGTGACCTTCTGCACGATCAGGCCGAGCAGGACGTATCCCGTGTTGTTGTACTGCCAGGTCTTGCCGGGGGCGAACTGCGGCTTCTGCCCAAGGGCTTTGTCGATCAGGTCCCGTGGCTCGAAATAGGTGTGCCGGGCGCCCGTCACCGTCGGGAACCCCGTGTACTCCGGCAGGCCGGAGGTGTGCTGCAGCAGCTGGCGGGGTGTGATCTCGCGGCCGTCGTTGCCGTTGTCACGGACCACGCCGGGCAGGTACTTCTCGACGGGCGCATCCAGGTCGATCTTGCCCTCACCGGCCAGTTGCAGGACGACTGTGGCGGTGAATGTCTTGGTGTGGCTGCCGATGCGTACCATCCCGTTGACGGGCACCTTGACCTTCGTCTCCAGGTCCCCCACCCCGGCGGTGTAGTCACGCACCCGCCCGTCGCGTCCCCGCACCGCGGCGACGACACCGGGGAAGTCGCCGGTGCTGACCAACTTGTTCAGGCTCGTCTGTACGACGTCGTCGGGACTGGTCCGCGTGGTGGCGCCGGCGGCAGCCGTACCCAGACCGAGGGTGCCGGCGGCTACGGCTCCTACGGTGACCAGGGCCAGCAGACGGGTGGACGCTGGTGACATAGCGGGAAAAAGACTCATCAAGGGACTCCCTGCTGGATGACGACATGTGACGCTGCCCAGCATGTCGGCGGACATACGTCACGATCGATCCCGCATACCCGAATTGTCGGGTATGGCTAGCCCTACCGTCGTCAAGCTTCGACGCCCCCTCATTCGCGACGGCGTGTAGAGGAAGGCGTTCAGCCAGTAGAACGGCGTCCAGCTGTCGGCGGTGAACAGCCACACGACGCCCAGCACACCCCGCACCAGTGGCTCCGCGTGATGGCGGCGGCGACACCCGGCTGTGTGCTGCTGGAGCGGGTGATCCCCGCGCCGTTCGAGGTGGTGTGGGCGGTGGCCGCCGACCTGGAGGACGAGCTGCCCCGCTACCAGCCCGTCGTCAGGAGGTTCAGGGTCGCTCCAGGCGACGGCGACCGGCTCCCGGCCATGGCGTACGGCTGGCTGCCGATCCGCGAGCGCTTCGACGCCGTGCTGCGGCCTGGCTGGTGCTGGATGCAGAGCAGGTCCGTCACCTTCGGCCTGGCCGCGGTCCCGGTCAGCGGCGGAACCCTGCTGGCCCGCGCGGGCTCCACCCGCAGGCCGGGCCTGAAGCGGGTGCTCATGCCGATCCTGCGCCCGGCTCTGGAGAAGGAGCTCGACAGGTTCGAGGCGCGCGTGGACAGCCGACGCGCGCGCGGGCCGGCCTGCTGACGGGCCGGCCGCCCGCGAGGTGTCTCATCAGGCGCTTTCGGATTTTCGTGTTCCGGCTTGACCTTGCCCCAGGGTCAAGGTTCGACGATACTCCGCATGAACAACAACGCGCTGCACACCGTTGAAGCCCAGATCCACGACCAGGCCGCCGCCTACTGCGAGTCCAACGGCGTCCCCGGGTTCGTCGCCGGCGTCTACCACGCCGGTGAGCAGATCGTCGTCGCCCACGGCACCGCGAACGTCGCCACCGGCGCACCGATGCTCGACGACACCGGATTCCTCTTCGGCTCCGTCACCAAGGTCCTGACCACCACGCTGGTCCTCCAGCAGGTCGATCGTGGACTGCTGGACCTCGACACGCCGGTGGTGAAGTACCTGCCCGACTTCGCCCTGGCCGCGCCGGGCGCGGCGGACAGGATCCTGGTCCGTCACCTGATCGGCCACACCAACGGCATCGACGCGGACCTGTACTTCCCCGACGACAAGGGCCGCGACGCCCTGAAGGCCTACGTCGAGGGCCTCGCGAGCAGGTGCGGCACCCTGTTCGAGCCCGGTGAGCAGCTCAGCTACTCCAACGGCGGCATGATCGTCGCGGGCCGCCTGCTGGAAGTGGTGACCGGCCTGCCCTTCCACGACCTGCTCGCCCGCGAGGTCTACGCCCCGGTCGGCATGAAGGACTCCAGCACCTCCGCCGAGCAGGCCATCCTGCGCGGCACGGCGGTCGGCCACTTCCTGGACCCCGAGACCATGACGGCCAAGCCCACGACCATGTTCACGCTGCCCGACACCTGGGGACCGGCCGGCGGCACGCCGATCGGCACCATCGCCGACCTGCTGGCCTTCGGACGCACCCACCTCGCGGGTGGCGTCTCCCCCTCCGGCACCCGCGTCCTGTCGGCCGGGTCGACCGCCCTGATGCAGCAGGTCTCGTACGACATGGAGAGCCCGAACACCCCGCCGATGGGCCTGGGCTGGGTGCTGTACCCGTTCGGCGACACGACCGTCCTGGCCATGTCGGGCGCCTCGCCCGGCGGTGTCTCCCTCCTGTGCGTCCTGCCCGAGCACGACCTGGTCTTCGCCGCCTACGGCAACAGCCCGGGCGCGATCATGCTGCAGGACCAGCTCCTGCAATGGCTGCTGAGCGAGCACCTCGGCGTCCGGATCCCCAAGCTGGTCACCGAACTGCGGGAGGACGTCGACCTGACCCCCTACGTGGGCACCTACCGCTCCGACCAGCTCCGCATCGACGTCAGCATCGTCGACGGCCAGCTCGAGGAGCGCACGACCTACGAGCCGGCGGACGAGTCGCAGGAGCGGATCTTCACCGAGTTCGCCGGCGGCATGACCTCCGGCCCGCCGCAGCGCTACGTGCCGATCCGGCCGGGCCTCTTCGCACCCGCCGGCTACCCGCTGGAGGCGTTCGACGGATACCTGCGGCTGCTGCTCGTCTCCTACCACGACGTCCGCGACGGCCAGGCGCGCTTCCGCAACGGCGGCGGCCGCCTGACCCGCCGGGCCTGACCGCGCCCCGACGGGGTGGAAGGATGTCCGGCATGCTCACGATTGGCCAGCTCGCGGACTACGCCGGAGTGACCATCAAAGCCATCCGCCATTATCACGAGCGCGGTCTGCTCACCGAGCCCGACCGCGACTCGTCCGGCTACCGGCGCTACACCGCCGAGCACGCCGTCAAGCTCGTCAAGATCAGGACGCTGGCGCACGCGGGCGTGCCGCTGGCCCGCGTCAAAGACCTTGTCGACGCCGACCCGGACACGCTGACGGCAGCCATCGCCGAGATCGACCACAATCTCCAAGACCGCATCGCGCAGCTGCGGCGAACCCGCGATCAGCTCGCCCAGTTGAGCGGCGGCGACCGGCTCTTCGTCTCCCCCGAAGTCGCCGACTACCTCGACGATCTGCGCGAACTCGGCGTCAGCGAGCGCCAGGTGCACCTGGAACGCGACGGCTGGATCCTCATGCAGACAGCCTCACCCGAGGACGCCTGCGTGTGGATCACCGAAAAGCGCGAGCTCATGAGCGATCCCGAGTTCCGCGCCATCTACCTCGAACATGACGCCGCCTACGACTGGTCGCCGAGCGATCCCCGCCTGCCCGGCCTCGCGGACCGTACGCGGAACTGGTTCACCGGGCACCACAGCCCCTCCGAGACCCGCCCCGTGCACAACGCGACCATCGCGCGGTTGGCCGCGCAGTCCCAGCCCGGAGCCTCATCCCCGGCGTGGGACCGCCTCGCCCGGCTCATGGAGGGCTCGCCCTCGCCCGGTTCGCCGGGACGAGGCCAGGACGACCCGGGCGAAGGTCGGATCGCCGCCTCGTCCCGGGTCCGTTCCTGGTCCTGCGAGGCCGGGTCGAGCGAGGTGTGAGCGCCCGCTGATCACACCCGCATGCGCCAGGCGATGTCCCGCAGGGCGGCCGCGAGGCGATCCACGTCGTCCGTCGAGGTGAACAGTGCGGGGGTGACCCGCACGCAGTCGCCGCGTGTCACTCCCCCGCGCTGGACCGTGAAGATGCGATGGGTCTTCATCAGCGTGTCGGTGATGGCCACGTTGTCGGCCTGCGAGGTGCGGCCGGAGATGCGGAAGGCAGTGATGGTGCCGTACATCTCCGGCTCCTCCGGGGTGAGGATCTCCAGGTTGGCGATGTCTTTCACCTGGTTGACCCACCGCTCGCGCAGGTGGCGGAGCCGGGCCTGCTTGACCGCGGCGCCGAGGGACTCATGAAAGTCCAGTGCGGCGTCGACGGTGAGGATGGGCGCGACGTTCATGGTGCCGGAGTGGACGCGGGAGCGGATGTCGGTCGCGGGGAAGGTCTCGTCGGCGTAGAGGCGGTCCATGTCGGGCAGGCGATGCTTCCTGATGTAGAGGAAGCCTGATCCGAGGGGTGCGCTCATCCACTTGTGCAGGGAGAACACGGCGAAGTCGGCGTCGAGGTCGGCGATGGTGAAGTCGAGCTGTCCCCAGGAGTGGGCGGCGTCGACGATGACGTCCACGCCCGCCTGGCGGGCCATGGTGACGATCTCCCGCACCGGTGTGACGAGCCCGGTGCGGTTGTTCATGTGGCTGAGCAGGAGCAGCTTCAGGCCGGGGTGGTCGCGCAGGGCCCGTTCGTAGGTGTCGAGCACCGCCTGCCGGGTGGCGGGCTCGGGGATGACGATCTTCGCCAGGGACACCCTGCGCCGCTCGCGCAGCCAGTTCATCGCGTACTGCCCGCTGTGGTAGTCCAGGTCGGCGTACATGACGGTGTCGCCGGGGCGCAGGCGGTTGTACCCCGAGACGAGGTTCTGGAGCGCTTCGGTGCCTCCCCTGGTGAGCGCGATCTCCTCCCGGGAGGCGCCGAGCAGGGCGGCGATGCGGTCGCGGACCAGGTCGGCGCGCGGCTTGTACTCGGTGCGCAGCAGGTGGGAGTTGTGCTCGTTGAGGTGGTCGACGTTGCTGTGGTAGGCCCGCCGTACCGGCTCCGGCATGATCCCGTAGTAGCCGTTCTCCAGGTTGACGTAATCCGGGTCCACCCTGAACTGCCGCGCGACGGCGCCCCAGAATCGATCATCACGGGCGAGCGCCTCGGGAGTCACCTCGTCCGGTACGGCAGGCAGCGCGGAAGCCGCTGTCCCGCAGACCGGCAGCGCACCCAATCCGGCGATCACATGTCGTCTGGACAGCGTCATGAAAGCATCTCCGTATATGTCTCAAGAATCAACCGCAGGGCGGCCGAAGCCTCCGAGGACAGCATTCCTTTCATTCGCGGACGGGGCGACACAAAGCGCTCACGTTTTGCGAAACTGTTTGTCTTCGCAGGGCGCGTCCTGCCCGACCCCGGGCATCATCGACAGTGATGACTGCGACACGATCAACCCGCTCAGGCCGACCCGCCGCCACAAGCGCCAGCCGGATAATGGCGCAGGCGTTGGTCGTCCTCGCCATGATCGTCGGAGTCGTCTTCGCCCATGGCGGAGCATGTGCCGCGCTGGTGTTGTCGGAGGCGGCCGCGCATGACGTGCACGGTCACTCGCACGCGAGTGCTCCGACCGCGACGGCGATATCGCAGGTCACGGCATGCGCCCACGACGAACTCCCCGCGCGGCACCATCACGGCATGGAGCAGGACCTCTCGGTTCCGGCCGCCCCCTTGACGTCCTTCTGCCCGGCGGGTGCGCCACCTTCGCCGACGCAGGCGGCCCGCGTTCTCCACGCGCCGAATTCAGGCACGACACAGTTCTCCAGGACGGCCCTGGCCGACCTCTGCGTGATGCGCGCATAGGACGACGATTTCTCATTTCGTCATTCCTGATCAGGGCAGGGCGGTCGCTTCGTCATGCCCGAACAAAAGCCGATCACCTGAGGGATAAATGCCGTCTCCACTTTCTTTCGCGCCACTCCTCACCATGCCGTCGAGTCCCTATTCCTCGCTTTCCGTCGCGGTCGGCAACACGCCGATCACCTTCGTTTCCGAACCCTTCGTACCGGGCGGTGGCGGCTTCTGGGCGAAGCTGGAGAGCTTCAATCCCGGCGGGATCAAGGACCGGCCCGCGCTGCACATGGTGCGCCAGGCCCGCGCCAGGGGAGATCTCGCTCCAGGGGCCACGATCATCGAGTCGACCAGCGGCACCCTGGGCCTCGGTCTGGCCCTGGCGGGAATCGTCTTCGGCCACCCCGTCGTGCTGGTGGGCGATCCCGGCATGGAGCCGCTCATGCGGCGGCTGTTGACCTCCTACGGCGTGCGCCTGGAACTCGTCACCGAGCCGCATCCCGTGGGCGGCTGGCAGGAGGCCCGCCGCGCGCGGGTGCGCTCCCTGCTGCGGGACACACCCGGCGCCTACTGTCCCGACCAGTACAACAACCCGGACAATGTCGAGTCCTACGCCGGGCTGGCGCATGAGCTGCTGGCCCGCCTCCCGCACATCGACGTGCTGGTGTGCTCGGTCGGCACCGGCGGGCACAGCGCCGGCATCTCCAAGGTGCTGCGCCACCACTTCCCCGACCTCAGGCTCGTGGGAGTCGACACCGTGGGCTCCACCATCTTCGGCCAGCCGGCCAGGCCGCGGTTGATGCGCGGGCTCGGCTCCAGCATCCATCCGCGCAACGTCGCCTACGACTCCTTCAGCGAGGTGCACTGGGTCAGCGCCCCCGAGGCGGTGTGGGCCTGCCGTACTCTCGCCGTCCAGCACTACATCTCCGGGGGCTGGAGCACCGGCGCGGTCGCGCTGGTGGCCCGCTGGCTGGCCGGCACCTCCGCAGGCCAGACCATCGTCGCGATCTTTCCCGACGGTCCGTGGCGCTACTGGGACACCATCTTCGACGACAGCTACTGCCACGCCAACGGGCTGCTCGACGTCGTCCCCGCGGACGAGCCCGATGTGATCGGGGCGCCGTCGGAGCGCGAAGTCCACCGCTGGACGCGATGCGCCGGCGTGACCGACCCGCTGCCGTCCTCCAGCGGAGGCGCACGGTGATCGAGACGCTGCGGCAGTTCCGCTCCTTCGAGACGCCGATCAAGCTGGTGCAGGTCAACCAGGCCGGCATCAACCTCGGCTTCTACATGCTCATGCCGTATCTGGCCCAGCATCTGGCGACCGGCGTGGGGCTGGCCGCCTGGACGATCGGGCTGGTCCTGGGCCTGCGGAACCTGAGCCAGCAGGGGCTGTTCCTGATCGGCGGCACGCTGGCCGACCGGCTCGGCTGCAAGCGCGTCATCATGGCCGGCTGCGCGCTGCGCACGCTCGGGTTCGCGCTGTTCGGCCTGTCGACGGCGCTGCCGGTGCTGCTTGTGGCCGCCGCCGTGACGGGCTTGGCGGGCGCGCTGTTCAACCCGGCGGCCCGGGCCTACCTGGCCCGGGAGGCGGGTGACCGCAAGGTGGCGGCGTTCGCCGTGTTCAATGTCTTCTACCAGGGCGGCATCCTGCTCGGCCCGCTCCTCGGCATCGTTCTGCTGAAGGGTGGCTTCACCGTGGTGTGCCTGTCCGCGGCGGCGATCTTCGCGGTGCTGACGGTCCTGCAGGGGATCTACCTCCCGGAACGGCGGGACACGGCCTCGCCGGCCAGGCCCCCGGTCTCTCGTGAGTGGCGACAGGCGTTCGGCGACCGGGCGTTCCTGGCGTTCGCCGCGGCGATGATCGCCTCCTACGGCCTGTCGTTCCAGATCTACCTGGGCCTGCCCCTGGAGGTGCAGCGCACCGGTGGTGGCGATGGCTCGGTGGCGGTGCTGTACGCGCTGTCGGCCCTGCTCGGGATCGCCGGCCAGGTACGGCTGACCGCCTGGTGTTCCCGCCGCTGGACCCGAGGACGGGCGATGAGCACAGGGCTCGTCCTCATGAGCGTGTCGTTCGTCCCGATGGCCATGACCGCGCACCTGTCGCTGCCGTGGCCCTGGGCCGTCCTGCCCGCCATCGCCTGCACGCTGGTGCTCACGGCGGGCACGTTGGTCGCCTACCCCTTCGAGATGGCCACGATCGCCGACATGGCGGGTGACCACCTGGTCGGCACCTACTACGGGCTGTACAACCTGCTGTCCGGTGCGGGCATCCTGGCCGGCTATCTGCTGTTCGGGGCCATGGTCGACGTGACGGCGTCCACCGTCTGGGCGAGCCTGCCGTGGACGGCGCTGACCGTCGTCGGCCTCGCCTCGGCGGCCGCCGTCAGGCGCCTGGCGAACCGCGACCGGCTGGCCGCCGGACGAACGGCGGCGACCGCGACCTGACGTCGGGAGCGTCGCCGCTCCAGCCTCACAGGGAACGGTGGACCCAACGAGTCCCGCCATCTTCTACATTAGGTAGAAGTAACACTGAGCGAGCTCGACTGCCCCTGCAGCACAAGGCTGGGTCACTTCGGCATGCCCTGGAGACGGCGTGCCTGGGACGCGTTCGGCGCCATCAGGTCCGAGCCGAGGTCGGGCACCGATGGCGGAGGGAGCGGCATGCCGGACTCTGAAGATCGAGTGGAAGCCCGCAGGGCGAAGGTCGAAGCGATGCGAGCCGAGGACCGGCGCAAGGAGGCGCGCACGAAGAACCTCGCCGTGTCGCTCTCCGTCGTCGGTGTCTTCCTGGTGGTGGTCGCCGCCATGTTCGCCGTCAACCGCCTCGGTTCGGACCGGACGAACGCCGTCGCGGCCGGCGAGTCCCAGCTCGTCCGCGCCGACAGCCACCGCCTGCAGACGGCCGCGGACGGCAAGGTCACCTTGGTGGAGTTCCTCGACTTCGAGTGCGAGGGCTGCGGCGCGTACTTCCCCGTCGTCGAAGAACTGCGCAAGCAGTACGCGGGGAAGGTGACCTTCGTCGCGAGGTACTTCCCGATCAGCAGCCACTTCAACGCCGAGCGGGCGGCCCGCGCGGTCGAGGCCGCCGCCAGGCAGGGCAAGTTCGAGGCGATGTACCAGCGGATGTACGAGACCCAGAAGCAGTGGGCGGAAAAGCGGGTCCCGGCGGATGTCGTCTTCCGTGGCTTCGCCAAGGACCTCGGACTGGATCTGGCCGCGTGGGACAAGGCGTACGACGATCCCGCCACTCTGGAACGGGTGAGGAAGGACGCGAAGGACGGCGAGGCGCTGGGCGTGCAGGGCACCCCGACGTTCTTCCTGAACGGCAAGAAGATCGAACCCCGCTCGTCCGACGAGTTCAAGGCGGCCATCGATGCGGCGCTCGCCGGCTGACACCGCGGCCGCCCCGGCCGCCCGCACCCCTGCGAAGCACGACGGTCCGTATCCCCTGCTGCTGCCGCGACTTCTGCTGGTAGGCGGCGCGCTCGGTCTCGTCGCGGCCTTCGTCCTGGCCGTCGAGAAGATCGCGCTGCTGAGGAATCCCGCCTACGTGCCCAGCTGCAGCATCAACCCGGTCCTGTCCTGCGGCTCCGTCATGAACACGCCGCAGGCCGAGGCGTTCGGCTTTCCCAATCCCCTCCTCGGCGTCGCCGCCTTCGCCTGTGTGACCACCGCCGGCGCGGCCCTCCTCGCCGGCGCGCGGTTCCGGCGCTGGTTCTGGCTCGGGCTGCAGGCCGGGGTCACCTTCGGGGCGGTGTTCGTCCACTGGCTCGTCTACCAGAGCCTCTATGTGATCGGCGCGCTCTGTCCCTACTGCATGGTCGTCTGGGCGGTGACGATCCCGCTCTTCTGGTACGTCACCCTCCACAACCTCCGCGGGCACAAGGCGGCCAGAGCGCTGGCCGGTTACCACACCACCGTGCTGACCGTCTGGTTCATCGCCGTCATCACCATGATCGGCATCAGGTTCTGGTCCTACTGGAGCACCCTCATCTGATGTCCCTGCCGCGGCTCTCTCGACTCACGGCCGCGTTCGTGCGGGTCGTCATACCTTCCAGACGGCGATGCACAGCAGCGGAGCGACGAGAACGGCGACCGGCCCGCTCAGCAGCAGGCTGGCCGCCGAATAGGCGGCCGCCGGCACCCAGCTCGACTCCGGCCGGTGATCGAGCAGGCGTTCCAGTCGTTCGGTGAGCCCGGCGTCGGCGAGAGCGAACGTGGCAGCCCCCTGGCCGCCCGCCGGCGTCGCCATCTGCACCAGCGCGCGGGCCAGGGGCAGCTCGCCGTGAACGTGACGTGCGTGGTCGTCGGCGATCATCTCGAGCAGGACGGCGACGGCCTGCTCCGCCCTCGCCACCAGCGGCAGCCGGGGAAAGGCGTGCCTCAGCGCGAGAAAGGGAAGCAGAACCAGGTCGTGGCGGCCCCGAGCATGGGCGCGCTCGTGCGCGAGAACCGCGTCCAGCTCCTGGGAACCCAGCAGTTCCAAGGTCCCGCGGCTGAGAACGACGCGCCCGTGCCGGCCGGGCACGCAGTAGGCCACTCGCCGCTCGCTGGGCAGAACGTACACGTCGTGCATCGGCAGATGGTCCGCGACGACGTCGACCAGGAACCGCTGACGCCGTTGGTCGAGCACCGTCCTGGCGGTGACCCTGATCGTGTGGGCCAGCAGCCAGATGGACAGCCCCGCCGACCAGGCCAGCGCCACCACCTGCACGGGTCCGAGCCCGTCGAGCCCGTCTCCGGCGGCGATCTGACCCGCGAGCGTGTGCATGCCGTGTGGGAAGACGGCCTCGAGGGGCCACACCGCCGCGACCAGGCCGACGCCCACCGCGCCCAGGCCTCCGGCCAGCCCGACGGCCTGCCAGAGCACCAGGGCGGCGCGCGGATGGCGGTAAGCCCAGGCAGCCGAGGCGAGCCGCCGGGCCGTACGGCCTCCCACGACCACGGGAAGCAACGCGGCACCGGCGGCGATCAGCCAGACCGTCATGACGACGTTCCCTCCCGGGCGCCGAGCGCCTCGCGCAGAGCCGCCGCCACCTCGGGACTCACCGTTCCGACGAAGCGCTGAACCGCCGCCTCGATGTCGGTCGCCTCGTCGAGCGCGGCGCGCATGGCCTCCGCGACGACGGCGTCCTTCTCCACGGCGGCCTTGTACAGGTGGGCCCGTCCCACGCGTTCTCTCGAAACCATGCCTTTGCGCGAAAGCCTGACGAGCACCGTCAACACGGTGGTGATGGCCGGCTGCGAGGGAAGCCCGGCCGCGAGGTCCTGAGCGAACATACCGTCGGGCCGCTGCCAGAGGGACTCCATGATCGCCCGCTCGAGACTGCCCAGGTGCATCCGCGATGCCTCCCGTTGCCGCGTTCGTTCTCCTGACAGTCGAAGGCTACAGCTCGCAGCCCGCCACGCGACCGCGGCGAACAGCAGGATGGGTCGGCCACCTAAGTCGGATGCCTGATGCCTCGGCAGCGGATGGATTCGTACCGTTCAGGCATCGATTCCTGATCGACCCTTACCTGTTTCGGAGGGCACCATGTCGTTCCATGTTCTGATCGTCGGTGGCGGCATCGGCGGGCTCACGCTCGCCCAGGGGCTGCGCAGGGCCGGCATCTCGGTGGCGGTCTACGAGCGTGACCGGGCCAAGGACGACCGGCTGCAGGGCTACCGGATCCACATCTCCCCCAAGGGGTCCGCCGCGTTGCACGAGTGCCTGCCGAAGGAGCTGTACGACCGGTTCGTGGCGACGTCGGGCAAGCCCAACACCACGCTGGGCTTCTACGACTCCGATTTCTCCGAGCTGCTGGCCATCGGGGACCCTGACGCGCCCGAGCACTACATCGACAGCTTCAAGTCCGTCAGCCGCATCTCGCTGCGGGAGGTGCTGCTGAGCGGTCTGGAAGGAGTCGTCCAGTACGGCAAGACGTTCACGCGGTACGAGCCGCGCCCGGACGGCAGGGTGCGCGCCTACTTCGACGACGGCACCCACGCCGACGGCGACCTGCTGGTGGGCGCGGAGGGGGTCAACTCGCGGGTCCGCCATCAGCTGCTGCCGCACGCCGAGCGTGTCGACACCGGCGCGCTGTCGGTCTCGGCCAAGGTCCCGCTGGACGACGAGACCCGCAAGCTGCTGCCGAGGCAGCTGTTCGCCGGTTCGGGGTTCCTGTTCGGGCCGCAGGGCAAGGCGGTCTTCCTGGCCGCGCACGAGTTCCGCACCCGCGGCTCGGTGGCCGAGACCCCCGGCGAGGGCCTCCTGCTGGACAACAGCGCCGACTACATCATGTGGAACATCGTCACCACCTGGGACAAGCTGGGCGACCGGGCCGAGCTGGAGCGCATGGACGGCGCCGAACTGCAGCAGGTCGCCTTCCAGGCGCTGCAGGGCTGGAGCCCGCGGCTGCACAAGCTGATCGCCCGCAGCGACCTCGGCAGCATCTCGATCTTCCCGCTGAAGAGCTCCACCCCGGTCAAGCCGTGGCAGACGACCAACGTCACGCTGATCGGCGACGCGATCCACAACATGCCGCCCACCGCGGGCGTCGGCGCCAACACCGCGATCCTCGACGCCAGGCTGCTGTGCGCGAACCTGGTCGACCACGTCAAGGGACGGCGGACGCTGCCGGAGGCGGTGCACGCCTACGAGGTCGAGATGATCGACTACGCCTTCAAGGCGGTCGCGCTGGCCATGCGGAACCTGAAGATGGGCGTCAGCGCCAACCCGGTGCAGCGCTTCCTCACCAAGAGCATGTTCCGCTTCTTCAACGCGGTGCCGCCGCTGAAGAAGCAGATGTCCGCCTCGATGATGAAGTAGCCATGCGGATCGTCTTCATGGCCCTGCTGATCCTGCTGCTGCTGGCCACGCTCGACACCACGCTCACCGGTGTCATCGCCCCCGCCCTGGTCGCCGAGCTCGGCGGGCGGGAGCAGGTCGAACTGGTGGTCGCCGGCTACGCGGCGGCCTCCACGCTCACTCTGCCGCTGTGGGGCAGAGCGGCGGACCTGCTGGGGCACAAGCGGGTGCTGCTGACCGCGCTGGTCCTGTTCGAGATCGGGTCGGCGGCCTGCGCGGCGGCGCAGGACATGACCCAGCTGGTGGCCGCCAGAGCGGTCCAGGGCGTCGGAGCGGGCGGGCTGATGGTCGGCGTCGTCACCGTGATCGCCGCACTGCTCCCGCCCCGCGAACGGGCCCGCTACCAGGGGTATGTCACCGCGGTGACGGCCGCGGCCATGATCGGCGGCCCGCTGGCGGGCGGGCTGCTCACCGACGCGCTGTCCTGGCGCTGGGCCTACCTGGTCAACCTTCCGCTGGGCGCCGTCGCCTTCGTGACGCTGGCCCTCCTGGTACGGCTCCCGCCACCGGCACGGCAGGGCCGGGCCCGGCGCCTGGCCGACTACCTGGCGGTGTTGCCGCCACGCCTGCTGGCCGTGCGGAACTTCGCCCTCGCCGCGATCCTCGCCCCGCTCCAGGGAGCGGTGATGCTCTCCTCGGTCACCTATCTCCCCCTCCATCTGCAGGCCGGTGGCGTCTCCGCGGCCGCCAGCGGCGTCCTGCTGCTGCCGTTGCTGGTCGGGGCGGTCGTCGCATCCTTCCTGTCCGGACGGGTGATCGCCGCCACCGGTCGCTACAAGCCGGTCCTGGTGGCGGGCACAGCTCTGACCGCGGCCGGTACGGCAGGCATGGCGCTGACCGGTGCCGGCTGGGCCGTGATGGCCGTGCAGGGTCTCGGGGCCGGCATGCTCATGCAGCTGGTCACTCTCGTCGCGCAGAACAGCGTGCCGGCCGCGGACGCCGGGGTGGCCGGCGGCGCCGGTCCCTTCCTGCGCCAGCTCGGCGGCGTGGCCGGGGTGACGATGACCGGGGCGCTGTACGAGATGGGCTCCATCCAGACCGCCTTCACCGCGCTGACGGTCGTCGCGGTGGCGGCCGTCGTGGTCGCCGCGCTGATCGTGGAGCTCCCGCTGCGCGTCACGACAGGATGAGGCCGGCCAGCTCGGTCCGGGTGGTGACGCCCAGCTTCGGATACGCCTTGTACAGGTGGTGCCCGACGGTCCGGGGGCTGAGGAACAGCTGGGCGGCGATCTCCTTGTTGCTGGCTCCCGTCGCGGCCAGCCGTACCACCTGGAGCTCCTGTGGCGTGAGCCGCGACAGCAAGGCGGCGTCGGCGCTCCTGGTCAGGGACTCACCGGTGGCGCGCAGCTCCGACGAGGCCCGCTCCAGCCAGGGAAGGGCACCCAGCCGTTCGAATGTGTGCACCGCCTCCCGCAGGACCGTACGGGCCTCCTGCTTGCGCCGCTCGCGCCGCAACCGCTCACCGAGTAGCAGCCGCGTGCGCGCGGCGTCGAAGGGGCGGTCGGCGGCCCGGTGCAGGTCGATCGCCGTGGCGAAGTCCTGCTCGTCGCCGTCCAGCAGTGCCCGGCAGCGGGCCAGCAGGCCCTGCGCCCATGGCTGGCCGGCGGCGGCCGTCCAGCGGGCGAACCGGTCGTGGGCCGCGCGGGCACGCTCCGGCTCCTGCAGCCTGACCAGGACCTCGACCAGGTCGGGTACGGCGGCGGGCTGCTGGCGGGCAGCGCGCGCCAGGTGGTCGGCCGCTTGCTCGTAACGGCCTCGGACCAGCTCCAGCAGGCCCAGCGCCCACTGCGCCCACACCTGGCCCGAAGGCATCGCCGCCGCCCGCTCGGCGAGCGGCCGGCAGTCCTCCTCGACGCCGCGGACCGCGGCGAGCCAGGCCCGCACCCCGCACGCCTGCGCCTCCAGATGCGTCTGGCCGGTCTGTGCCGCCACCTGCTCGGCGTGGTCGGCGTCGGCGGCCGCGTCCAGATGACGGCCGCGCAGGAGCTCGACGCCGGCCAGCGCCAGGTGGGTGTGCGGCAGCCAGGCCACCATGCCGAGCGCGGCGCATTCGGTGGCCAGCGCGCGAGCCATGCTCAGGGCCGTGGCGTGGTCGCCGACGAGCAGGGCGACCGACAGGGCGTTGTTGCGCAGGCCGTGCTCGCCGTGATCGACGTGCCTGGCCCCTTCCACCACCTCGCGCAGCAGCGGCAGGGCCCGCGCCGGATCGTCCTCGAGCAGCGCCGTGATCCCCGTGGCCATGGCCGACGCCGGACGCGCGGGGTCGGTGCCGCTGCCGAGGGACATCAGCAGGTCGGTGGCCCGGCGCGCGAGCTTGACGTCATGGGCGTACCAGGCGTTGCGCACGACCTGGATCAGCAGCGAGGTGGCCCGGCCGGGATGCGCGGCGGCCAGCGGCCTGGCCGCCTCCAGCAGGGTGAGGCTCGCGGCCTCGACGGCGCCGTGCTCGAAGTCGACGTCGGCCCTGAGGTTGGCCAGGTGGGCCAGGACGAGCTCGTCGCCGGTCAGGCGCGCCGCCTGGTCGGTGAGCTGGGCGGCCCGGCGCAGCCGCCCGGCCGAGATGGCCGCCTCGGCGGCTTTGGCCAGCCGTACGGCCCTGGCATCGGCCTCGGGGGTGAGGAGCGCGGCCCGCTCCCACGCCGCCGCGGCCGCGTGCCCGCTGCGCCGCAGGAACGTCTCGGCTGACCGCTCCAGCTCGGCGGCCAGCCGTTCATCCGGTTCGGTCACCGCCGCGGCCAGGTGCCAGATCCGCCGCTCGGGCTCGCTGACCTCCGCCAGCGCCCGGTGGACCGCCCCGCGCCTGGCGAAGCCCGCCGCCTGATAGACCGCCGACCGGACCAGCGGATGGCGGAAGCGCACCCGCGCTCCGGCCACCTCGACGAGCCCGGAGCGTTCGCACTCCTCCAGCGCCCGCTCATCGGCGCCCAGGCGGGCCGCGGCGCGCAGGATCAGCGCCGGGTCGCCCGTGTCTTCGGCCGCGGCCACCAGCAGCAATGTCCCGGCCGGTTCGCTCAGCGCGGTGAGGCGTTGCCCGAAGGCGTCCAGCAGCCGCCGCGTGAGCGGCAGCTCGCCCAGATCGCCGCCGCCGGGGACGCTGCGGGGCAGTTCGATGAGCCCCAGCGGGTTGCCGCCCGCCTCCGCCAGCACGCGCTCGCGCACGTCCACGGCCAGGCCCGGGGCGATCGCGTCCACCAGCTCGGCCGACGCCGACGCGTCCAGCGGGGACACCCGCAGCTCGGGCAGACCGGGGGCGTGGAACTCCTCGCGCGCGGCGAGCAGCAGGGCCACCCGCTCGCTGCGCAGCCGGCGCGCGGCGAACAGCAAGGCGTCGGCCGAGGCCCGGTCCAGCCACTGTGTGTCGTCCACCACGCACAGCAGGGGCCGCTCGGCCGACACCGCCGCCAGCAGGCTCAGCACCGCGACCCCGACCAGGAACCGGTCACCGGCCCGCGCCGCGGTCATGCCCAGCGCGCCGCGCAACGCCGTCGCCTGCACCTCCGGCAGCGCCTCCAGCTGCTCCAGCACGGGCATCAGCAGCAGATGCAGCCCCGCGTACGGCAGCTCCGCCTCCGACTCCACGCCTCCGCCGCGCAACACGGTGAACTCGGCCCCGGCTCGCTCCACGGCGTGGTCGAGCAGCGCGGATTTGCCGACACCCGGGTCACCGCCGAGGACCAGGACGCCGCTGACGCCGTCGGCGGCGTCGCGCAGCAGCCGGTCGAGTGCCTCTTGTTCGCGGGTCCTGCCGTAGAGCATCCCAAGATGCTACTTAGACCGACTTAAGTCATAGCGACCGCTATATGACTGATTACCCTGATCTTGCTGCTCCGTACGGTCGTGACCAGCGACAACACGACAGGAGAGCAACCATGAAGATCGCGTTCGTCCCGGGCGCCGCCGACCTCACACTCCAGGTGGACCCGGCCATGGCCGAGCCGTACAAGCTCAGCTTCGACGGTGTGCTGCCGGAGGTTCGGCCGGTCACCGACGGGGTCGTGGTCGACTTCCCGCGCAGCTTCCACATCGGTGACCGGCGGCATGGCGGCCAGATCGTGCTCAACGCCGCCGGTCCGTGGGCGGTGGAAGTACAGGGCCGGACCTCGCGGGTGGACGCCGACCTGCGCGAGCTCCGGCTGGCCGGGATCGACCTGCAGGGCGGGGTCGAGCACGTGCGCCTCGACCTGCCCCAGCCGCACGGCCGGGTGCCCGTCCGCGTCGCCGGCGGCGCGGCCGACCTCACCATCCGGCGTCCCGCCGGTGTTCCGGTACGGCTGGCCGTGGCCGGCGGCTCGACCCGCCTGACCATCGGCGAGCGGCACTTCGCCACAGCCCAGCCCGCCTACATGTTCACCGACACCGGGTTCGAGGAGAGCGAGGACCGCTACGACATCCTCATCGCCGGGGGAACCGATGCCCTCACCCTCGCGTGAGGCAGGAAGCCGACCAAGCGCCTCCCCTGGCACGGTCATGTTCTGCGGGACCTGCCTGTTCGACCGCTCACACCCAGGTGTTGGCGGCGGTCAGCCGTCGGCGAAGTGCGACAGGACCATCTCGGCCAGCGCGGCGACGTCGGCGTCGGCCATCGGCTCGCCGGTCATGCCCAGCCGGTGGAGCAACGTTCCGACGACGACGTCGATGAAGAACAGGACCCGGTTCTCCGGCTCGCCGAGCGCCTCCTGGAGCGCGAGCCGGTAGGGGTCCTGCAACCGCGCGGACAGGACCTCGCGCAGGGCCGGATCGCTGACGGCGTCGCTGAACACGCCCGCGAACGCGTCGCCCACCCCGGGCTCGCCGATCTTCGCCGCGATCCAGCGGATGGCCGAGGCCATGAGCTCGGCTCGGCCGGCGCCCTCCAGCGGCACCGGGCCGAACGCGTCGAGGAGGCAGTCCACGATCAGCGCGCCCTTCGAGGGCCAGCGACGGTAGATCGTCGTCTTGGCGACGCCGGCCGCGGCGGCGATGCGGTCGACGGTGGCACGCGCGTAGCCGAGCTCGTGGACCGTGCTCAGCGTCGCGGCGAAGACCACGGCGTTGACGCCGGAGCGCGGGCGACCGGGTGGTCTGGCGGATGTGGTCGCTCGGGTCATGCCCACACGATAACCCATTGCGCTACTATCGGTATCGATACTTGTAGTAGCGAAACTGTGGGCCGAGGAGGACACATGAGCGAGGTCACCGGTACGGAGCGACCGCCGCTGGGCATCCGGCTGCTGCACGCCCTGGGGAAGCAGCCGGACTGGCCGGCGATGACGACCGAGGAGCTCGTCGCCTACCGCGACGCTGAGAACCGCAAGCGGGCATCCCGTCTGGCACGGGTGATCACCGGGCTTCCCGACCGCGGCGCCACGATCCAGTGGGAGGAACTGGCGCTGGCCGACCGCCGGCTCCCGGTCCGGGTGTACCGGCCGTCGCCCGGACGCCGCGACGGGCGCGGCGACCTGCCGCTCGTGCTCCACGTGCACGGCGGCGGGTTCGTGGGTACGGCGGTGCAGAGCGACTGGGTGAACAGCCGCCTCGCGACTCGGCTGCCCGCGGTCGTCGTCTCGGTCGAGCACCGCCTCCTGGACCCGGACACTCCGCTGTCGGCGGCCGTCGACGACGGCTGGGACGCGCTCCGGCACGTGGTGCGGCACGCCGCCCAGTGGGGAATCGACCCGGCGCGGACCGCCGTCTTCGGGGAGAGCACCGGCTCGTTGATCAGCGCGCTGGCCGCGCTCCGGGCCAGGGAGTCCGGGCTGCCGCTGCGGGCGCAGGCGCTGGTCAACCCCGCTGTCGACCTGACCTCGACGATGTTCGACCACGCCTCGGTCACCCAGTACGCCGACAGCCCGACCCTCACCCTGCCGCAGATGCGGCTGTTGCACCGCTTCGCCGTTCCGCCGGGAACCGATCCTCGCGCGATGTCGCCGCTGTACGCCGACGACCTGGGCGGGCTGGCCCCGGCACTCGTGGTCGTGCCGACCCTGGACCCGCTGGCCGACCACGGCCGCCGTTACGCCGAACGGCTGCGAGCGGCCGGAACGCCCGCGCGGCTCACCGAATACCCCGGCGCGACGCACGCGTTCCTCAGCATGCCGGGCGCGGTGCCGCAGGCGAAGGCCGCGCGGGCGGAGATCCTCGAGTTCCTCCGGGGCCACCTCGCGGGGTGACGGGTCCCGGCCTGCCGCGTTCCACATCACCGCCGCTCCCCCGCCGCTCCACCGCCGCTCCCCCGCCGCTCCACCGTCGCTCCACCGCCGCGAACCGGGGACACGGGCGCGAACCGGGGACACGGGCGCCGACCGAGGCCAGGGCGCCACGAACCGGGCGATCTCGCGAGGGCGTGATTCCGGCTCGTCCGGTCGCCCGTGCGGCGGGGCTAATCCCGGCGTAGTAGTTCGAGTCGGGCGTTGATCCCGGGGCGGTAGCGGCAGATGCCTTCCCTCGGGGGACGCCCCCCGGCACTGACCGGACGACGATTGCTGGCGTCGGTGCCCGACTCGCCACCCGCTGAGGAGAATCATGTTCCTGCGTATCGCGCTCACCGCGCAGACCGTCGCCCTGCTCCTCCAGGCGGTCACCGCCGGGCTGCTGCTGGCCTCGCCCGGCGGCCGGACGGCGCACGGCGCCACGGCCGTCGTCGTGGCGGTCACCGTGCTGCTCCATCTGGTCGCCGCACTGGTGACGCGGCGGTCGAGCGACATCGTTCCGGCCGTCGGCATGCTCGCGGCGACCCTGGCACAGATGGCGCTGGGCATGGCGCACATGAAGACCCTGCATGTGCCGCTCGGCGTGCTGATGTTCGGCGTGAGCATGTTCCGGCTGAGCCAGACCTGGTCCGTCCGCCGCACGGGGACGGCCTCGGCATGACGATGACCAGACGGCAGGCGCTGCGGCTGCTCGGCGTGGGCGCGGCGCTGAGCGTGCCGGGCTGCTCGCTGCTCGGCCGGACCCCGCTGCCGAGGCTTCTGACGAGCGGCGCGCCGCTGCCCAGGCCGTACACGGTGCCGCTGCCGCTGCCCGCGGTCGCCAAGCCGTACCGGACCGACGCGAGCACCGACTACTACGAGCTCGTGCAGCAGCAGGCCGAGGTGGAGATCCTGCCCGGCCTGCGCACCCCGATCTGGGGGTACGACGGGCAGTTCCCCGGACCGACCATCCGGGCGCGCAGCGGCCGCAGGACCGTGGTGCGCGTCACCAACCGCCTGGGCGCGCCGACCGTCACGCACCTGCACGGGGGCCACACCCCGCCGGAGTCCGACGGCTACCCCACCGACCTGGTCCAGCCGGGCACCCACCGCGACCACGTCTTCCCGCTGGAGCAGCGCGCGGCCACGCTCTGGTACCACGACCACCGCATGGACCACACCGGGCCGCAGGTCTGGCGCGGCTTGGCCGGGTTCTTCCTGGTCGGCGACGACCAGGAAGAGGCGCTGCCGCTGCCGTCGGGCGAGCGGGACGTCCCGCTACTGATCTGCGACCGGTCCTTCGCCGCCGACGGCACCATGCCCTACCCGGCCCGGCCCGACGGGCCCGGAGCCCGGGAGGCGTTCATGGGCGGCGTGCTCGGCGATGTCGTCCTGGTCAACGGCGCGCCCTGGCCACAGCTCGGGGTGGACCGCGCCCGCTACCGGCTGCGGCTGCTCAACGGCTCCAACGCCCGCACCTACGAGCTGGCCCTCTCGCCCGGCGGCAGCCTGGTGCGCATCGGCAGCGACGGCGGCCTGCTGTCCGCGCCACGGCCCGTCGACCGGGTACGGCTCGCGCCGGGCGAGCGCGCGGACGTGATCGTCGACTTCGCCGCCTACCGGGTGGGCGACCAGGTCGAACTGCGCAACCTCGCCGACGAGGGGGCCCAGGCCCGGGTGATGCGCTTCACCGTCGAGCGGAACGCCCGCGACGACTCGGCCATCCCGACGACGCTGTCACGGGTCGAACCGCTCGACCCGGCCAAGGCAACGGTGACCCGCGACTTCGAGTTCACCAGCGGCGACATGCACGGCCACACCGGCTGGCTGATCAACGGCAAGCCCTTCGACGCCCGCCGCGTCGATGCCAGGCCGAAGCTCGGCCAGGTGGAGATCTGGCGGCTGACCAGCGACGTCGCCCACCCGGTGCACCTGCACCTGTCGCCGTTCCAGGTGCTGTCGGCCGGCGGCGAGCGCCCGAGCGGGCCACCGGAATGGAAGGACACCGTCGAGCTGCGGGAGGCGCAGACCGTGGAGATCATCACCCGCTTCACCGGCTACCGGGGCCGGTACGTCATGCACTGCCACAACCTCGAGCACGAGGACATGGCCATGATGAGCACGTTCGAGGTGGTCTGATGCCCGGCGGGCCGCCGCCCGCTACACCATGACCGTCGTGACCAGGAAGGACAGGACCTTGCGGATCGAGGTCCACCTGTTCGCCCGGCTCGCCTCCGACGGGCGGGTCCGTCGCGTCGACTCGATCACCAGGACCGTGACCTGACCCGCGGGAGATCACGCGCTCGCGGCGGCCGGCGGCGGTCGGGGTCGGCCCGGGCTCGGGCCTGGCAGGGGCGGCGGGCCGGCGCGTAAGGTGCCCGAATGATCGGGATACCGGAGGCGTTCGCGCGGAGCACCGTCGAGCGTGAAGGAGAGGCCGGCGCGGCGTGGCTCGCCGAACTGCCCAGCATCGTGGACAGGCTCCTGGAACGCTGGGGGTGCGTGCCTGACGGCCAGGTCCTGCACGGGGGCGTCGGGGTCGTCGTCCCGGTGCGGCGGCGGGACGAGCTGACCGCTGTGCTGAAGGTGTCGTTTCCGCATCCCGGCAACGTCCATGAGCCGGACGCGTTCGCGGCGTGGGGCGGGCGCGGAGCCGTTCTGCTGCACGAGCGCGACGACGAGCGTTTCGCCATGCTGCTGGAGCGGGTCCGGACCTCGACGCTGGCGGAGGTCGACGACGGTGACGAGGTCGTGACGGTCGCCGGGCGGCTCAGTCGCCGGCTGGCCGTCCCCGCGCCGCCTGGCCTGCCCCGGCTGAGGGAGCAGGCCGACGCCTGGGAGGAGCAGCTGGGCAAGGACGCCGAGGAGCTGACGCACACACTGTCGCGTCGCGTGGTGGACACCGCCGTGGCGACCGTCCGCGAGCTGGGCCGGGTCCAGCCGGACGTCCTCATCCACGGCGATCTCCACGCCGGGAACATCCTGCGCGCCGACCGCGAGCCCTGGCTGGCCGTCGACCCCAAGGGGTACGTGGGAGATCCCGCCTACGACGGCGGCACGCTGCTCAAGTCGCGCGCGCTGACGTTCCTCGACGCGGACGACGTGCGCAAGGCTGTCGACCGTACCCTGGACGTCTTCGCCGAGGCCGCCGAGCTCGATCGCGAACGCGTTCGGCGGTGGGCCCAGTTCCATGCCGTCCAGGCCGCGTTCTGGGGCCGCCGGCACGGATTCCGTATCGCCCGCGGTGGATCATGGCTGGACCGGCTCACCGAGTTCGCGGACCGTATGGCGGAGTTGCTCACGGACCGCGCGCCATGAGGGGGCCGAGGGCGGCGCTGCCATGACTCGGCCCCCCGATCAGCAGGAGCCCGTCACCGCTCAGGTCGTTTTCTGCCCGTCGAGCGTCTCGCGCAGGATGTCGGCGTGCCCGGCGTGCTGGGCGGTCTCGGCGATGACGTGCATCAGCACCCCGCGCACGCTGCGCACCGCTCCCGGCTCGTTCCAGGGCGCCTCCGGCAGCGGGTGCGTCGCCGACAGGTCGGGGAGGGCGGCGACGATCTCCGCGCTGCGGGCGGCGACCCGCTCGTAACGCGCGAGGATCCCCGCCAGCGTCTCGCCGGGCAGCATCCGGAAGTCGTTCTGGTGGTCGATCGCCCACTGCGGGACCTCGCGTGCGGTGCCGGACGCGAGGTCGGCCCAGGTGACACCGTCGGGCAGGTCGTAGGGCATCGCCGACGGGCCCTCGGTCGCGAAGCGCATCCAGTTCTCCTCCATGGAGGCGACGTGCTTGATCAGCCCGCCCAGGCACAGCTCGCTGACCGTCGGGCGCCGGCCCAGTTGCTCGTCGCTGAGCCCGCGGACGGTGTTGGTCAGGGCGGCTCGCGCGGTCGCGAGCGCGGCGAGCAGGTCGCCCCGCTCGGCGTCGAGGGTCGAGGGGGGCGTGGTGGTGGCGTTCACGGCGTTCGGACCTTTCGGATGGTTGTCGTTGAGTGGCACGCGACAACAGTCGCAGAGGAAGCGGACAGAGAGTGGCCGCTTCTCGCGGCACCATGGGGTTCATGCCGAAGACTTCAGCGCGGCTGCTGGCGTTGCTCTCGCTGCTCCAGGTGCGCAGGGACTGGCCGGGTGCGCTGCTGGCCGAGCGGCTGGACATCAGCCCGCGCACCGTCCGCCGTGATGTCGACCGCCTGCGCGAGCTGGGCTATCCCATCGTGGCGACCAAGGGCCCCGACGGCGGGTACCGGCTCGACGCCGGCACGGAGCTGCCTCCCCTGCTGTTCGACGACGAGCAGGCCGTCGCCCTGGCCGTCGCGCTCCAGATCGCCACCACCGCCGGCGCCGGCATCGAGGAAGCCGCGGCGCGCGCGCTGAACACCGTCCGGCAGGTCATGCCCGTACGGCTGCGCCGCCGGATCGACACCCTGCGGGTCACCGCCGTCGAACGGCCCGCGGGCCTGCCGTACCGACAGGTCGACAGCAGCGTGCTCGTGGCGCTCAGTGCCGCCGTCCACGCCCGCGAGGTGCTGCGCTTCGACTACCGGCACGGGCCGGACGACACCGGCGACCAGACCCCGCCGCGCCGGGCGCAGCCCCATCACCTCGTCACCTGGGACGGGTGCTGGTACCTCGTCGCCTGGGACCTCGACCGCGAGGACTGGCGCATCTTCCGCGCCGACCGGATCACCCCGCGCACCCCTACCGGACCCCGCTTCACCCCGCGCGAGCTGCCCGGAGGTGATGTGGCGGCCTTCGTGGCCGGCAGGTTCCGGGGCTCCGACGGCTCGGGCGACTGGCCGTGCCGCGGCGAGGTGATCCTCGACCTCCCCGCCGCCGCCGTGTCCCGCTACACCCGCGACGGCGTCGTCGAGGAGCTCGGCCCGGACCGCTGCCGGCTCGTCCTGGGCTCGTGGTCGTGGCCCGGCCTGGCCGCCACCATCGGCAGGTTCGACGCCGACATCGAGGTGGTCGGCCCGGCCGAGCTCAAGGACGCCTTCGCGCACCTGGCCCGCCGCTACGCCAACGCCGCGACCGACGCGACCGACGCGACCGACGCGACCGACGCGACCGACGCGACCGACGGACCGTACCCGAGCCCATGAGCCGAGCGCCCTCGACCACGGTTCGGGACGGCGGGCGGCAGCGGCGGCGCGTCCGGGCCGGCCGGCACGTCCATCGGGCGGCGGGCGTCAGGCGGCCGTCCAGGGCCGGAGCTTCTCGGGGTTCCGAACCGCCCAGAAGCGCTTGATGCGGTCGCCCACGACGTCGAACGCCATCACCACCACGGTGACGCCGTCGTGCTGGGCCACCAGGCCGGGCTGACCGTTGACCGTACGCTCCAGGATCGTCAGGCCGGGTACCAGGTCGGCGATGTCGACCAACGTGCGGGCGATCCGCTCGCTGCCTTCGACCGGGTGGAGAGCGGCGCTGACCAGGCCGCCGCCGTCGGCGATCCCCGTCGCGTCGGGCGCGAGGAGGCCGACGAGAGCGCCGATGTCCTTGGCCTCCCATGCGTGCTTGAAGTCCCTGACGATGCCGGCCTGCCGGGCCGCCGGAGCCGCGGGCGCCTGCGAGACGCGGATGCGGCGGCGGGCCGAGGAGGCCAGCTGGCGGCAGGCCGCCGGCGTACGGCCGACGATCTCGGCCACCTCGGCGAAGGAGTAGCGGAAGACGTCGTGCAGGATGAACGCGACGCGCTCGGCCGGGGTCATCGCCTCGAGCACGACGAGGAAGGCCATGTTGACCGACTCGTCGAGCGTGACCCGGTCGGCGGGGTCGGCCGTGCTGCCGCCCGACCGCCCGTCGATCCACTCCGTACGGTCGGGCAGCGGCTCGGGGATCCATTCGCCCACGTAGCTCTCCCGCCGGGCCCGTGCCGAGCCGAGCAGGTCCAGGCAGACGCGGCTGGCGACCCTCGTCAGCCAGGCGCCGGGGGACTCGATGGCCTCCTGCTGCTGCCGGGACATGGCGTACCAGCGGGCGTAGGTCTCCTGGACGACGTCCTCGGCATCGGCCAGCGAGCCGAGGAGCCGGTAGGCGAGATTGATCAGCTGACGCCGCTCCCTCGTGATCGCACTCAGGCTCGGATCGAGCCCGCCGTCCGCCGGATCGGATGGGGTGGTCATGGTCTCCCCGACTTTCCTTCGTCGCATCTGCCCTCACCAGTACGACGAGACATCACCCCGGAATGTGAGGTCGGCGCGTCGCCTCACATTCCGCGGGGTTGTGTCGTCGTACTGGTGAAACGAACACCATCCCGCAAGCAGGAAAGCGCGGCGGCGGCAGGGCCGGCCTCCCTGTCCCGCGATATCGCCTCACCGGCGCCCACCCGCGGCCATGAGGCCGGCGCCGACGGATCGACCATCTTTCCCCCTGAGGAGCGACCAGGCATGACAACCATGACCAAGCTCGGCGAGCTGACCGGCGATTACGCCCTCGACACCGCCCGCACGCGGCTGGGCTTCGTCGCCCGGCACGCGATGTCCACCAGGGTGCGCGGGCGGTTCGACGAGTTCGAGGGCAGCGCGCGCCTGGACGGCGACGACCCGTCGAAGTCCGGAGTCGCGCTGACGATAGGGGCGAGGAGCATCCAGACCCGCAACCGGCAGCGCGACGATCAGCTGCGCGGCAAGTTCCTCGACGTGGACGGCCACCCGACCATCGCCTTCGTCTCGACCAGGGTGAAGCAGATGGACGGGACCACCTTCCAGGTCACCGGTGACCTGACCATCCGTGGCGTGACCAGGCCGGTCACCGTGGACGTCGAGCTGGCCGGCGCCGAGCACGACCCGCGGGGCGACCTCCGGATCGCCTTCACGGGGAGCGCCACGATCAACCGCAAGGACTGGGAGGTGAACTGGAACGCCGCGACAGGGGTCCTGATCAGCGACAAGGTGACGCTGGAGTTCGACGTCACCGCGATCCGGCGGTCCTCCTGACGAGGCCGGCCCCGTCGACCAGCGTTCCGATCGCGCGGCGAGCGATGCCCCAGCCGGGACGCGTCACCGGGACGGCCCGCTCAGCCAGATCTGGTTGAGCGGGAAGAAGAACGCCAGCAGCGTGAGGTTCAGACAGATCACCACGAAGGAGAGAACCCTGGGCCGCTGAACACCCGTTCGCCGCCAGGCGAGCACCAGGGCGGACGCCACGACGAGCGCCAGCAGCAGGTGCGCGCCGTACCACCAGGCGATCGGCAGCCCTCCCACGATCCTCCCGGCGTACAGGTCGTCGGTCAGGGCGTAGCCGACGACCAGGTTGAGCGCGGCCAGCCCCAGCAGCGCCACCCCGGGCGGCATCTGGCGGAGCGTACGGCTGAGCAGCGCGCGCAGGACGATCCCCACCAGGAAGATCAACGACGCCCACTGGTGGAGGTGCCGCATGAACAGGCCGCCCCGGACGTCGAAACTGAGCCGCAGCGTCGAGGCATAGGCTCCGCTCATCTCGATGCCGAGCAGCGGCGCGAAGGAGCCGTCGTAGATCACCCGCTCGCCGGGGGTGTAGAAGAACGCGAGGAAGGCGCCGGTGAGCAGGACGATCATGAAGCTGTAGACGAGCATCTCGTCCACCAGCGTCTTCTGGAGTCTCATTCGACCTAGTTCACCACTGTGTGGGCGTGATGATCTCATGGGTACGCGCCTCGCGCTTGCGACGCTCGCGGCGCAGCCACTCGGCCGCGCCGTCAGCGCCGCGCGAGCAGGACAGGCGGCCCCGGCGGGAGGCGCCCACGAGGCCCCAGGAGACGCGAGCTCCTGACATCGCTCAGCGGGCGCGAATGCCGTCGAAGACCAGGTCGAGGAGGCGTGCGGCGGTGTCAGGTTCCGTGGCTGCCTCGTCGAGCCAGGCGACGGCCGTCGCCAGGCGGATGAGCTCGGCCCCGGTGAGATCGCCGCGTACCTGGCCGAGCTCTCGCGAGCGTGCGACGAGGTCCGCGGCTACCTGCTCGACGGCCTGGCAGCGCGCGCCCAGCGGGCTGCCGACGTGCTCGGAGGCGCGCGCGAACCGAGCGGCGAGCCCTTGGTGCCGGGTGATGTGCCGCACGAGCGCGGCGACCCATCGCCGGAGGAAGTCCGGTTCGGGGGGGCTGGTGTCCAGCAGGTCGGCGGCCAGGTTCGCCAGCCCGTCCAGACTCTCGCCGACGATCTCCGCGATCAGGGCGTCCTTGTTCGGGAAGTGACGCCACAGCGTGCCAGGCCCGACTCCCGCCCGCCTGGCCACGTCGTTCATCGCCGCCGCGTCCGCCCCCACCTCGTCGAACAGCGCGCTCGCCGCCTCGATCAGCCGCGCCCGGTTACGGCGTGCGTCCGTGCGCACAGCCGCATGCGGCCTGCCCCCCTCAGCGGCTTCGCGACTCATCTCGCACCCTCCCTGGTCGTACCGGAGCGGCACTCCGTATTATCTGGAGCGCCACTCCGAATTCTATGAGGGAGGTCACCCTTGACGTCACCCATGCCCGCGATCGGCACGGTAGGACTGTGGGTTTCCGGAATCGATCTGCGCCCGGCAGCGGAGTCCGCCGCGATCGCGGCGGAGATCGAAACGCTCGGCTACGGCGCGCTATGGCTCAGTGAAGGACTCGTTCGCGACCCGTTCATGGAGGTGTCCACGCTGCTGGCGGCCACCAGGTCATTGGTGGTGGGCACAGGCATCGCGGTGATCTGGGGCCGCCACCCCCGCAACGTCCGGATGCAGACGCGCTCCCTGCTCGACACCCATCCCGGCCGGTTCGTCCTCGGCCTGGGCACCTCGCACGCGCGCCTGGTCGAGGGCGTGCTGGGCCTGCGTTACGAACGCCCCCTGTCGGCGCTGCGCGAGCACCTCGACCGCCTGGACGAGCCGGATCCCATCCTCGATCTGGCTGGGATCGGGGGTGCCACGGCACCCACGGCACCCCGGGTTCTCGCCGCACTGGGCCCCAAAGCCCTCATCCTGGCCAGAGACCGGGCCGCGGGCGCGTTCTCCTATCTCGTGACGCCGGAACACACCGCCGACGCCCGTACCGTGCTCGGGCCCGATCGAACGTTGATCGTCGAACAGGCGGTCGTCGCCGGGTTGCCCGCCGACGAGGCACGGGCGAGGGCGCGCGGCCACATCGCGGCTTACCTCGCCGCCGAGCCGTACCGGGCCAGCTGGCGGCGGCTCGGGTTCGACGACACCGACTTCGCCGACGGTGGCAGCGACCGCCTCGTCGACTCCCTCGTGGCCACCGGCGAAGACATGATCGCCGAGAGGATCGACGCCCACCTGGCGGCGGGCGCCGACCACGTCTGCCTCCAGGCGCTCCCCTCCGACCCGCGCACCGCCCCACTGGACCAGTGGCGGAACCTCGCCCACCTCCTGCCATCTCTCGAACGCGGGCGATCCGGGGCGAGCCATGCCGAACGGCATGCTTGACCGCTTTCATCCCGCCATCAGGCCGGCTTCGGCCAGGAGACCAAGGGTCACTGCGGCCAGTTCGCGATGATCTCGGGCTTGATGGCGTCGACGTGGCACCGGAAGGTCTTGCGCAGGCCCAGGTCGTGGAGGCAGACCCGCACGTCCACCTGGTTGATCTCTCCGTCCGACGTGAGCCGGAAGGAGCTCTTGGCCGAGCAGGTCGAGCGGGGCAGGCTCCATCCGGTGCCACCGCCCACGTAGTGGAAGCGGGCACGAATGGAGGCGCAGTGGCCGCGGTGCGGGTCGCGGTCGTCAAGCTTGCCGTACACGGCGAACGTCTCGGCGCTGAAGTCGGTGATCCAGACATCGGCCTCGGCGTGGCCGGAGTGTCCCGCCGCCGACCTGACGGGGCCCCAGTGGATGGGGGAGGTCGCGGCGGCCTGCGCCGAGGCCGGGACGCCCGCGCCGATCACGAAGGCCAGCAGTCCACCGATGACATGTGTCTTTCTCATGGCCAGGACGGTAGACCACGCCACTTGGAGAGATCTTGCAAGCGGCTGGGGCCCGCCGACCGACGTCCTGAGCGCGATCGCGAGCGCCTCGAAACCGTTCGACCCACGAGCGCGGGCGCTCGGCCCCGGAAACCGCCCTACTTCGCGATCGCCTCGCGTACGGAGGGGACGATCTCCTGGGCCCAGCGGGCCAGCTGGGTGGGGTCCGGGGCGCCGTGGCCGGCGGAGAAGAGCGTGAAGCCCGACGCGCCGTGCTCCAGCACGGCTCCGGTCAGTTCCTCGACCCATTGGGCGACGGAGCCGCCGATCCAGCGGCCGTCGCCGTCGCGGGTGGCGGGCAGCGGCCGGTCGGTGATGCGTCCGGGGAAGTTGAAGACCGTGCGGATCTCGCTCGGATCGCGGCCGGCGGACGCCGCCGCCTCGTCAATGATCGGCCGGGAGGCCCGGTAGCGTTCGCTGAGCCAGTCGGCCGCGTGGCCGGGGATCCAGCCGTCGGCCACGCGGCCGGTGGCGGCCAGGGATTTCGGGCCGACCGATCCGGTCCACACGGGAGGCGCGGCGACGGGAGCGGGCTCGATCTGGTTCACCTGGTAGTGATCGCCCTGGTAGGTGACCGGAGGGCCGCCGCCCGACAGCAGCTTGACCAGGACGATCGCCTCCTCGAAGGCGTCCACGGCGTCGCCGGCCGTCAGCCGCGGCACTCCCATGTCGGCGATGCGATCCCACAGCCCGCCGGCGCCCATGCCGAGCACGATCCGGCCACCGGACAGCGCCGACAGCGACGTCACCGTCCTGGCCAGCATGGCAGGAGGCCGGGTCGGCAGATTGGTGACGTTGGCGAAGCCGGCGATGTGCCGCGTACGCCCGAGGATGAAGCCGAGCGCGGCGTAGGCGTCCAGGCGCCCGCCGATGTAGGGATGGTCCGACAGGGTGAAGATGTCGAGCCCGTCCCGGTCGGCCTGCTGGACGACGCGCAGCAGCTCGGGAATGTCGTCGATGCCCGGATGTGTGCCGAAGCCGAAGACGACGTTGTGTGCGGACAAGGTTCTGCCTTTCGTGCGGATGGAGATGTTCACCAGGCGTACGCTTCCGGCGCGGGTTTGGCGCCGTTCGGCCCGGGTGGCGGGAACAGCTCGTCCAGCCTGGCGAGCGTGGCCTCGTCGAGGGTGATCGCCAGGGCCCTGAGCGAGCCGTTGAGCTGCTCGACCGTGCGCGGCCCGACGATCGGCCCGGTCACGCCGTCCTGCGCCAGCAACCATGCCAGAGCGACGTCGGCGGGGTCCTCACCGAGGCCGGCGCACATCTTCTCGTACGCCTCGATCGTTTCCCTGTGCTTGGCCAGGGTCTGGACCGATCGCCCGGAGTCGCCGCGGGAGGCGCCGCCCTCCTTCCGCTTGCGCAGGACGCCGCCGAGCACTCCGCCGTGCAGAGGCGACCACGGGATCAGGCCGAGCCCGTAGTGCCGCGCCGCGGGCAGTACTTCCAGCTCGGCCCAGCGGTTCAGCAGGTTGTAGATGGACTGCTCGGCGACCAGGCCGAGCAGGTGCCGGGCGCGCGCCTCCTCCTGTGCCCGGGCGAGGTGCCAGCCGGCGAAGTTGGAGGAGCCGAAGTAGAGCACCTTGCCCTGCTGGCGCAGGACGATGAAGGCCTCCCAGATCTCCTCCCACGGCGTGTTCCTATCGATGTGGTGCATCTGGTACATGTCGATGTGGTCGGTGCCCAGCCGCTGGAGCGAGGCCTCGCACGCGCGCTTGATGTGCAGCGCGGACAGGCGGCTGTCGTTGGGCCACTCGCCTGTCGGGAGGTAGAGCTTGGTGGCCAGGACGGTCCTGTCGCGCCTGCCGCCTCCCGTGGCGAACCAGCGGCCGATGATCTCCTCGGTGCGACCTCCGCTGTACACGTCGGCGGTGTCGAAGAAGTTGATGCCGTGCTCATGCGCACGGTCCATGATCGTGTGACTGTCCTGTTCGGAGGTTTCCGTCCCGAAGTTCATCGTGCCCAGGATGAGCCGGGACACGGACAGGCCGCTGCGGCCCAGCTGGGTGTAGTCCATGTCAGGCGGCGCCGAACTGCTCGGTGAAGCGGCCGGTGAACAGATCGGCCCCCTTGTACGCCGAGACGGTCTCGGCCGGGACGACGACCGGCCCGTCGGGGCTGGGCAACTGGCCGACACCCTGGCGCGGGCCGAGGGGCAGCAGGATCATGGGGTGGGGCAGCGGCCGGTAGGTGGCCGCCGGCTGCTCGCCGCGCAGCTGGGCGATGATGTTCTGGGCCACCACCTCGGCGTGCTGCATCGCGTATCCGGCCATCTTGGCCTCGGCGACGTCGGTGATGTCGCCGATCGCGTAGACGCGGTCGTACCCGCGGACGTTGAGGGTCTCGGTGACCGGCACCTGACCCTGCGGCGAACGTGTCGTCAGCTCGCCGTCGGCGAGGTAGTCGCTGTTGACGCGCGCGCCGTGCGCGCGGAACCAGATGTCGGCGGTGATCTCCTCCCCGCCCGTCGTGGCGACGGTGAACGTCGCCGCCTGGCCGGGCTCGGTCGCCGGAGGCGCGGTCAGGCCGGTGCCCAGCCGCAGGTGGACCGCCAGCTCGTCGAGCTGGCGGCGCAGCTCCGCGCGCATCTCCGCGGGGAAGGCGGGCAGCAGTTGCTCGGCCGGGTCGAGGATGGTCACGTGCTTGTGCGGCCAGACCTCCTTGATCTCGCCGGCCAGCTCCAGGCCGACCGGCCCGGCGCCGAGGATCAGCACCCGCTCGGAACCCGCCAGCTCCTTGTGGGTCCGGAGCAGGTCGTCCAGGACCTCGCCGGTGGAGTCTGCGTTGGGCTTGGCCGGATAGGTGTAGCTGGAGCCAGTGGCCAGGACCAGATAGTCGGCCTCGATTCGCCGGCCCGAGGCCAGGGTGACACCGCCGGGGTCCGCCGAGACCGCCCGGTCGCGGACCACCGTGCCGCGCCTGAGCCACTGGTCGTAGGGGAAGAACATGTTGTGCGCCCAGTCGGGCTGGGTCAGCGCGCGCAGCGAGCCGGCCGAGTTGATGAACGCGTCGCGGGGGTCGATGAGGACGACGTCGGCCTCCGCGTCCAGCGCCTTGGCGACCGCGGAACCACCGTAACCTCCACCGATGATCACGACTGTACGGCTCATGATTCACACTCCAACACGAAAAAGGGGTTGAGTTCGTGGCACGAACAATATTAGTTCGTGGCACGAACTGCAACTCCCTCTCTCGTTCAGCGGGTGTGATCCGGTTCCATGAAGACGGTGGGAACCTTGTTGTCCGCCACGATGCGGCCGAGCAGGGCGGCGAGCGTGTCGCGCTCCGCCGGGGCGAACCCCGAGGTCAGCTCCTCGACGCGGCGGCACGTCTCGGTGTAGAACTCATCGGCCAGCTGGGCGCCCCGCCTGGTGAGCGCCACCCTCACCGCACGGGAGTCCTGAGGGTCGGGGTTGCGCTGGACCAGGCCGTTGCGCTCGCTGCGATCCACCAGGCCGGTCAGGCTCGACTTGGCCAGGCCGAGGACCGCGCCCAGCTCGGTCATGCCGTACGGCTGCGCCATCAGGACGCACAACAGCTGGCCCTGCTGCTGTGTGAGGCCGTACTCGCGGGCGGAATCTGCGTACACGGCATTCACCAGGAACGTGGACCGCACCAGTGCGGCCACCGCTCCGATCTGGCCGTCAACATGCTTACTCACCGGCCCAGACTAACAAATTCGCGGAACGAACTACCGTTTCCCGGCACGGCCTCATGAGAACCCCCGCGCGGGAAGCCCGCCTGTCGGCCCGACTCGGCGAAGTCGCGCACGGCGGCTGCGCCGCGTTCGACGATGTACGGGCCGCGCACGCCGGCCCCGCCTGAGACGCCCGCTTATGCGGGTGCGCGCCTCAGCCATGTCCAGTCTCGTCGCGGGCCGATTGACTACAGGCATGACGACGAACAACACCATCCTGGTTCTCGGAGCTACCGGCAAGACGGGCCGCCGCGTGGCGGACCGGCTGAAGGCGGCGGGCCACGACGTGCGCGCCGGCTCCCGCCCCGCCTTCGACTGGGAGGACGCCGGCACCTGGGCGCCGATCGTGCGTGACGTCCACGCCGTCTACATCACCTACTACCCCGACCTGGCCTTCCCCGGCGCCCTCGACCGCGTCCGCGAGTTCACCGCGCTGGCCGTACGGTCCGGCGTGCGCCGCCTGGTGCTGCTGTCCGGCCGTAACGAGGAGCTGGCCCAGCAGGCCGAGCAGGTCGTGCTGGGCTCCGGCGTCGAGGCCACGGTCGTGCGCTGCAGCTGGTTCATGCAGAACTTCAGCGAGGGCTGGCTGCTCGACCCGGTGCTGAGCGGCACGATCGCGCTGCCCGCCGGCGACGTGACCGAGCCCTTCGTGGACGTCGAGGACATCGCCGACGTGGCCACCGCCGCCCTCGTCGAGGACGGGCACGCAGGGAAGGTCTACGAGCTCACGGGCCCGCGCCTGCTCTCCTTCGCCGAGGCCGCCGCGGAGATCTCCGCCGCCGCCGGGCGCGAGGTCGGCTACGCGCCGGTCACCCCGGAGGAGTTCGCCGAGGGGGCACGCGCGGCGGGCGTCCCCGAGGACGAGATCGCCGGCCTCAACGCGCTGTTCGCCGAGGTGCTCGACGGCCGCAACGAGAGCCTCGCCGACGGCGTACGGCAGGCGCTGGGCCGGCCCGCGCGCGACTTCACCGAGTACGCCAAGGAAGCGGCCACCGCCTGGCGCGGCTGACCCGCACCGGCGACCAGCGAACTCGGCCCGCTGGCCAAGCCCCCGGTCCCCCGGCGGGCCAGCCAGGGGCGCGGGCGAAGGTGAGGCCGGAGGCGCGGCGGAGGTGCGGGCGGAGGCGCGGGCACCCGATGCGATGCGGCTCATGCGCCGGCGAGCGCTTGCGTGGGGGCCAAGCGGGCGGCGCGGATCGCCGGGTACAGGCCCGCGACGACGCCGATGAGCAGGGTGGCCGCGAGCCCGCCGCCACTCGCCCACCCGGGGACCACGGCGGGCCATGTCCGCGTGGCCGCGTACCCGGCCGTCACTGCGACGCCGGCCAGCACGCCACCCAGGCCGCCGACCGCGGACAGCAGCAGCGACTCCGCCACGAACTGCAGCCTGATCTGCCCGCGGGTCGCGCCGAGGGAGCGGCGCAGGCCGATCTCGGCGCGGCGTTCGAGCACCGAGATGACCATCGTGTTGGCCACGCCGACACCGCCGACCAGCAGGGCCACGGCGCCCAGGCCGAGCAGCAGGCCGGTGAAGGCGCGGTCGGTGGCCTGGCGGGCCGCCAGCGCGTCCGACGGCCTGGACACCTTGACCTCGTTGGGCGCCCGCGGGTTGGCGGTGGCCGCGAGCACCGCCCTTACCGCTTCGACGGCCGTGTCGGCGGTGCGCGTGTAGACGGTCGTCGGGTGCCCGTCGAAGCCCAGGTAGGAGCGTGCGGCGGGCCAGCCGACCAGCGCCGCCGAGTCCAGTTCGGCGGCCAGCGGGGCGGGATCGAGGATGCCGACGACGGTGAACCATCGGCGGCCGAGGTAGACCTGGACGTCGGCGCCCGCGGCCCCGATCCCCAGCCTGGCGGCCGCGGTCGCGCCCAGCACCACGGCCGGATAGCGGGCCGTCGCAGCGTTGAGCCAGGTGCCGCTGGCGACGGTGGCGGCCACGGTGGCGGGGAGGCCGAGGTGCGCGGCCTGCACCGAGATGCCGCCGCTGCGGGCCGCGGGAATCCTGTCGTTGCGGTAGACGCGCGTCTCGGACAGCTTCCCCGTGGCGGCCACCTGCTCCACGGGCCCGATCCTGGCGATCATGGCGACGGACTCGGCGGGAAGCGTGGCGTCCTTGCCGAACAGGGTGTTGCCGGAAGCCACGGTCAGCAGGTTGGTGCCGAGCGCGGCCAGCGTGCGGTCCAGTTCGGCGCGGCTGGACGACGAGATGCCCACCACGGCGGTCATCGCGGCGATGCCGATCGCGATGCCCAGTGCCGACAGGAACGCCCGCAGCGGCCTGGTGCGCAGGCCGGTGCCGCCGACGCGCAGCACGTCGCCGGGGCGCAGCCGGGCGGGAACGAGCCGTGCCGCCATTCAGACCACCGCCCCGTCGCGCATGGCGATCCGCCGCGGCAGCCCGGCCGCGATGTCCTTGTCGTGCGTGATGACCACGACCGTGGTTCCGGCGGCGTGCAGGTCGTGTAGCAGCGCCATCACGCCCGCGCCCGAGGCCGAGTCGAGGTTGCCGGTGGGCTCGTCGGCGAGCAGCAGGGCGGGCTCGCCGACCACGGCCCTGGCCACGGCGACGCGCTGCCGTTCGCCGCCGGACAGCTCGTTCGGCAGGTGGCCGAGCCGATGGCCGAGGCCCACGCGGGCCAAGGCGGCCTCGGCCCTGCGCCGGCGCTCCTTGACCGGCACCCCGGCGTACAGCAGGCCGTCGGCGACGTTGTCCAGGACCGGCTGCCCGGGGGCGAGGTGGAACTGCTGGAAGACGAACCCGATCCGGCGTGCGCGCAGCGCCGACAGCTGCCGGTCCGACAGCGTGGCCACGTCGTGGCCGTCGATGCGGACGGTGCCCGCCGAGGGCCGGTCCAGGGTGCCGATGAGGTGGAGCATGGTGGATTTGCCGGACCCCGAAGGACCCACGATCGCGACCAGCTCGCCGTACCCGACGGACAGGGTCACGCCGCGCAGTGCCGCGACGCCGCCCGGGTACGCCTTGGTGACGTCGGCGAGCTCGACCACGCCGCTCATGCCGGCATCCCCACCGTCACGCCCTCGCTGATGCCGTCGCCGGTCACCTCGACCCGGCCGGCGGCGAACAGTCCGGTCCGCACCGGCACCGTCCGCGTGGTCCCGCCGGCCACCACCTGCACGCCGTAGCCGCCTTCGGCCAGGGCCAGCAGTGCGGCCACGGGGACGGTCAGCACGCTCTCGCGCTTCGAGGCGGAGAAGGCGACGTCCACGGACGCCCGGTCGAGGGCCGGCAGCTTCCTCCTGTTCTGGATCGTGATGGTGACGTCGATGCGGGTCGTGGGCTCGTCGGACCCGTTGCCGCCGGTGTCGATCACCGTCTCGGTCGTGGCGATCCTGCCGCGGGCCTTCCCGCCGTCCGGCAGCGTGACGTTCACGGTGGCGCCCTTGCCGGCCAGCAGCTGCTCGGACACGTCCAGCTGGACGGTGACCACGCGCGAGGTCCCGGTGTAGGTGAGCACCCCTGCTCCGGGCTGGACGGCGTCGCCCGCGGCGGCCTTGTGGGCGTCGACGCGCACCGCTCCCCGCGCGTAGACGACGCGGCCCAGCTCCACCGTTCCGGTCCGCGGCAGGCCGAGGTCGTCCTGCCACTCCATCACCGCCGCGGCGGTGGCGGCGGAGTAGGTGTCGTCCACGGTGAATCCGCGGTAGCCCAGCGCGTGCAGGTTCTGCTCGAACCGCCTGACGTCCGCGCCCTCGACCCCCGCCGAGAGCGCGCGGTAGGCGGGCAGCCTGCCGTACAGGAGGACGACGGGGGTGTCGTCGAGGCGGTAGACCGCCTGGCCGCGCCTGATTCTCGTGCCGGTGGCGGGCAGGCGGGTCACGGTGCCGGACAGCCTGCTGTTCACGGTCGTCGCGGCGCCGTAGCCCAGCTCGCCGGTCTCGGTCTGGCTGTCGACGAGCGTCTGCCTGGTCACCTTCGCGGTGACCGGCGGCAGGCCGCCGGCGTTCCGGCCGCTTCGGTCGCCGCCCTGAGCCGGCCCGTCGAGCACGAGATCGGTGGCCGCCGGTACGGCGACGGCCAGCGCCGCCGCCGTCACGACCACCACGCCGACGGCCCGCCAGAGCCGGGGACGACCGGCCCTGGTCACCCGTTCGTCCCGAGGTTGGGCGCGTCGGAGGGGCCTCCGGACGGCGGCGCGGGACGCAGTCCGGCGCACTTCTGCTGGGCCGCCTGCACCTTGGGGTCGTCCGGGTCCAGCCCGCTGCCGGGGCCGATCTGGAAGCCGCCGCTCGCGTCCGGGTCGGGGAACCTCTCGACGCCGTTGTCTCGCATGCACTGCGCGAAGGCGCGCTGCTGCTCGACCACCCGCGGGTCGGCCTTGGCCGCCTCGCCGCCGTCGGGCAGGTGCCGCCTGCACTGCTCGGTCGCCGCCTGCGCCTTCTGCGGGTCGACACCCTGCGGGAGCCTGATCTCGACCCGCCCGTTGTCCTGCGGGTCGGGCATGTCGACGCCGTGCTCCCGCATGCACTGGGCGAACGCCAGACCGCCGGTGTCCGACCGGGCCGCCGCGGCGGTCGCGGTCGCGGTGGCGGCCGACGTGCCGGCGGTCGCCACCCGGGCGCCGCTGTCGCCCTGCCCGCATCCGGCCATGCTCAGGGTCAGCAGCAGGCCGAGCACGAATCCTGTCCTGATACGCATCCTTCGTCCTTCCGGTCGGGCGGACCGGGCGATCGCCCGGTCCGCGGGTCAGCGGCCGAGCAGGGCCAGGGCCAGGGCCAGCCCCGGGTCCTTGCCGGCCGAGACGTCCTCGGCGGTGAGCGGGACGTAGTGGTCGGGAGCCACGCCGCTGCCGTCGACGACCTCCCGGTCCGGCCCGAGGTGCCGGCGGCCGGGCAGCAGGAGGAGGCTGTTGTCGTCGAGCAGGTACGGCGCCGCCGCGCCGGAGACGATCCCGCCGGTGCGGGTGCCGACCAGCGTCCCGGCCTCGAGGTCCTTGACGGCGGCGGCGAAATGGTCGCAGGCCGATCCGCAGTCGCGGTCGGTGAGCACGACCAGCGGCAGGTCGAGCAGCGGGACGCTGTCGACGGTGGGGCTGGTCAGGCAGTCCCCGTCGACGTCGCAGTGGTAGGCGGTCACCTTGCCGTGCACCCAGGCGCTGACCAGCCGGGCCGCCTCCTCGGGCGATCCGCCCCGGTTGCCGCGCAGGTCGAGGACCACGCCGCGCGGCGTCGTGCCCTTGCCGACGTCGTCGATCGCCTTGAGGACGGTGTCCGCCGACCGCATGCCGAACCCGGCGAGCTTGACGTAGGCGATGTCACCGCGCACCGCCTTGGCCGTCACCATCCGGCTCGCCTCGGCGTCGGGCGTGAACAGGGCGGGCGTGAGGGTCACCGTCCAGGTGCGGCCGGTGGCCGGGCGGCGCAGCTTAATCCGGACCGGCCGGCTGTCGGGGTAGGCCGGGAAGAGCTGCGCCGTGGCGCCCGTGGACAGGACACCGCCGGCGAACGGCGGCGCGCCGTTGACCGACTCGATCACGTCGCCGGGGCGCAGCCCCTTGCCGGCCGCCGGCCCTCCGGTGACGGTCCTGACGTAGAGCGGAGCCAGTGCCTGGTGCGGCGCGTTCTGGATCAGCCCCATGGAGGGGGAGGTGACGATGCCGAGCCCGTAGCTCGTGCCGGGGCCGGCGTCGGGGTGCACCTGCGTGCGTGCCCAGCGGGCGTGGTTGTCGGCCAGGCGGTCGACCATCGCGTTCATCGTGGCGGCGGCCAGCGACTGCCGTACCGTGTCGTCGGCGGGCAGCGCGCCGGTGACGCGGGAGTAGACGGCGGCGAAGGCGGCCCAGTCCTTGTGCCGGTCGCCCGACAGCGCGGGCATCGTGGCCTCCGGCGCGTCGAGGCCACGCCGCTCCAGCTCGCGGGCGAACCCGGCGAAGGCCGCGGTCAGCAGCAGGCGGTTGTCGAGCTTCTCGCCGCCGTAGTAGTGCGCGAAGACGCAGTGGTAGGCCTGCTCGATGGTGGTGATCGTGGTGGGCCGCGTCGGCGCGGTCCGGCCGGGCGGTCCGTTGACGGCGGTGCACGCGGGCGCGTCCTGGCCGGTTCGCGCGACCTGTGCGGCGCCGGGCGTCACGGTCACCGCTCCCGCGCCGGGCGTCAGGGTCGTGGCTCCCGCGACCGCCAGCGCGACGGCGACGAGCCGCCGCCGGGCCGGTGCGAAGCGCTTCATCGTGGCGATGCTCCTTGGTCAGGTCGAGGGGAAGAAGACGATCTCGGGGTACTTCGCGGACGGGCCGTCCAGGAGAGGGGCGTCGCGCTCGCGCAGGCAGCGGTCGAAGAACGCGGCGACGTAGGCGCGCTGCGCGGCGGTGCACCGGCCTGGCGCGATCGTGCCGACCGGCTCGGTCAGCGCGGCGGGGATGACCTTGGCCGTGGCCAGCTGGTGGATCAGCTGCTTGTCGTCGGTGTAGCTGGCGTGGGTCGAGCCCTTCAGCGACAGGAACCACCGCCGGCCGCGCAGGTGGGACCAGAATCCCGCCATGAGCGCGCCGAGCTCGTCGGGCCCCTTGCCAGCGCTGCTCATGATCATGAAGGGCCGGTCGCCGATCCGGGTGGCGACCTGTCCCGCCAGCTCACCGGCCCGCTCCGGCGGCATGGGCGGCGCGATCGAGACAGTCGGGATGACGTGGCCGTCCAGGTCGAGGCCCGCCCTGATCCTGGCGTCGTGGGCCATGCTCTGGCCGGTGGTCGCGCCGCCCAGGGAATGCCCGAACATGCCGATCCTGTCCAGGTCCAGGCAGCCGGCCAGGCCGGCGGGCAGCGCGCGCTTCGCCGCGTCCGGGTTGCGCCCGGCGGCCAGCGCGGCGAGCGCGTCGAGGACGAAACGGGTGTCGGCCACGCGTACCTTCACCGCGGTCTGCGCGCCGTTCCTGTCGAGGGGCGGCAGGTCGCGCTCGACCCGCCCGCCGGGGAACTCCACGGCCCAGGCGTCGTGGGTGTGGTCGATGGTGACCACCACGTAGCCGCGGCTGGCCAGGTCCTCGACCAGCGTGGTTCCCACCGCGCGAGGCTCGCCGGCGCCGGACGAGTACAGCACGACAGGACAGCGGCGACCGGCCCTGACCTGGACACCCTCGCGAGCGTGGGTGAGCGGGAAGCCGACGCCGTCCAGCGAGATGTCGACCCCGCCCAGGTCGAGCCGTTCGGCGGTCCGCCGCAGGCCCTCGGCCGTCATCGTGCGGTAGCGGGCCAGCGCCCGCGTGGTCATCCACGGGGCCGGCCGATGGCGGCCACCGGCGCCGCAGGCCGCCGGATACCAGACGCTGATCATCAGCTCGCGGGGGCGGGCGGCCTTCCACGGGTCGCGGCGCCCGCGGTCGACCAGGTGCAGCGCGATCGTGCCCACGTCGTGCGGTCCGGTCGGGACGGGAAGTTTCAGTCGCGGCGGGCCGGCCGCCAGCGCGGTGGCCGCCGGCGCCGGGAGCGCCAGGGCCGCGGCGAGCGCCGCGGCCCCACCGAGCAGGCCTCGCCGGCCGACGACCGCGGCCTCGTGCCACAGGTGATCTGACATGGACACCAGGTGTACGGCGGAGCCTGTCACACGGAGATCACACCGGCGGGCCCGGTTCGGCGGCTGCGGTAGAAACCCTGCTGTGACCCCGGTCGAGCAAGGCTTGACCAGCTGCGGTGGCTCATCGAAGGGAACGACCCGTGCGGGTGCTGGTGATCGAGGACGACGTGGAGATGGCCGAGGCGGTCGCCGACGGCCTGCGCCGGGCGCGGATGGCGGTCGACGTCGCCTACGACGGCAGGGGCGGGCTCGAGCGGGCCGAGCAGAACGACTACGACGCGATCGTGCTCGACCGCGATCTGCCGGGCGTGCACGGCGACCAGGTCTGCGCCGCGCTGGTGGCCGCGGGCAACCGGGCCAGGGTCCTCATGCTGACCGCGGCGGGCACCAGCCAGGACCTGGTGGAAGGGCTCGCCATCGGCGCCGACGACTACCTGCCCAAGCCGTTCGACTTCCCCGTGCTCGTCGCCCGCATCGGGGCGCTGGTACGGCGCGCCCAGCCCGCCATCCCGCCGGTCCTGCGCCACAGCGGCCTCATGGTCGACCTCGCGCGGCGCCGCGCCTACGAGGGTGAGCGGACGCTGGAGCTCACGCCCAAGGAGTTCGGGGTCCTGGAGCTGCTGCTGGCCTCCCATGGCCGGACGGTTTCCGCGGAGGAGCTCCTGGAGCGCGTGTGGGACGAGTTCGCCGACCCGTTCACCCGCACCGTCACCGTCACGGTCAGCAGGCTGCGCGCCAAGCTCGCCGACCCCTCGATCATCGAGACGGTGGCCGGGGCCGGCTACCGGCTGCGGAGCGCCTGATGCGCGCCCTGCCGCGCAGGACCGTCCGCATGCGCCTGACGATGCTGTACGGCGGGCTCTTCCTGCTGTCCGGCGCGGCACTGCTGGCGATCACCTACGCCCTGGTCGTGCACGCCACCAGCGGCGTCGTCTTCAGCGGCCAGGGCGGCAGCCTCGTCACCGGCGCACCCGGAGATCTTCTCGATCCTGGACCGCAGGTGCTCGGCGGTGCCGAAGGGCTGACCTACGAACAGGTCCAGGCGCAGGCCGAGGCGATGCGCACCCAGGCGTTGCGGCAGCACGACGCCGAACTCGACCAGCTCCTCACCCAGTCGGGCATCGCGCTCGCCGCCATGACGGTCGTCTCGATCGCGCTCGGCTGGATCGTCGCCGGCCGGGTGTTGCACCCGCTGCGCACCATCACCCGCGCCGCCCGGCAGATCTCCGCCACCAACCTGCACGAACGCCTCTCCCTTGCCGGGCCCGGCGACGAGCTCAAGGAACTCGGCGACACCTTCGACGGGCTGCTGGCCAGGTTGGAAGCCGCCTTCACCGCCCAGCGCAGGTTCATCGCCAACGCCTCCCACGAACTGCGCACGCCGCTGGCCAGGCAGCGGACCCTGGTGCAGCTCGCCCTGTCCGACCCAGAGGCGTCCACCGCGTCGCTGCGGGCCGCCCACGAGCGGGTGCTGACCACCAACCAGCAGCAGGAACGCCTGATCGAGGCGCTGCTCACCCTCGCCCGCGGCGAGGCGGGACTCGACCGGCGGGAGCCGTTCGACCTGGCCGAGATCAGCGAGGACGTGCTCGTGGCCCGCGAGTCCGAGGCGGTACGGCGCGGGCTGCGCCTGACCACGACGCTCGACCCGGCCCCTTCCGCCGGCGACCCGCGCCTGGTCGAACGCCTGGTCATCAACCTCGTCGACAACGCCCTGCGCCACAACGTCGACGGGGGTCACGTGCACGTCGCCACCGGCACCTCGGCGGGGCGGGCCGTCCTGACGGTCACGAACACCGGGCCGGTCGTCGCGGCCGCGGAGGTCGACCGGCTGCTGCAGCCGTTCCAGCGGGCGGGGGCGAGCCGTACCGGCCACGACGGCGGGCTCGGCCTGGGCCTGTCCATCGTGCAGGCCATCGCCACCGCCCACGGCGCGACGCTCGCCGTGCGCCCGTCGCCGGACGGCGGCCTGCGGGTCACCGCCGGCTTCGAACCCGCCGGTGGCACCGGATGACCGGTGCCCCCGAGGGTTCGCGTGGCTACCGGTGGGCGACCAGGACGGCGTGGTGGTCGGTGCCGTCCGGCCCGTCGGGGTCGGCGTGCACCGTGGCGGCCCGCAGGCGTGGCAACTCGTGGATGAGCCGGTGTTCGGCCGCCACCGCCACGGCGTGCGCCTCGACCAGCGACAGCTCGTGGCTCACCACGATGTCGACCTCGGCGCGCAGGGCGTGGCCGACCCAGCGCAGCCGTACCGAACCGGCCCGGACGACGCCGGGGACGGCGGCCAGGATGCGCTCGGCCGCGGCGACCAGCGTGGGATCCACCGCGTCCATCAGCCGGTGGTAGATCTCGCGGGCCGCGTCACGCAACACGAACAGGATGGCCGCGGTGATCAGCAGGCCGACGATCGGGTCGGCGACCGGGAACCCGAGCGCGGCACCGCCTGCGCCGAGGAGCACGGCGAGCGAGGTGAAGCCGTCGGTGCGGGCGTGCAGGCCGTCGGCCACCAGCGCCGCCGAACCGATCTCGCGGCCGACCCTGATGCGATAGCGGGCCACCCACTCGTTGCCGGCGAACCCGACGATCCCGGCGGCGGCCACCAGCCCGAGCGCCTGGACGTCCCGCGGATCGAGCAGCCGTGTGACCGCCTCGTAGCCCGCCAGGCCCGCCGAGGTCGCGATGAGCAGGACGATGACGATGCCCGCCAGGTCCTCGGCCCTGCCGTAGCCGTAGGTGAATCGCCGCGTGGCCGTCCGCCGCCCCACCGAGAACGCGATGGCCAGCGGGATCGCCGTCAGGGCGTCGGCGACGTTGTGCAGCGTGTCGCCGAGCAGCGCCACCGAGCCGGAGAAGGCGACGATGACCGCCTGGACGGCGGCGGTGACCATCAACACGGCGAAGGAGACGGCGACGACGCGTATGCCCCGGCTGCTCGACTCCAGGGCCGGGTCGGTCTTGTCCGCGCTGTCGTGGCTGTGGGGGGTGAAGGCGTGCCCGAGGCCGGACAGCAGCCGCCCGAGCCGCCCCCTGGCACGCCCATGACCGGCGTGCCCGTGCCCGTGCCCATGACCGGCGTGCCCGTGACCGTGGCCGTGGCCGTGCCCGTGGCCGTGCGCCGGCAAAGACCCTGTCTCGTTCTGCTCAGGCATGACCCACCTCACTTGCGCATGACCCGTTTGTCGGCATCATATGTAGTCATGTACGCACGCGACAACGAATCAGGTGCCACACAGTCGCAGGAACAACCCACCAGCGCGCAGGTCGAAGCCGCCGTCGACGCCTTCCGGATGCTCAGCGACGCGACACGCCTGCGACTGATGTGGCTGCTCTCCTCCGGCGACTACGACGTCAGCTCGCTGGCGCAGGCCCTCGGCGTCGCGCGCCCCTCCGTCTCGCAGCACCTGGCCAAGCTGCGCCTGGCCGGCCTCGTCGAGACCCGGCGCGACGGCCGGCGCGTGGTCTACCGGGCCCGTGACGCCCACGTCCGGGCGCTCATCCACGAGGCGCTGTTCCACGCCGACCACGAGGTCTCGGGCATCCCCCGGCACGACTGAGCCCGGCACGACTGAGCCCGGCACGACTGAGCCCGGCACGACTGAGCCCGGACCGGCTGAGCTCGGACCGGGCTTCAGGAGCGGCGGATGAGGCCGCGCTTGACGGCGGCGGCCACCGCGGCGGTGCGCGAGTCGACGCCGAGCTTGGCGTAGATGTGCACCAGGTGCGTCTTGACCGTGGTCTCGCTGAGGAACAGCTGCTTGCTGATCTCCCGGTTGGACAGGCCGGCGGCGACGTGGACGAGCACCTCGAGCTCGCGGGGGCTCAGGGTGACGTCCGGGGTGCGCATCCGGTCCAGCAGCCGGGAGGCGACGCTGGGGGCCAGGGCGCTGCTGCCGGCGGCCGCCGAGCGGATGGCCGCGTGCAGCTCGTGCGGGGGCGCGTCCTTGAGCAGGTAGCCGGTGGCGCCGGCGTCGACGGCGGTCAGGATGTCGGCGTCGGTGTCGAAGGTGGTGAGCACCAGCACGCGCGGGCCCCCCAGGGCGACGATGTGGCGGGTGGCCTCGCTGCCGTGCATGCCGGGCCCGAGCTGCAGGTCCATCAGGACGACGTCCGGTGACAGGCGACCGGCCAGCTCGACGGCCTCCTCCCCGGTGGCGGCCTGGCCGACCAGCTCGAAGTCGTCCTGGTCGGCCAGCATGGCGCGCAGCCCCGAGCGGACCACCGGATGGTCGTCCACCAGCAGGATCCGGATCGCCGCCGTCATGACGCCCTCCCGGCCGGCAGCGGCAGGGCTGCCACGATCGCGGTGCCCTCGCCGGGGACGGACTCCACCGTCAAGGCGCCGCCCAGCGCCCCGACCCGGTCACGCATCGCGCGCAGGCCGAAACCGGTCCCGTGGCCGGCGCCCGCGCCGGGGTGGGCGGACCGGTCCGGATCGAAGCCGCGGCCGTCGTCGACGACGTCGAGCACCACCATGTCGTCGAGGTAGGTGAGCGTGACCGCGGCGTGCCGGGCGCCGGAGTGCCGGCTGACGTTGCCCAGGGCGCCTTGCGCGATGCGCAGCAGCACGGGGTCGTAGTCGGTGGGCAGCGGCAGGGGGCTCCCCGACACCTCGAAGCGCGCCTGGATGCCGGTGCCGGCCAGCGCCGTGTCGCTGACGCGGCGCAGCGCCGCGACGAGCGAGGACTGCTGCAGCGCGGGCGGCGCCAGCGCGCGCACGAAGTTGCGCGCCTCCTCCAGGTTGTCCTGGGCGGCGCGCTCCGCCTCGCCGATGCGCGCCTCGGCCTGCCCGGGATCGTGGGCCAGGTCGCGGCGGGCGGCGCGCAGCAGCAGGATGATGCTGGACATGCCCTGGGCCAGGGTGTCGTGGATCTCCCTGGCCAGGCGTTCCCGCTCGGCCAGGCGGGCGCCTTCGCGTTCGGCCTCGACCAGCTTGTCCTGGGTGCGCACCAGGTCGTCGATCAGCCGGCGGCGCTGCTCGCTCTCGGCGTACAGGGCCTTGTAGACCATGGCCATGAGCGTGGCGACGACCGCGCCGACGACCGGGCCGATCACCTGCGCCGCGGTCAGACCCCTGGTGTGCCAGCCGGTGGCGGCGATGGCGGCGGCGGTCAGCAGGGCCACCCCTGGCAGGGCGATCGGCAGCGGCAGCAGGTGCAGGTAGGCGAAGAACAGCGGAAAGGCCAGCCAGATGTACTGCGGGGCGGCCAGCGCGAGCGCGGCCCAGCCCATGGTGATCAGGGCGAGCCAGATCCGGCCCAGCAGCAGGTGGGTGCGACCGCCGAAGTGCGGCAGCCGCCGCTCGATGACGATGCCCGCCATGTACACCACGCCCAGCAGCGCACCCGCGGCGGCCAGCAGGCCATGACCGTGGCGGAGCAGGCTGGTCAGCGCGATGACCAGCAGGGTCGCGAAGGTGCCGTGGACGGTCCACCGCAGCAGCCGCAACGCGGGCGGAAACGGATGGTTCATCATCTCTCACTCAGCGTAGGCCCGGTGGATCAGCTGCCGCATCGTTCAAAAGGTGTATTCCGGCTGACCGGATGAGGGAGCCCCGCCGGTCCGCGGGCACGATGCGCCACCGCGGCCGGACCGCGCACGCTGGGAGGCGCACCCCCTCACCCACCGCCACCCAGGAGGACGCGCCGTGTTCGTGGCGCTCAGAGACCTACGCTTCGCCAAAGGACGCTTCGCCCTCATGGGTGTCGTCGTCGTGCTCATCACGCTGCTGGTGACCATGCTGTCCGGCCTGACCGCCGGCCTGGCCCGCGAGAACATCTCCGCGGTCGAGAACCTGCCTGCCGACCACATCGTCTTCTCCGGCGGGGACAAACCCGCCTTCGCCGACAGCCGGATCAGCGAGAGCGCCTGGAAGGCGTGGCAGGCCGTCGACCACGTCCAGGCCGAACGCCTCGGCGTGTCCATGGCCCGCCTGACCCGCGGCGACGACAGCGAGGCCGTCGCCGTCTTCGCCGCCCAGCCCGGCGGCCGGCTCGCCCCGGCGTCGCTGCGCGCCGGCACCGTGGTGCTGCCGACGGCCCTGGCCGGCGACAGCGACCTGTCGGCCGGGGACACGGTGCAGCTGTTGGGCCGCGACTTCACCGTCGTCGTCGGCGACGGCACGGCCTCCTACAGCCACACCCCGGTCGCCTGGATCAGCGTCGAGGACTGGACCCCGCTGGCCCGCCAGGGCGAACCCGACACGGCGGCGACCGTCCTGGCCCTGCGCACCGGCGACCAGGCCGACCTGACCGGCCTGACCGCCGCCGACACCCGGCTGGGCACCACCACCGTCCCGCTGGCCGACGCCCCGGCCGCGGTCGGCTCCTACACCTCGGAGAACGGCTCGCTGCAGCTGATGCGCGGCTTCCTGTTCGCGATCTCCGCCCTGGTCATCGGCGCCTTCTTCACCGTGTGGACCATCCAGCGGCGCGGCGACGTCGCCGTGCTCAAGGCGCTGGGCGCCGGCACCGGCTACCTGCTGCGCGACGCGCTCGCCCAGGCCGTCGTCGTGCTGCTGCTGGGCGCCGGCATCGGCGGCGCGCTCGGCGCCGGCTTCGGCGCGCTGGTCGAAGGCACCGTCCCGTTCGTGCTGTCGCCCGCCACCACGATCGTCCCCGTGGTCGTGATGATCGCCCTGGGCGCCGGCGGCGCCGCCCTGGCCATCCACAAGATCACCTCGGTTGACCCGCTGACCGCTCTGGGAGCCTCCCGATGACCCTCAAGCTCACCGACGTCGTCCTGACCTACCCCGACGGCGAGCGCACCCTCACCGCCCTGAACCATGTCGACCTGGCGGTCGCGCCCGGCGAGTTCACCGCTGTCGTCGGCCCGTCCGGGTCGGGCAAGTCCAGCCTGCTGGCCGTCGCCGCGACGCTCATCCGCCCCACCTCCGGCACCGTGTCGGTGGCCGGGACCGACGTCACCGACGCCGGTCAGGCGGCCAGAACCCGGATACGCCGCGACCACATCGGGATCATCTTCCAGCAGTCCAACCTGCTGCCCTCGCTGACCGCGCTCGACCAGCTCCTGGTCATGGCCCACATCGCGGGCACCAGACCCGCCGCCGCGTCCGCGCGCGCCCGCGAGCTCCTGGGCGCCGTCGACCTGGCCGACAAGCACGGCAAGCTGCCCCATCAGCTGTCCGGCGGCGAGCGTCAGCGGGTCAACATCGCCCGCGCCCTGATGAACGAGCCCGAGATCCTGCTGGTGGACGAACCCACCAGCGCCCTCGACCACCGCCGCGGCGAGCTGATCGTCGCCCTGCTGGCCACACTCACCAGGAAGAACAACCTGGCGACCGTGATGGTCACCCACGACACCTCCACCCTCGCGATGGTCGACACCGTCGTGACCATGACCGACGGCATCCTCACCAGCGGCGGGTGGTCGCCGACCGGGTGAGCGTGGTGACCCCCGTGAATGCCACCACGCAGAACAGGACCGCCCGGTCGGGAGCCCGGTCGCCGCTACCGGTCCCGGGCTCAGGTCATGCCTCCAGTACGCCAGAGCGCGTCCGCCCCGTCAGGTCACGAATTCTCGTGACTTGAAGCCCGTGCGAGATCGTGGTAATGCCCTCCGGCGCGAGCCCCGCCAGGTAAAACCGCCCGGCGGCCATGGCAAAGGATCGCGTGTTGGCGGGCCCGATCTCCGCCCCTCCTGGCAAGGTCAACGCGGCCGCCACGCCGATGAACGATGGAGGGGCAGATGCGTCTTGTCGGGGGAGGAGAGCAGTTCGACCGCCTGCTCTCCGCTGCGAGGGCCTACTGGGGCAGGCGTCCTTCCCAGCCCGGGACCTGCGTGGTGGCCGAGGCCATGCACCAGGACATCCGGGTGATCGTCCGCAACCTGATGCTGGCCAACGCGATCTGCGATCTGACCTCCGCACGGCTGGTCGTGCTCACCGGTCTCGACCGGGAGTGGAGCCGGCTGCTGTGCGAGGACTTCGACGTGGCGCGGGTACGCAGGCTGGCGGAGGCGTTCGGCGCGGACGACATCATCGACGTGCACGATCTCACCGAGCGCCGGCTGGCGAGGGAGGGTGACGCTCCCGCGGCCGGGGTCGAGCAGGCCACGCTGGACGCGCTGGAGAAGGCGAGCCTGCTCCGGCTCAACCGGGTGCCACGGCTGCCCCGTACCGAGGACGAGCGGTACCGCGCGCGCCGCGCCCGCGCCAGGGCGCTGTCGGCGGTCTACGAGCGGATCTTCTCCGACCTGTCGCCCACCGCGCTGGTCACCAGCCAGGTCGACTACGACCAGTGGGGGCTGGCGGTCGACACGGCGATGCGGATGGACGTCCCGGTCGTGCACGTGCAGAGCACCGGGTCGCTGAAGGCGTACACGCTCTTCCCCGAAGCGCGCCAGGGGACGGGTACCTTCCGCGAGGAGCTCACCGGCGAGATCGCCCGCTACTTCGACTGGCACGTCTGGCCGTACAGGGACCTCGTCAGGCCGAACGCCGAGCAGGTGGCGTGGCGCGCGAAGACCGGTCCAGGCGGGGGCGGCCCCTTCGAGGTACGCACCGAGACCGAGCGCCGCCAGCTGCGCGAGCACGGCTGCCACCGGCTCGGCCTCGGGCCGGAGCGCCCCCTCGTCACCGTGTTCAACCAGGCCGTGTCGGACGCCGTCGGGTCGAACCGCGAGCTGTTCGACGACCTGGCGGAGTGGCTGGAGGAGACCGCCGCGTACGCCGTGGCCGAGGAGTCGGTGAACTGGCTCTTCCTCGACCACCCCGGCCAGGACCGGTACGACACCACCGGTCACTTCGCCTCCGTCGCCGCACGCTGTTCCGGACGCTCGCACCTGGCCTTCGCGACGAGCCTGGAGCTGTCGAGGAACATGCTGTGGAGCATGACCGACGTGGGCGTCACGGTGCGCGGCGGCGTCTGCGGCGAGTTGCCCGCGTTCGGCGTCCCGGTGATCCAGGCGGGCTGGGCGGAGTGGAGCGGCTGCGGCCTCACGCACGTCGCCGAGACGCGGGACGACTACTGGGCCCTGCTGGGCGAGTCCGTCGCCGATCTGGTCAAGGGCGGCCCGGTCCTGGGCCCTGAGCAGCGGGAGCGGGCCCGGCTGTGGCTGTGGCTGTCCCGTAGCGGGGCCGACGTGTCCTCGCCGGTGCTGCCGCACGCGGAGATGGGCGAGGGCGAGGAGTACCTGCGCGCGCTCACCGTCGGCCTGCAGCACGTGGAGCGTGACGGCGACCCGCTGCACTGCGCGGTGCGCCGCATGTGGGGGCGGCGCGAGCCGCTGCTCAGCCGGTTCGACTTCCGGGATCCAGCAGGGCTCGCCGCGGCCCTCACCGCATCGAGGAGCACATCATGACCATACTCCTGAACGGCTTCGCCACCTGGCTCGACGAGGCGGTCGCCGAGCTGCGGCCACCGGTCGAGGTGTTCGACGGTCAGGCGGCGGCGTTGACGGTGACCGACCAGTTCCACCGGGGCAGGCGGATCGTGGGCCGGTTCGAGCGCTCGGGGCTCATGGGGTTCAAGGTCGCGGCCGGGGGCCGCCGCCTGCGCGTCACGGTGACGCTGGCCCTGGACGCCGTCTCGGTGCCCGGCTGGCACCTGCCGGGGTCCTCGGACCTGGTCAAAGCGCATCAGCTGCCGCCGCGCCTGGTGCAGGTGCGCGCCCAGGGGCAGCTGCGGCAGTGCGTCCTGCTGAAGGGCGGCAAGGGCATCACGAGCGCGCGCGCCGTCTTCGACCTGCTGCCCGACGAGGTGCCCGACGACGGCCTGATCTGCGTGGAGGCCCTGGACATCACCGAAGGGCACGGGCTGTCCCGGGAGGCGCGCGAGGCGGTGGCGGGCCGCGTCATGGGCGGTGGCGCGGCGGGTCTGCGCGTCGACGGCGTCGTGATCGAGGAGGCGCCGGAGGGGAAGGCGGTCCCGCGAAGCGAGCGAGCGGACGGCGCCGGCTGCGAGGCCCTGTCGCTGGTCAGCGGAGGCGGCCTGGCCCACCTGCACCGGCGCGGCAGCCGCTCGCTGCGTTCCGGTTTGTTCGTGGTCAACCCCGTCCCGCCGGGCGTCGCCGGCTCGGGCGGCAGGCTGACCTTCCGGCTGGGCAGCATGGCGGACACCGCCGGCCGGGCCACCACGGCGAGGGACCGCGCGCCGGCGCGCCGGGTCCTCCGCCGGGCGGGCGTCGAGGCGCGGCGGCTGCGCCACCGGACCCGCGAGGCCCTCGGTACGGCGGCGCCGTCCGTGGACCAGATCGTGAGCGTCAGGGACGGGGCTCTGGCCGGTCCCGTCAGGGCCACGACGGCGGGCAACATCCTCGAGCTGGAGCTGCCCGCTCCTGCCGCGCCCCTGCTGGTCTTCCTCTCCGCGAGGCAGGGCGCCGTGCCCGCCCTGCTCTCAGCGAACTGGACCGGCTGAGGTCCGTTCCGCGCCCGCTCCCGCCCGGCGACCGGCTACGCTCCGGCGAATGATCACACCATGGGATCCCGAGGCGGACGGCGTGCTGCGGCTGCCGTCGGGCCGGCTGGTGCGCGGCCGGGGGCTGCGGCGACCGCTCCCCGCCGGGCCGGAGCCGTCCTTCGCGCTCCACCTGCTGGGCCACGAGCCGCCGGCCGTCGCCTGGGAGGCCCGCTGGCTCCGCTGGCCCGACTTCTGGCTGCCGTCCGACCGTACGGCGACCGCCGACGCGCTGCGCGAGGCATGGGCGCGCGCCGAGAGCGAGCGGGTCGAGGTCGCCTGCGGGGGCGGGATGGGGCGCACCGGTACGGCACTGGCCTGCCTCGCCGTGCTGGACGGCGTGCCGAGCGGCGAGGCGGTCGGCTACGTCAGGGCGCACTACGCCCGGCGCGCCGTCGAGACGCCGTGGCAGCGCCGCTTCGTCCGGCGCTTCCGGTAGCGGCTCCGGTTCCCGGCGCACGCGTTGTTTCCCGGCGCACGCGTTGTTTCCCGGCGCACGCGTTCCTCGGACGGCGCGGCGACCGTCGGGGCGCCCAGCCGGAAGCCCGCTGCTCAGCCGGTCAGCTCGTACACGGCGAACCGGCCCTTGGCGAAGCGAAGCGTGGCGAAGGCGGCGAGCTCGGGGGCGACCGGTGTCCTTCGCCAGTGATGGGCCAGCAGCCAGCGCACGCCGTACCGCTCCCTGAGCAGGCGCGCCGCCTCCGCGGTGGGTGCGGTGAAGACGGCGTCGTTGGCCGCCAGCAGCGCGCCGTCCCAGAACGGCTGGGCGGCCATGGACTGCCGGTTGACGTCCTGCAACGCCGCCAGGTTCGTCGCGGTGTAGGACCAGCTCTCGACCAGGACGCGCCGCTCGGCGTACGCCGACATCCAGAAGTGCCTGCTGTCGCACAGCCGCACGGTGACGCGGCAGTGCGCGTTGGTCGCCAGGACGTCGCCGGGGTCGGAGTGGTCGCGCACCCAGCGCGCGGCCGCGATGCCCCCCACCGGGATCTCCCGTTCCGAGGGGCTGCCGCGCGATGTCAGCGCGTTGCGCACCGGCGGCACCGCCGAGGGCGCCGACAGCCCGACGACGACGAACAGCACCGCCGCCCGCCGCCACGGGACGCGCCGCAGCGACACCGCCACGGCGAGCACGATCACGGCCAGCGCGGCGAAGGGCAGGAGGAAGGCCGCGCTGAACCCCGTGTCGCCGAGGACGGCGAGCTGGGGCGGGAAGGCGTGCCCCACCGCCCGGAACAGGAGCACGACGGCCGTCCCCGCGGCGACGGCCGCGCCGGCGAGCACGGGGCGGCGCCGCGGGGGAAGCGCGTCGAGCGCGGCGAGCGCCCCCACGGCGGCGACGATCCACAGGTACGGCCGGGCCGCGGTGAGGAAGTAGAGCTGGCTCATCCCCGGATGCCCCAGGAACAGCACCGCCCCGAGCGAGCCGAGGCCGACCCCGAGGAACAGGGTCAGCCCCCGGTCCTCGGCCGATCCAGGCTTGCGCCGGGGCCCGAACGCCCCCACCCAGAGCGCGGCCCACGCCAGCAGGAAGGTCACCGAGATGACGACGGGCGCGAGCGGGACCTCGTCGATGCGGGCCGTCGTCGTCCACGTCGCGACCATCCGGAAGGTCGTCGAGTACGGCCACAGCCGCATCCCCTGCGACGCCCCGCCGAAGAGGACGAGCTGGGCGAACGCCAGCGTGGCGAGCGTGACAGCGCCGAGCAGGAGGACGCCGCGGTCCACCCGCCGCGACCTCACCCAGTCCACCACGACCAGCAGGCAGATCCCGGCCAGCAGCAGGGGCAGATAGGTCGCCTTCGCCCCTGACAGGGCGACCAGCAGCACGACCACCGGAACGAACGTCGCCTTCCGCCGCCCGTCCCCGCGCAGCAGGCCGACCACCAGCAGCGCGAGAGCGCCGAAGAGGGCCGCGCCGAAGGTCTGCGTGGGGCTCAGCCAGGCCAGCGAAGCGTCCAGCGGACCTGAGGTGAAGGGGCCGGGCAACCAGGCGTAGGGGTTCGGCGGGGCCAGCAGGTAGGTCGCGGCGAGCGCCAGCACGCCGGGCAGCCAGGAGCGGGTGATCAGGTACGCGACGGCAGGGACGAGCACGACGAAGATCGCCAGCATCGGCAGCATGGCGAGGCGGTACAGGATCGTCTGGGCCTCGATGCCGGTCGCCCAGCTCGTGGCGGCCATGTCCGCGTAGACGAACCAGTGGTAGGACAGCGGCTCGCCCATGACGTGGGGCACGGTCGGCGGCATGTGGTGCCGCAGCTCCCCGACGAGCGACAGGTGGAACGGCATGTCCACGTACGGCGTCGCGTTCCCCGGCCACCGCAGGCCGTGGCCGGCGAAGAAGGTGAGCCCGCTGGAGACGGTCAGGAAGCAGAACACCGCGCTGAGCGCCGCGCCGTACCCGAGGGGGATGCGCGGCCGCGCGCCGGGCAGCCAGTGCCGGCGCAGGCGCGGAACCGCGACGAAGGCCACGAGGACCGCCGCCGGGCCGAGGACGGCCAGGCGGGGCTGGCCGGCCGCCCTGGCCGCCATGTAGGTGAAGATCTCCAGCGTGTACCCGAGGGCGGTTCCCGCGGCCAGGTCGACGGCCGTGGGCAGCCGCAGGCGGGTGAGCGCCCGCCAGAGCAGGGTTCCTGGCAGGGTGAGGGCGAGCGCGACATACGCCGCGAAGACCGCGACGTCTTTGGGCGGCGTGCCGTGGACCAGCAGCGTTCCGGCCGCCACCAGGACGGCGACGGCGCCGGGAAGCGCGCCCGCCAACCGCCGCCCCGGCCTCGGCGCGGCCGCTTCGGCGGCTCCCGCGCGCTCGATGATCGCCGTGGTCATCGCGTCACCCTCCTGCGGCGTACCGGGCCTATGCCGTGAATGTCGGGCGCGCCGAGCGGAACACCCAGCGGTCCAGGGCGACGAAGCGGAAGACCGTGATCGCCAGATAGGAGACGACGAGGGTGGCGACCTCCAGGCCCCGCCCGTGTTCGGGCAGGGACTGGACGACTGCCGTGACGACGACCGTGGTCACCAGGTAGTTCAGCGCGAACAGCAACCCGGCACGGAAGTGGGCGCGCAGCCGGGGGCCGCCGTGGCGGCGGAAGGTCCAGCGCCGGTTGGCCTCGGTGTTGAACAGCGTGGCCACGCAGAGCGCGGCCAGGTTGGCCATCGCGGGCGACCAGGCGGTGCGCAGCAGCAGGTACAGGAGCGTGTGCAGCACCGTGCTGACCACTCCGACCAGCGCGAACGACAACAGCTTGGCCAGCAGCGGGTTGCGCGGCTCGGCGATCGTGGCCTGCGGGTGGAGCGGCGCGAGCTCCGAGCGCCTGGGCACCGGCACCCGCGCCGCGCCCGTCGACATCGCCCAGGCCATGCGCCACAGGCCGCGGAGATCGTCATAGGCGGTGCGGCAGACCTTGACCCGGGTGTCGACGTCCTCGTACCAGTCGACGGGTGTCTCGTGGATGCGCAGCCCGTTGTACTCGGCCAGCAGCAGCAGCTCCGTGTCGAAGAACCACTTGTCGTCGGCGATCTTGTCCAGGAGCGGCCGGACCCGGTCGGCCCGGACGGCCTTGAAACCGCACTGCGCGTCGCTGAACCCGGCCCCGAAGCCCATCCTGATGATCATGTTGTAGGCGCGGGAGACGATCTCCCGCTTGACGCTGCGGTGCACCCGGGCCGTACGCGCGAGCCGCGTCCCGATGGCCACCTCGGAGTGGCCGCTGATCAGCGGGGCCACCAGCGGCAGGAACGCGTCCAGGTCGGTGGACAGGTCGACGTCCATGTAGGCGACGATCGCGGCCGGGCTCTCCCGCCAGGTCTGCTTCAGCGCCGCCCCGCGGCCCCTGATGTCCAGCCGCCGCGCGTACACGTTCTCGTAGGTACGGCTGAGCTCCTGCGCGATGGGCCAGGTCCGGTCGGTGCTGCCGTTGTCGGCGATCGTGATGCGCCACGGCAGCGGGAACGACTCCGACAGGAAGGCGTGCAGCGTCTTGACGCACCCGGGGAGCGCCAGTTCCTCGTTCAGCACCGGGATGACGACGTCGACGACCGGCTCAGCCGTGCCGTCCGGTGCGAGCTCGGGCCGGAACGCCGTCTTCGTCCGGGTGGCGACAGGCGCGTTCATCCGCGCCCCTCCCGGTCCGCTCCGCCATCGCCCATCGGCCGCCCGATCTTCACATCGCGCATGAATGCATCCGTTCGTTCGCCGCGCGTGACCATGCCGGCGCGGGTGGTCCCGCAGCCCAGTGACGATCGTCTTGCCCCGGTCGGGACGAACCCCTGCGATTCATGGTTCGAGTACCGTGCTGTTGCCGAGCCTTTACCGCAGGCAGACCTGGCGGGCCGGAAAGGGCCGATCCGGCTTTGCCAACCCTTCGACGGCCGATATGGCGTCTCTGGCCCGCGCCATCCGGGACCGGCCCCACGCCGGACGGCCAGGAGACCAGGCGGCCGGTCCGGCGTCCCCCGTTCACGGACGATCGACTCTCAAATGACAGACCCCGCCGGCCCACGGACGATCGACTCTCAGATGACAGACCCTCGCCGGTCCACGGACGCTCGGCCCCCCTCCGACGGCCGGACCCGCGCCCACCCCCATCCGGGCCGAGACACTTGCCGGTCTACGAGCGGGTGGCCGGGGTAAGGCGGGTGCGCAGGTCGGCGTGGCCTGCTCCGGACAGCCGGGGCAGGGCGGCGGCCCCTCGGCCGGCCAGCAGCAGCAGCAGGATCGCCCTGATATCGCCCTCGACCCGCGCGCCCTGCCCCGCCGACCACGTGCAGTCGGTGGCGACCAGTTGGAGACCCGCCAGCCGGTGTCGCGCCCGGAACGGCCACCCCATGCCCCACACCCGGGTCGCGGCGGCCGCCGTGGGCCGCACCGGCATGGGCCGTTCCCGCCCCAGCGGGAGCGCGATGTCCTGTCCGTGCACGAGAACGTCGATGAGCGGCTCGAAGTGGCTGATGACGGGCGCCTTCCTGCGCGAGCCCACCATGTCCCTGAGCAGCGCGCCGTACCGCTGGACGGGCAGCGCGGCCTGCCGTACGGCGGTGTCGTGGATCATGCGGTTCAGGTCTCCGCGGGCCCGCAGCAGCTCGTAGGCCGCGCGTCCCGGGCCGGTGTGGGGAGAGCGTCAGGTGGGCCGCCACGTCGCGCACCCGCCGGCCCTCGCACAGGGACGGGGTCTCCCACTCCCGCTCGGACAGCTCGTCGAGGAGGTCCGCGAGGCCGGACCGCTCGTGGTCGATGGCGTGCCGCGGAATGGACGCGGCACCTCGGCAGTCGCGACGCCGCCCACCTCCGCCGCGCGCTGACCCGCCTGCGCGAGATCACCGATCCGTACCAGTGATCTTCGCGTAGACGTACATGTCCCTGCGCGCGCCGCCCACCTCCATCCAACTGCGCAGCAGACCCTCCCGCTCGAACCCGGCCCGCTCGGCGGCCTTCCACGAACCCGCGTTCCACGGCTCGACGTGCAGCTCCAGCCGCGGGATGCGCAGCTCGTCCAGCCCCCAGGCCGAGATCGCCAGCAGGGCGGCGGACGCGACGCCCTGCCCGCGGGCCGACCCGGCCACCCAGTACCCCACCGACGCCCGGCCGTTGGCGCCCGGCCACAGGCCGATCTGGCCCACCGCGCGGCCGGAGCGGGCGTCCGCGATCGCGAAGGAGTAGCCGGCCCCGGTCTCGGCCCTGTCCCACTGCCGCCGGACGAAGGCGGCGCCCTCCGCCTCGCTGTAGACCGGCGGCACGCTGGTGATCAGCGGGATGTACGGGTCCCGCGCCGCCTCCCGCACGGCCTCGACGTCACCCAGCTCCCAGCGGCGCAGCACGAACCGCCCGCCGGCGTCCAGCACGGGTACGACGAGAGGATCGTTCCCGCTTGACGCGGTCCGCTTCGCGGGCGGGCGTGCGGGCGAGGGTGTGCCGATGTGGTCCATGGCGTCCAGTTCTCCAGAGGTTGCGGCGTTCCGCCGTCCTTCGAGAAGATCATGCCTCTGTCACCCCCCGGAAGGACGCGTATGAGACGCCTGACGCTGGCGGCCGCGATCTCGGTGGCCGGACTGTTAGCCCCCGCGACCGCCCACGCGGCGGACGAGGTGCAAGGCGTGGACGTGAGCAACTGGACCGGCGACGTCGACTGGGCCAAGGTACGCGACGGCGGCGGCCGGTTCGCGTTCGTGCAGGCCACCGAGGGCGCCGACTACCGCAACCCGCGCTTCGCCGCGCAGCACGGCGGAGCCGCGGCGGCGGGGCTGCTCAGGGGCGCCTACCACTTCGCCCAGCCGCACGAGACGGACGGGGCCGCCCAGGCGGACTTCTTCGTCGACAACGGCGGCGCGTGGACCTCCGACGGCCTGACCCTGCCCGGCGTGCTCGACGTCGAGGACAACCCCTACAAGGACAAGAACGGCAAGAACTCCTGCTACGACCTGTCCCCCGAGGACATGGTCACCTGGATCGGCGACTTCACCAGGCGTTACCGCGAGCGCACGAGGCGCCATGCGGCCATCTACACCACCACCAGCTGGTGGAAGACCTGCACGGGCGACACCAAGAAGTTCGCGAAGAATCCGCTGTGGCTGGCCCGCTGGGGCACCGAACCCGGCGAACTCCCCTCAGGATGGAAGAAGCACACCTTCTGGCAGTCGGCCGACAAAGGCCCCCTGGTCGGCGGCCAGAACTCGTTCAACGGCTCGGAGTCGCAGCTCAAGGCGCTGGCCAACCCGCCCGCCGAGGTGACGGTGACCGGGGCGGCCAGAAGCAGGAAGCTCTACACGATCACGCTGAAGAACACCGGTGTCCACCCTGTCACCGACGTCAGGCTCGAGGGCCGCACGTTCGGCGGGCAGAAGGTGGTCAAGGCGGGTCCCGGTTGCTCGTTCAGCGGTACGGCGGTGCGATGCCTCATCCCCAAGGTCAATCCAGGACACTCGTTGCGGATCACCATCGCGACCAAGCCCTCGAAGGCCACGGGCAGAGTCGGCGTCGACGTGACGGTGGGCTCGGTCGAGCTCTCGCTCTCGGCGCGTTAGCCGTCCTCCTCCTGGCGGTGCCGGCGTCGATGCCGCTCCGCCAGCTCGCCATGCCGTCCATCGTCCGCCTGGCCTACCAGTACCAGGGGATTCCCTACTCCTGGGGCGGCGGGCACAAGGAGGATCCGGGGCCGTCGACTGGAACGTGCCAGGGGTACACCGGCAAGATCAAGCCGTGTCCCGCGACCCGGACGCGGGGGCTGGACTGCTCGGGGCTGACCCGGGTGGTCTACGCCCGCGCGTACGGGGCGGACGTGCTGGGGCCCGGCAACACCGACGAGCACCTGCGCAGGATGCGCCGCGTCGACCAGCCGGAGCCGGGCGATCTGGTGTTCTTCGGCAGGCCGAGGACCAAGCACGTGGGGATCTATCTCGGCGGCGGCCGGATGATGAACGCTCCGGAGACGGGGGCCGTCGTGCGCGTGGACCGCGTCGACCGGCGCAAGAACCTCGTCGGCTACTACCGCTTCTGAGACCCGCGTCACGGTTTTTGCGACTCGCGTGGCACATGAACTGTTTTGGTATGGCTGTAACCCGTGACGACTTCCGAAAAATGAGAGACCTGAGGTCTACTCTGTGCCGCTATGAACAGGCGCTGGGTGGGCCCGAGAGGGCTGGAGATCGTTCCCGCGGAGCGCGCGGGACAGCAGGTCCTCCGCGTCCGGAGATACGGCCGGCTCGTGGCCGACTGCCTTTCGGTCGAAGCCGTCGCGATGCACGTGGACCTGGCGGACCTGTGCGAGGTGGTCGAGCTCGCGGGCCGCACCAGTTCGCATCATCGCTAGGGGCCGTGTATGGTTACACCTGTCCGACAGCGCCGCAAGGCCCGGCGGACAGGCCCCTATAGCTCAGTCGGCAGAGCGTCTCCATGGTAAGGAGAAGGTCAACGGTTCGATTCCGTTTGGGGGCTCCCAGCTCGAACGCCCGCCCTTCCTTGAGGTCGGGCGTTTCTTGTATGGATTTCAGGTGCGGGGGGTTCCTGAGGCATACTGGGAAGCACCTCGCTCGACCCGGTGAAGTCGTGGCATGTTCGTGACTACTCCGAGGGTCGGGTATCCTTCACTGGCCGGGAGTTTCGACCGGCAGCAAGGCGGAGTAGCTCAGTCAGGCAGAGCAAACGGCTCATAATCGTTGTGTCGCCGGTTCAAGTCCGGCCTCCGCTACTACCCGAACCCGAGTGCATCGCTCGGGCACGGGTGTGTCCCAGTCCCAAACGTAGAAAGGCACTCCCACGTGGCTGCCACCGACGTTAGGCCGAAGATCACGCTGGCCTGCCAGGAGTGCAAGCACCGCAACTACATCACGCGGAAGAACCGGCGCAACGACCCGGATCGGCTTGAGCTGAAGAAGTACTGCCCCAACTGCCGCACCCACCAGGCGCACCGCGAGACCCGCTAGGTCCGCGCCCGTGGGCGCCACACACGGCGTCCCACCGCGAGACCGGCCGAGGTCCGCGCCGGTGGCTGCAAGTCCAGCCACCGAGCCAGGTGTACGGCACGGCAGACGGCGACCGGGCTGCCGCTCGGCGCTCCTGACGCATTCAGCACAAACGGCGTCCTCCACGGGGGGCGCCGTTTGTCGTTCCCTGGACCCCGCCCCTCCCTGGACCCCGCACCCTTCACCGGCTCGTCCCAGGTCCCGCGTCTCCCTGGATCCCGCCCCCCGGCTTCCCTTCAGGTCCCGCACCTCCATGGATTCGCACTCCTACCCGGGTCCTGCACCTTCCTGGACTCCGCGCCCTCCCGGATCCCACACGCTCCTGGACCCCGCACCCTCCTGGACCCGCGCCCTCCGGGACACACCCTTCCTTGGGTCGTGCGCCTTCCTTGGGGCGTGCACCCTTCCTTGGGTCGTGCACCCTTCCTTGGGTCGCGGACCAGCGACAGCCGAATGTTGTTCTGTTACCGTCGGCTCAACAGCCCAGAACGCACCTAAGGAGCACGGGCACTGATGGCCTTGAACCGTGATTTCGTGGGTCGGACCTACACGTCCACCACCTCGTACGAGGTCAGCCGGGTGAAGATCAAGGAGTTCGCCGCGGCTATCGGTGACAGCAACCCCATCTACCGGGACCGGGAGGCCGCGCAGGCCGCCGGGCATCCCGACGTGGTCGCCCCGCCGACCTTCCCCATCGTGTTCAGCCTGCAGAGCGGCGGCGACGCGCTCGGCGACCCCGACCTGGGCCTCAACCTGGCCATGGTCGTCCACGGGGAGCAGCGTTTCGAGTACACCCGCCCGATCTACCCCGGCGACGAGCTCGTCACCACCTCGACGATCACCGAGATCCGCAGCGCGGGCCGTAACGAACTGCTGACGATCAGGAGCGACGTCACGACGGTGGCAGGGGAGCCGGTCTGCACCACCTACAACACGATCGTCGAGCGCGGAGGGGCGGGCTGAGATGGCGGCCACGGTGAAGTACGACGAGGTCGAGGTCGGCCAGGAGCTTCCGGCCGCCGACTACCAGGTGCGCCGCGTCAACCTCGTGATGTACGCGGGCGCGTCCGGCGACTTCAACCCGATCCACTGGAACGAGCGCTTCGCCAAGACGGTCGGCCTGCCCGACGTCATCGCCCACGGCATGTTCACCATGGCGCAGGGCGGCCGCTTCCTCACCGACTGGGCCGGCGATCCGGCCGCGGTCGTCGACTACGGCGTGCGTTTCTCCTCGATGGTGGTCGTCCCGGACGACGACACCGGCGCGACGATCACTGTCAGCGGGGTCGTCGAGGAGAAGCTGGAGGACAAGCGGGTGGTCATCGGGCTGACCGCCATGGCTGGTGACGCGCGGGTGCTGTCCAAGGCCCGGGCGGTCGTCCAACTCGTCTGACGTGCGCTTCACCCGCCCGACCGGCCCCGGCCCGGCGCACTCGACGAGCAAGACGGGCCGGACGAGCGCAGCCGGATGTGCGGGCGGGCGGCGAGTGGGGTCGGGTGCGGCTCGCCGGTCGGGCGGTGGCTCAGGAGGGTCGCAGCACCCGGGTGGCGCCCGCGATCAGCGCCGTGGCCAGGATCCAGCCGGACGTGATCAGTGCGTACGCCAGCCCCTGCGTCCACCCCATCGGGTCGAACAGCTCGCGCTGCCCGAAAGTGGGCAACGGCAGCAGCAGATCGAAGGTGTAGGCGAAGGAGTCGAACCCCGGGCTCTCGGCCGGTTTCAGCGCCTTGGGCGGCTCCATGCCGAACACCACGGTCCCCACCGCCAGCAGGAGCGCGAACCACAGCGCCGCCAGCCAGGGGCGGTAGCCGTACCCGACGGTGGCGTCGAGCAGCCGGCCCCACAGCCGCCCGCCGGCGCCGAACGTGCGGCGGCGGGCCCGCTGCTTGGCGAGCAGGGTACGGCGGGCGAGGGTGTCGTTGCCGTCGCGCAGGTACCAGGCGGCCAGCTGCTCGTAGGGCTGCGGCAGGAACCCGCGCGGGTCGCGCGAGACCCACTCGACCCGACGTCCCACCCCGCCGCCGCGCAGGGTGTCGTAGACCAGGCCGTTCAGCCGCAGCTCGGCGGGCCACGTGGCGGGGTCGTCATGCAGCGTGCCGATGCGGGAGTGGGCGAGGCTGACCACGCCCTCGACGGGTTCGGCGTACTTCAGGTAGACCTCGCGCGCCTCGATGTGGCTGGCGTGCAGCGCGTAGGGGGTGTCGGGGCTGCGCAGGACGCCGCTGATCGACAGGTTGCCGTTGATGCGGGCCCCGCGCAGCCTCAGGCAGCCCAGGGCGGTGAACCCCTTCCCGCACTGCAGGACGTCCTCGACGACCATGCTGTCGCCGGTCAGCGCGTCGGCGCCGGGATTGCGGAGCGTCGCGCCGTTCAGGAAGAGCCCGCCGTTCAGCCGCGCGCCGACCAGCCTGAGCCCGCCGGAGATCTCGGCGTTCTCCAGGTAGTAGCCGGCGTCGACGGTCAGCGCGCCCGTGTACACGCCGCCGTCGATCTTGGTCCCGCCCATCCACAGGCCGTTCTCGAACGTGGCGCGGGCCAGCCGTACCGTGCCGGTGACGTGCGCCCCCGACAGGCTGAGGTGCCCGGCGACGCGCAGGCCGCCGCCGTTGAAGCCGGGCATGTGGCAGTCGGTGAAGCGCATGGTCCTGGTGACGCTGCCGCCGAAGTCGGGCGCCTCGTCGAGGTAACAGCCGCTGAGCGAGAGCTCGTGGTCCACGGTGCCGCCGCGCAGCTCCAGGCGTCCGGTGATCCTCGCGCCGCGCAGCCGTACGGCGGGCACCGTGCCCACCCCCGGCTCGCGCGCGCCGAGCAGCAGCGCCACGATCACCTGTGCCCTGACCGTGCGCTCGGGGCCCCACGTCGCGCCGTCGGCGGGCGCGTTCTCCCCTGCGGTACGGCCGATGCCGACCGGATTGTCCCCCAGCTGAACCTGCGTGCCCGAGTGGAACGCCCGCCACAACCTGCGTTCCGCCTGGGTCATGCGCAGGCGTAATCCGTTCTGAACGACCATGGCCTGATTGTTACGCAACCTTTCGCCGACCAGCCGCATCTACCTTGTGACGAAAGGAAGAAGGATGAACCGTACCCGCGGGTTCGCACTGCTCGCCGTGGCCACCGCCGCCTCGGTACTCATGGTCACGCCCGCCCAGGCGGCGGCGAAGAGCGAGGTCAGGTACGGGTGGGTCGCCGCCTGTGCCAAGAAGGACTACACCGTCCCGTGCGGCCCGTGGCATCTGGCGCTGGGCAACGGCAAGGACGTCCAGCTCAAGGACGCGGTCGTGCATCCCACCGTGGCGGGCGGGAAGATCGACAAGGAGGCGAGCGCGCCGGTCGCGATCAGCGGCGACGGCCGGCTCGTCGGCTACTTCCGCGCCGCCGACCGCAGGCTCGTCATCCGTGACCTGGCGTCCGGCTCGGTCAAGGCGCTGCCCGGCACGGCGGCGCTGGCGCCCAAGAGCACCGGCATGCTGGGCGTGGACCCCACCTTCTCCCCCGACGGCCGCCGCCTCGTCATCGACTACTACGACGACCCCGGCAAGCTGCCCTCGCTCCTGGTCGACCTCAAGACGAACGCGATCCACAAGATCCCCGGCAGCGAGACCGTCCAGGGGTTCAGCCCCGACGGCTCGCACCTGCTCACCACCCGCGGCACCGACGACAACACCACGGAGCTGGCCGTCTACGACGAGTCGGGCACCGAGGTGCAGAGCAGGGTCGTGCCGCAGGTCGTGGCGAACAACGCGCCGATCGGGCTGGCCGACGACGGCGTCACGGTCGGATTGGTGATCGTCAGCCCGCAGACGAACGGCAAGACGCGGCTGCGCACCTACGACCTGTCCGCGGACGCGGTCTCCGACGCCGTCACCCTCCGCCTGCCCGCGGGCGAGTCGCCGAGCCGGCTGGTCTGGAACACCTCGGGCGACGTCACGCTCTGGACCGTCACGTCGGACGCCGAGGGCAACACCTCCAAGGCGATCAAGCGCGCGCTCAACCCGGAGACGGGGGCGACCTCCGTTCGCGACTCGTTCCGCATCAAGTCCGGCGTCTGGACGTGGTGGTTGCCCGGCGACTGACCCCAGTTATCGTGCCTTATGGGGAAAATCTACGAGAAGCTGACAGACCGGCTGCGTGAGTTCATCTCCGCGCAGCCGGTCTACTTCGTGGCCACCGCCCCCGAGTCCGGCGGCCACGTCAACGTCTCACCCAAGGGCTACGCCGACACCTTCGCCATCCTCGACGACCTGACCGTCGCCTACCTCGACCTCGACGGCTCCGGTGTCGAGACCATCGCCCACCTGCGCGAGAACGGCCGCGTCACGGTCATGTTCTGCGCCTTCCAGGGGCCGCCCAAGATTGTCCGCCTGTACGGCACCGGCCGCGTCGTCACCCACACCGACCCGGAGTTCCCCGGCCTGCTCACACGCTTCGGACCGCATCCGGGCGTGCGGTCGATCATCGTGATCAGCTGCGACCGCATCTCCGACTCGTGCGGCTACGCCGTACCCTTCATGGCCTTCGAGGACGACCGCGCACTGCTCGACCAGTGGTCGGAACGCAAGGACGTGCAGCAGAAGCGCGCCTACCGCGCCAAGAACAACAGGGAGAGCATCGACGGGCTGCCCGCCCTGAATCCCGCGGAAACCGACCCCGTCACCACTCGCTCCTGACCTTCTTCGGCCCCTGGCCGGCGGCCGGCCACGCGCTGGGGCGCTTCCACCCGCCTCCCCCGGCCAGACTCCATCCCGCGCCCCCGCCTCTCGCTGTCCACCCGCTCCTGTACGCCTCCCCCCATCTCCCGCCTGACGGGCAGAACGCTGTTCGACGTGGCCGATAAGGTCATCCCTGAACTGATCCGGTCGTTAGGGTGGCTGCCATGCTCGTCCCCCTCCTGGCCGCAGGCTCCCTCATCCTCGGCGGCACATCCGCCGCCCCGGAAGCCGCGGCCTGGAGGGTCCGGGAGCCTGCGGTGTCCGGATCGCCGGCGACGCCGAGCCTGGCACCTGCGCGAGCTCAGCGGGCGGCCGTCCGCTATGCCGGGCTCGCCTCCTGTCCCGGCGCGAACGGCAAGCGGCACGTCTGCAGCCCCTGGCGGCTGTGGTTGCGCGGCGGCAAGACGCTCGACCTGCCCGACGCGCAGGTCCGCTCCCTCGACGCCAGAGGACGCGAACAGGCCCTCCGGGCTCCCATCTCCGTCGACCCCTACGGCCGGCATGTCGCCTATTTCGCCACCACCAACCATCGCCTGGTGGTCAGGAACGTCCCGTCAGGCAAGCGCACCCCCGTCCCCGGCCAGGCCGGCCGCCTGCCGTACGGCCTGCGCATGTCGGACGTCACCCTTCGGCTCGGCCCGCATGGTCGCTTCCTGGTCGTCGACCCCGTCCTCAGCAGCACCCAGCGCCCTCCCACCGTCATCGAGGTGGCCACCGGAAAGACGTGGCCCCTTCCCCCACCCGCCCGCGTCCAGGGATTCAGCCCCGACGGGCGACTGCTGCGGCTGGTGCTCGACATGAAGGAGACCGCCGTCTACCGTCCGGGCGCTGCCGTTCCGTCGGCGGGCGTTCCGTTGAAGGGATGGGGCGCCCTGGCTCCCGGCGGCGCGACGCTCGCCGCAGCCGCCCGCGAGGGCTCACGCGTTTCGGTACGGTTCCACGACCCGGTACGGCACGACGGCCCCGCCGGCACGACGGAGCCGCGAACGCCGGTGCGAGTGAAGGTTCCCGCCGCGGAGCAGCCCCGGATGCTGACCTGGGACTCCTCGACGCGGCTCACCCTGCTGACCTTCGCCGAGCCACGCACCTACGTCGCGCGGTCGATCGACCTGCGGGACGCGTCGGCACGCCTGGTGGACCGCTTCACGCTCAGCCGGGACACCTGGGACGTCCACCTGGCCGGCGACTGACCCACGAGGCCGCCGCACGCCGAGGTTCAGCGGCGGTAGCCCGCCATCCGCTCCAGCCGGGCGACCCGCTCGGCCGTGGACGGGTGAGTGGAGAACATCCGCCCCAGCCCGCTCCCGCTGAACGGGTTGGCGATCATCATGTGCGACGCCGACGTCAACCGGCTGTTCTCCGGCAGCGGCAACCGCCTGACCCCCATCTCGATCTTGCGCAGGGCCGACGCCAGCGCGAGCGGGTCGCCGGTCAGCCGCGCCCCCGACTCGTCGGCGTGGAACTCTCGCGTCCGCGCGACCGCCATGTGCACCATGCCCGCCGCCACGGGCCCGAGCAGCATCATGAGCAGCGCCCCGAGGAAGCCCGGCCCCTCGTCGTCGTCCGACCCGCCGAAGAACACCGCCACGTAGCTCAGCCAGGTGATCATCGTGGCCAGCGCTCCGGCCACGGACGAGATCAGGATGTCCCGGTTGTAGACGTGTGACAGCTCGTGCCCGATCACCCCGCGCAACTCGCGCTCGTCGAGCAACTGTGTCAACCCGTAGGTCACGCACACCACCGCGTTACGCGGATTGCGTCCGGTCGCGAAGGCGTTGGGCTGGACCGTCGGCGAGATGTACAGCCGCGGCATCGGCTGCCTGGCCTCGGTGGACAGCTCGCGCACGATCCGGTACAGGGTCGGCTGCTCGACCTCGCTCAACGGTCTGGCCCGCATGGCCGACAGGGCGATCCGGTCCGAGAAGAAGTAGGCGACCCCACTACCGGCCAGCGCGAGCAAAACCGCCAGCTGGACGCCTGTGCCGCCGCCCAGCCATGCCCCCACCGCGATCATCGACGCGGAGAGCAGCCCCAGCAGGAGGGCCGTACGCAGACCGTTGTGATGCAAGGGTTCCCCCCTTCCGAGGTGTGGGCTCACCTGTACCAACGTCGATGCCCACGCCGAGCGTTCCCGACCGCCGCGACCTGTGGGAATGGAGTGGTTACAGTGCGGCTACATCGAGGACCAGCTGGGGCGCGACGGAGAACAGCACCGCCACCGCGAACGTCACGCCGATCGCCACCCACACGGCCGCCGGCTGACCCGTACGGCGCTGGGCGTCGCCGGTCGGCTCGGCCGCGGGGGCGAACAGACGCGCGGTCCACACGATGTAGTAGTAGAGGCCGATGACCGTGTTGACGGCCATGACCACGGCCAGCCAGCCGAGACCGCCGTTGACGATCTCACGGAAGACGACGACCTTGGCGAACAGGCCCGCGAGGCCAGGGGGCAGGCCGGCCAGGCAGATCAGGCTGAACGCCAGCGCCAGCGCGGCCGCCGGGCGCCTGAACACCAGCCCGCGGTAGTCGTCGATCTCGTTGCCCGGACTGGTCCTGGACACCAGCATGACCACCGCGAACGCCCCGAGGTTCATGGCCGCGTAGAACACCAGGTACGCCACCGACGCCCCGGCCGCCAGCCCGCCGTTCCTCGCCACCGTGATCACCGCGAGCGGCGCGAGGATGTAACCGGACTGCGCGACGGAGGACCACGCCAGCAGCCGTACGGCGGAGCGCTGCCGCATCGCCAGGAGGTTGCCCACCGTCATCGTGAGCGCCGAGACGATGGCGACGATGGGCGCCCAGGTCCGCGTCTGCCCGTGCAGCGCGCTCGTCAGGACGAGGATGAGCCCCGCGAACCCCGCCGCCTTGGAGACGACCGAGAGCAGCGCGGCCACGGGGATCGGCGCGCCCTGGTAGACGTCGCCCGCCCAGGAGTGGAACGGCACAGCGGCGATCTTGAAGGCGAACCCCGCCACCACGAGCACCACTCCGACGGTCACCACCATGGGCAGGCCCGTGGTGATCTCCAGCGCCGAGGCGTAGCCGGCGGCGGATCCCTGCTGTCCGGCGGGCACCGCGCCGCCCACGACCGCTGACATGTGCACGCCGTCCAGAGCCCCGCCCAGACCGGCCCCGCCCAACGCCCCATTCGGGCCGGCCCCGCCCGACGCCGCCCACAAGCCGGACCCGCCCGACGCTGGCCTCGGGCCGGCCCCGCCCAACGCCCCGCCCGGGGCGGACCCGCCCGACGCCGCCCTCAGGGCGGATGCGCCCAACGCCTCGCCCAGGCGCGACAGGTGGACGGTGCCGCTCATGCCGTAGAGCAAGGAGACGCCGAACAGCATGATCGCCGTGGACACCACGGAGACCAGGAAGAGCTTGACCGCGGCCTCGGAGGCCCTGCCGTCGTAGCGTTTGAGCGCTGTCAGCGCGAAGACCGGCAGCGAGACCAGCTCGAGGGCGACGACCAGCATGATCAGGTCACGCGAGGCGGGCAGGGTGGCGGCGCCGACGAGCGTGCAGAGCAGCAGGAAGTACCACTCCCCGACCGGGATGCGGCCACCCGCCAGCTCGGTCATCGACAGCAGCACGACCACCGCTCCGGCGACGAGCGCCAGCCCCGCCAGGACGAGCGTGAACGTGTCGACCACGAACGAGCAGGCCGGAGGACCCTGGCCCGCCAGGTCCGGTGGGACGCAGAACGTCCGCAGGGTTCGGCCCCCCAACGCCTGCGCCACGACGAACCCGAGCGCGACCGCGACACCGGTGAGGGACACGACTCCGAGCGCCGTCCGGACCGCCGCCGAGTGCGGCAGGAAAGCGTCGAGCAGCAGCACCAACCCCGCGACCACGGTCAGGACCAGCGGCGGCGCGATGGCGAAGTAGTCGATCGTCTGGATCACGACGCCACCGCCCTCCGCTGCCGAGCCCAGCGGAACCTGCTCACCCGTGCAACCGTGGGAAGCACGAGCGCCTGGCGAGCAGAGGAGATCGCAGCCGCCTGGCCGGCAGGAGGAGACAGGGCGGTCATGGCGTGCCTCCCAGCAGCATCTGGACGGCGGGCGTGGTCAGCGCCAGGAGCGCCTTCGGCCAGAGCCCGAAGACAAGAGTCAGCACGACGAGCGGCACCCACGCCACGAACTCGTATCCCCGCACGTCGAGCCCGCTGCGGTCGAGCGTGGCGACGGCCGCGCCCTGGTCGCCTTCCCGTGCCTCGGCCCCGCTCCGGTCCGGCGCGGAGACAGCCGTGTCTTCGCCGCCGGGCCCGCCCCTGGCGGGTCGTGCCATGTCGGGGCCGCCCCGCGCGCCTTGCGCCGCGACCAGTTCGCCGTGGTCGTCTCGCGCGACGTCAGGGCCGCCCTGGTCGAACGGGGCGGCGGCGAGTGCCTGGTCACCCTGTGGGCGCACCTCCGCCGGCTGCCCGTGCGTGACACGGGACAGCATGGTGAGGAAGTACGCGGCGGTCAGCACCGCGCCGATCCCGCCGATCGCCATGTACGCCAGGAAGAGCGGCCTGGGCAGCCCGGGTGCCGGTTGGAAGGCGCCCAGGAGCGCCAGCATCTCGCCCCAGAACCCGGCCAGCCCCGGCAGCCCGAGCGAGGCGATGGACGCGAAGGTGAGCAGCGAGCCCAGGTGGCGGTAGCGGGCCAGCATGCCGCCGCCGAGGGTGGGCATGTCGGCCGTGCCGTACCTTTCCTTGACGGCACCGGCCAGGAAGAACAGCAGGCCGGTGATCAGGCCGTGGGCGACGTTGGCGAACAGGGCGCCGTTGATGCCGACGGTGGTCAGCGTGGCGAAGCCGAGCAGGACGAAGCCCATGTGGCCGATGGAGGAGTAGGCGATCATCCGTTTGAGGTCGGTCTGGGCGAGACAGGCCAGCGCGCCGTAGACGATGCCGACGACGGCGAAGGCGCCCAGCCACGGGGCGACGGTGGCGGCGCCCTCGGGCAGGACGGGGATGGCGATCCTGGCGAAGCCGTACGTGCCCATCTTGAGCAGCACACCCGCCAGCAGCACCGAGCCGACGGTCGGCGCCTCGGTGTGCGCGTCGGGGAGCCAGGTGTGCAGGGGCCACATCGGGGTCTTGACCGCCAGGCCGAGGCCGATCGCGACGAAGGCGAGCACCTGTACCGAGCGCGACAGTCCGGCGCCGTGCGCCTGGGTCAGGGCCACGATGTCGAGCGTGCCGGTCTGCGTCCAGATCAGCAGCAGGCCGAGCAGCAGCACGACCGACCCGAGCAGGGTGTAGAGGATGAACTTGATCGCTGCGGCGCGGCGCCCCTGACCGCCCCAGATGGCGATCACGAAGTACATCGGGATGAGCACGACCTCGAAGAACACGAAGAACAGCAGCAGGTCGAGGGCGAGGAACGTGCCGAGCATGCCGACTTCGAGGACGAGCAGGGTGAACAGCAGGGCCCTGGGGCGCGCGGGCAGGTGGCCGGGGCTCCAGCACAGGTAGACGAAGCAGAGGAACGTCAGGAGTGCGGTGAGGACGACGAGTGGCAGGGAGATGCCGTCGACTCCCAGGTGGAAACGCAGGCCGAGGCCGGGGATCCAGGGCAGGTCGACGGTGAACTGGGGCCGCGCCGCCTGGCCGTACGCGAAGGTCGCCGCGAGCATGACCGCGAGCGCGAGAGTGAGACCCGAGACGGCGAGGCCGATGGGCCGGAGACGGCCCGCCGCGGCGGGCACGAGCAGGACGCCGGCGCCGAGCAGCGGCACCGCGAGCAGCGCGACGGACAGCCAGGTCATCCGAGCACCACCGCCCCCACCGCGATCAGCAGGACGCCCGCGAGGACGCCGCTGACGTAGAGCTGCACGTTGCCGTTCTGCGCCAGGCGCAGCAGGCCGGAGGCTCCCTGCGTGGTACGGCCCGAGCCGCGCACCGCGCCGTCGACCACCCTGTCGTCGGTCCGCACCACCAGCCCGGCCAGCGCCAGGACAGGCCGGACGAACAGCGCGTTGTAGACGGTGTCGATGTAGAAGGCCCGTTCGGCCGGCACCCGGAGCGGGCCGAGGATCTTGGCGGGATCGGCCAGCGGGTCGCCGCGCCACACCGCGTAGACGATGCCGGCGCCCAGCAGCGCGAGCGCGACGCTGATGGCCGCGGTGCCCCAGCTGAGGTGGCCGGCGCCGAGGAAACCAAGCCCCAGGGCGGGGACGGCGAGCACCACCACAGGGCCGAGCATGGAGGGCGGCGCCTCGCGGGTGTCGACGACGTGGGCGGTGCCGGGCTGCGGTTCGGGCAGGGCCAGCGACCGTTCCCGGCCGAAGAAGGTGCGCAGCCATGCGCGGGTGGCGTAGGCGCCGGTGACGGCGACCGTCGCCAGCGCGCACGCGTAGAGGAGCAGGCCGGCGGCGTCGGTGAGCGTGCCGGCGCCGACCGCGTGTTCGACGGCGGCCAGCACGCCGTCCTTGCTGAAGAAACCGCTGGTCGGCGGCAGGCCCATGAGCGCGGCGAAGCCGATCGTCATGGCGACGAACGTGACGCGCAGCTCGCGCCGGAGGCCGCCCATCTGGCTCATCAGGTTGGAGCCGACGTGGTGGATGACCGCGCCCGCGCACAGGAACAGCAGCGCCTTGAACGCTCCGTGAGTGAGCAGGTGGAAGATCGCCGCGGTGTCGGACCCCGCGGCGAGCGCGGCGGCCATGAAGGCGAGCTGGCTGATGGTGGAGTAGGCCAGCACGCGTTTGAGGTCGTCATGGGCGAGGGCGGCCAGCGCCGCTCCGAGCATGCCGAGCGCGGCGAGCACGGCCAGGACGTCGAGCGTGGGCGGCGCGGCGAGGAACACCGGGAAGAGCCGGGCGACCAGGAAGATCCCGGCCGCGACCATCGTGGCGGCGTGGATGAGCGCGCTGATCGGCGTCGGGCCCGCCATCGCGTCGGGCAGCCAGGTGTGCAGCGGCACCTGCGCGCTCTTGCCCGCGACCCCCGCCAGCAGCAGCATCGTCGCGGTGACGACGGTGGCGGTCGGCAACTCGGGCACCTTCGCGATCACGTCGTCGATCCTGAAGCTGCCCGCCGACAGGCCGAGGACGAAGATGCCGAACAGGAAACCCACGTCGCCGAGCCGGGTGACCAGGAAGGCCTTGACCGCGGCTCTGGAGTTGGCGCGCTCCTCCCACCAGTGGCCGATCAGCAGGTAGGAGCAGAGCCCCATGATCTCCCAGCCGACGTAGAGGAGGAGCAGGTCGCCCGCGTAGACGACCAGCAGCATGGCGCTGGTGAACAGGCTGATGAACGCGCTGTAGGACGGGTAGCGGGGATCGTCCTTCAGGTAGCCGATCGAGTAGATCTGGACGGCGAGCGCGACGATCGTGACCAGGACGGCGACGATCGAGGAGAGCTGGTCGGCCTGCAGGGTCAGCGCGATGGGGACCCCGCCGGTCTCGATCGTGCCGTACGTGGCGCCCGCGCGGGCGGTCTGGCCCTGGGCCGGCTCGGCGGCCAGGCGGTCGAAGAAGGCGAACCCCTGGCCTGCCGCCAGCCAGAACGCCAGCACCGCGGCGGCGGTGGCCGGGACCACCGCGAACCACGCGGCCCTGCGGTTGGCCTTGGCGTCGGCGCTTTCCAGCGCGGGGTGGACGGCCGAGCCGTACGGCAGGTCATGGCCGGACACCGCCTGGGGCGCGCCGGTGCGCGGGATGTGGCCCCGCGGCCAGCGGGACAGCAGCAGGCCGGCGGCGGCCGCCAGGAACGGCAGGACGATGATGATCGCCGGGAAGGAGTCGACGTAGCTGCGGCTCACTGGGCTCTCCCTCGGCTCGCACGCTCTCCTGGCCTGGGGGCACCTGGTGCACCGTCGCCTGTGGCCGGCGCGCCTTCGCCACCCTCCGGGACACCTTCGCCGCTTTCCGGGACACCTTCGTCACGCGACGGGACCCCTTCGCCACCCGGCGGGACACCTTCGCCGCCCTCTGGGAAACCTTCGCCACCCTCCGGAGGCGCCGCGCGGCCCTCCCCTGCCGGGTTTTCCTGGCTCGGCGCCTCCTGGCTCTGCGCCGTCTGGCTCGGGGCCCCCTGGCTCTGCGCCGCCTGGCTCAAGCTCACCTGACCTGGGCCCTCGTCGCCCGGGCCCTCCTGACCCGAGTTCACCTGACCCGGGCCCTGCTGACCCGAACTCGCCTGACGCGAACTCACCTGACCCGAGCTCACCTGACGCGAGCTCACCTGGTCCTGGCCCTCCTGGACCGGGTGCGGTGGGGACGGACTCGGGGTGGTGAGGCGCGCGACGGCGTCGAGTTCGGACAGGTCGCGGAGCCGGTCGAGGTCGACGGTCTTGCGGTTACGGTAGACGGCCAGGACGATGGCCAGCCCGACGCCGAGCTCGGCGGCGGCGATCACGATGACGAACAGTGTGAGCACCTGTCCGCCATGGAGCCGGTCGCGCAGCCAGACGTCGAAGGCGACCAGGTTGAGGTTGACCGCGTTGAGCATCAGCTCGACCGACATCAGCACCAGGATGGTGTTGCGGCGGGCGAGCACGCCGTACACACCGATGGAGAAGAGCAGCGCGGAGACGACGGCCGGGTAGACGATGTGCACTACTTCCCCCTGCTCTCGGCGGTCGGGGGCGTGTCGTCCGGTCTGATGTCGGTGCGCGAGATCACGATGGCGCCGACCAACGCGGCGAGCAGCAGGACCGAGAGCGCCTCGAACGGCAGCACCCACGTGCGGAAGACGCTCGCGCCGAGCTCTCCCGCCGCACCGCCGCCGGGCTCGAGCGGGGTGTAGGCGTGGCGGAAGCCGTCGATGACCACCGCGACCAGCACGCCCGCCGTCGCCAGCGCGACCACGGCGGCCACGATTCTGTTGCCGCTGTCGAGGTCGGCCGACCTGCCGATGGGTGCGCGGGTGAGCATGATGCCGAACAGCAGCAGCACCACGACCGCGCCGACGTAGATGAGCACCTGCACCCACGCGACGAACTCGGCGGTCAGCACGAGGTAGCACCCGGCGAGCGCGCCGAAGGAGACCACGAGCCAGAGGGCGGCATGGACGAGTTGCCTGGTGGTCACGACGAGCAGTGCGGATCCGACCGCCACCGCACCCAGGAGCAGGAAGACGATTTCTTGCCCTGTGGGGGACAGGTAGGAAGGCACCGCCGCGGTCACTAGTCCTCCTCGGGCTCCTGTGTCTCGTGACGCTTCAGCCCGCCCGGCGGACGGATGGAACGCGGATCGACCATCCGTCGCCTGCGCGGCTCGGTGGCAGCAGTCTGCTCCGCCGATTCCGGCGGCGACGACGACGCGCCGGAACCTGTGGAAAACTCTTCGTCCGGCGAGCGGCCTGTGGATGAACCTGTTTGCGGGGGCTGCGGCGGGGCGGGCAGCGCTCCCGGCGGGCGGATGCCGCGCACGTTGCTCATCCGGGCGGAACGGGGACGTGCCTCGCGCTGGGCCTGTCCGGCTGCGGGCGCCGCCCCGGGCTGCTGGCTCTCACCGCTCCTGTCCTCGCCGGTCCGGCCCTGGGCCCGGTCCGTGGCGTCTTGCCCCGTCTGTTCGGCGCCGCGCGTCCCGCCTGCCGCGGTCTCGGACGTGCGCGCCGCGCTCTCCGCGGCCTCGGGCTTACTCGTGCCGCTCTTCTCGGCCTCGGACGTGCTCGTCCCGCTCTCCGCGGTCTTGGGCGTGCCGAACCTACGCGGTGGCGCGGTTTCGGGCGTGCCCGATGCTCCCGGTGCGACTCCGGCGCCGGTCTCCGGCGTGATGCCGGTCTCCCCGAGCTGGACTCCCGGTGCGGCCTCCGACGTGCCGGATGTTCTTGGTGCGGCCTCTCGCGGGCCCGATGCTTCCGGTGCGACGCCAGCCGCTCCTCCAGCCGTGCGCCCGGCGGCACCGGTCACTTCCGCTGGTCCTCCGGTTCGGTGTGCGGAGGTCTCGCCCGGCGTCGTCTCGGCTCGGGCCGTCGCCGCGCGTTCGGCAGGTGTCTCGGCCGGTGCCGTTCCTTCCGCACGGCCGCGCGCCGTCGCCCTCTCCCCCGTACGGCCGGCCGCAGCCCGCCCGGCTCCCTCGCCACGAACCACAGCCGACCCGGCTCCCTCGCCACGAGCCGGAGCCCGACCGGCTCCCTCGCCGCGGGGCGGAGCAGCGCCCTCCCCCGTACGGCCGGGCGCGCCGCCCGCCGTACGGGTCGGCCGGACGGTCGCCGCGAGCTCCTTGGGCGGCTCGGCTCCCACCTCGTGTGCGGGAGGCGGCGGCACGGCCTGCGTCCACTCCCGCAGCCTGTCCTTCTCGTGCAGGAGGTTCCTGATGTCCCCCTCGGCGTACTCGAACTCCGGCGCCCAGAACAGCGCGTCGAACGGGCACACCTCGATGCAGATCCCGCAGTACATGCACAGCGCGAAGTCGATCGCGAACCTGTCGAGCACGTTGCGCTGCCTGGGCCTGCCGCCCTCGGGCGCGGGCAGTGTCTCCTTGTGCGAATCGATGTAGATGCACCAGTCGGGACACTCGCGGGCGCACAGCATGCAGGAGGTGCAGTTCTCCTCCACCAGCGCGATGACACCGCGGCTACGGGCGGGCAGCTCCGGCCGGACCTCGGGATACTGCTGGGTCACGGACCTGCGCAGCATGTGGCGAAGGGTGACCGAAAGCCCCTTCACCAGCCCTACTCCAGGTATCCGTGCCATGATTCAACATCATGACGCACTATGCGTCGCAGGTGAATCCATCAGCCTGTTGTCCCCAAGGTTTTCCACAGTCATCCACAGGATACGTGCGGGTTATCCACAGCCGCCGTCCACACCCCTGCTTATGTCGCCGCTACCCGATACTCTCTCGCCCATGCCGCACCCCCGCCCCCACCAACCCAGCGCCGGAGCCTGGACGGCCGCCGTCGCCTGGGCCGTGGTCCCGTTGCTCACGTGCGGCCTGGCCACGCCGTTCACCATCGGGTTCGCGGCGTTCTGGCTGCAGAGCAAGTGGCTCGTCATCTCCGCCGCCCTGTACGGCGCCTGCGTCAGCGCGTTCATGATCGTCGTGTGGAGCTACGACGACATCTCGCACGCGCCCGACTGGCTGTTCGGGCTCGTCGGGCTGTGCCTGATGGCGAGCTGGATCGGCGGAGTTATCCACAGCGGCATCCTCGTCCCCCTGATGGCGAGAGGGCGGTCCGGATCCGCCCCTGCGCCCACGCCCCCGGCCGGCACCATGCCCGGCCACCTGCCCGGCCGCATGCCCGGCCGCATGCCCGGCTCCATGCCCGGCCCCCCGCCCGGCACCATGCGTCCTCGGCCGCTGCCCGTGCACGACCGCGCCACCCACCCCACAGGCCACGCGCGGCGCGCGGGCGAGCCCGAGTGGATCGGCCACTATCGCGTGCTGCGCCTCCTGGGCCGCGGCGGCCAGGGCGCGGTCTACCTCGCCGCCGCGCCCAACGGCACCCGGGTGGCCGTCAAGGTGCTCCACGATCTGGGCGACGAGCACGCGCGCAGCCGGTTCGCCCGCGAGGTCGACGCCGCCCGCAGGGTCGCCACGTTCTCCACAGCCAGGCTGCTCGACGTCAGCATCGCCCCTGACCTGGCCTACACAGTGAGCGAGTACGTGGCGGGGCCCTCGCTCGAGCAGCTCGTCCGCGACCGGGGGCCGCGCGACGAGGACAGCCTGACCAGGCTCGCGCTGGCCACGTCCGGGGCGCTGGCGGCCATCCACAAGGCGGGAGTCGTCCACCGTGACTTCAAGCCCAGCAACGTCCTGATCGGCTCCGACGGTCCCCGCGTGATCGACTTCGGGATCGCGCGCTCGCTCGACCACTCCACGATGACCGGCAAGATGGCGGGCACTCCGCCGTACATGTCGCCCGAGCAGCTGTCCGGCACGCCCGTCGGCCCGCCGTCCGACGTCTTCAGCTGGGCGGTGACGATGACCTTCGCGGCGACGGGGCGTCCCGCGTTCGGCGAGGACACCGTGCCGGCCGTCTTCAACCGGGTGCTCAACCTGCACCCCGACCTGTCGCCGCTCCCGCCGTCGTTACGCGGCGTGGTGGGGCCCGCGCTGGCCAAGTCGCCCTCGGAGCGCCCCACCGCCGCCGAGATCATGCTGGCCATCGTCCAGTGACCCTGGCCTGCTTCGCCTGCTTGGCAAACTGGTCCATGCGTGCCCTGAGCTCGGCCTCCCTGCGCGCGGCCGAGAGCCGCACCTCGTGGTCGCTGTCCTCGATCGCGTGCCGTACCCGCAGTTCTTCCTTGTGCAGCCGGATTTCGCCGTCTCCTGTTCGCAGCCGTTCGTCGAGCCGCAGGTCGTTGTCGTGGAGGCGCTCCTTGCTCTCGCGCTGGGCGGCGAGCCGCCGATCGTAGGCGCTGGGCTTGCTGATCAGCTTGGTGAGCACCGGAAAGCAGTCGATGACGATCAGCAGGCCGGCCAGCACCAGGTGCGCCCAGAAGACCGCCCAGTTGGCGGCGGTCAGGCTGCTCAGCGCGCGGAACTGCTCCAGCAGCCCGTCGTCCGCGCCAGTAACCGTTGCCCAGCCGGCCGGTGAAATCCTGGCCGGCGCCCGTGCTGAGGCACTCCTTGCCCTCCAGCGCGCCTACGAGGTTTCCAGCTTCCTGAGCCCGGCCACTTCCTTCTGCCGCTGGTCCCGCTGCGCGATGGTGGCTTCGAGCGTCCGGGTGTCGGCCCACGGGACATCGAGCTTGAACTCGTCGCAGCCGGTGGAGCTAATGGTCCCAGCCCGGATCCGGCACGCCCTGGTGGATGAGCACGTCCCCCGGCCGGCGCATTCTCGCCGGGGCCAGCGCGAGGAGTTCGGCGCCCACGTCGACGGCCAGCCGATCCATCAGCGTGCCCGACGGCCACACGGTCATCCCGCGGCGACCTTGACGACACCCGTGATCGCCAGCTGCAGCAGGGCGAGCGGGACCAGTCCCACCCAGGCGAGGCGCTGCAACTGGTCCTCCCGGAGCCGGGGGAAGCTGACCCGCAGCCAGATCACCAGGAACGCCAGCGCGAACACCTTGAGGAAGGTCCACACCACGCCGGGCAGCAGCGGGCCGTGCCAGCCGCCCAGGAACAGCACCGTCGTGAGGAGGCACAGGACCACGATGCCGACGTACTCGGACAGCATGAACAGGGCGAACCGCATGCCTGTGTACTCGGTCATCGGACCCATGATGATCTCGGACTCGGCGATGGGCATGTCGAACGGCGGGCGGCGCAGCTCGGCGAGTCCGGCGAGGAAGAAGACCACCCCGCCGATCGCCTGCCAGGGCAGCCACCACCACTGCCATGCCTCGACGATGCCGTGCAGGGAAAGCGTGCCCGCCGCCATGGCCACGGACGACGCCGACAGGACCAGGGGAAGCTCGTAGGACATGAGCTGGGCGGCCGCGCGCATCCCGCCGAGTACCGAGTACTTGTTGGCCGAGGCCCACCCGGCCATGATCGCGCCGAGCACGCCGATGCCCATGACCGCGAGGACGTAGAACAGGCCGAGGTCGAGGTCCACGGCGACGAGGCCGGGGCCGATGGGGATGACGATCAGGACGAGCAGGTAGGGGACGAGCGCGACGCCCGGCGCGATCTGGAAGACGCGCCGGTCGGCGGCGGCGGGGATGACGTCCTCCTTCTGGGCGAACTTGACGCCGTCGGCGATGAGCTGGGCCCAGCCGTGGAAGCCGCCGGCGTACATGGGGCCGAGGCGTGACTGCATGTGGGCCATGACCTTGTGCTCGGTCTGGCCGACGATCAGCGGCAGGAGCAGGAAGACGAGCAGGATGACGACGAAGCTCAGGACGATGTCGAGGACTTCACCCATCAGGCTCCTCCACGGGCGCGGGCGGTGCGGGAGACGACGGTCGGGGTGGCTGGGCGGCGGGGGCGGTGCCCGCCCAGTCGGCGGGTACGCCGGGCGGGAGCGTCTTGCGGCGGCTCGGTGCGCCGTGGCCGGACTCGCCCGGCTCCTTGGCCCCTGGCCAGGGCTTGGCGACCCTCGCCGCCAGCACGAAGTCCTTCCGCAGCGGATGCCCTTCGAAGCCGTCGGGCAGCAGCAGCGGCACCAGGTAGGGGTGCTCCTCGAAGACCACCCCGAACATCTCGAACGTCTCCCGCTCGTGCCAGTTGGCTCCCCGGTACACGCCGACAGCGGACGGCAGGCGCGGGTCGGCACGGGAGACCGTCGTCCGCAACAGCAGCCGGTCGCGCGTGGACGGGTTGTAGACGTGCGCGACGATCCCGAACGCGTCCGGCGGTTCGTCCACGCCGGTCAGCCAGTCGAAGAACTCGTAGCCGGTGTCCCGGCAGAACGTCAGCAGTTCGATCCAGTCGGCCGGGGCCACGTCGACGGTGCGCTCGCCCCACGACTCGCTGAGCTGCGCCCGGTCCCCGAAATGCGCGCTGAGCGTCACGCGTCCTCCTGGCCGGGAAGGGACAGGACGTAACGGTCGCCGAGCCGTTCCGCCGCGATCTTCTCCTGGAGCTTCATGATGCCGTGCAGCAGCGCCTCCGGCCTGGGCGGGCAGCCGGGGACGTAGACATCGACGGGAATGATCTGGTCGACTCCCTTGGTCACGCAGTAGGAGTCCCAGTACGGGCCGCCGGTGTTGGAGCAGGCGCCGAAGGAGATGACGTACTTGGGATCGGGCATCTGCTCGTAGAGGCGCTTGACGGCGGGGGCCATCTTGTCGGTGACGGTCCCGGAGACGATCATGAGGTCCGCCTGCCGGGGGCCGTTCGCGAACGGGATCACGCCGAAGCGGATGAAGTCGTGCCTGCTCATCGAGGTGGCGATGAACTCGATCGCGCAGCACGCCAGCCCGAAGTTGAAGACCCACAGGGAGTAGCGCCGTCCCCAGTTGAGCACGAAGCGCATCGGCTTCGGCGCCAGCCGGGAGACCGGCCCCACAGTCGGCATCGGAAGATCGGCCATGTCGCCATTCTCCAACGCCTGGTGCCGGAGGAGTAGAGGGGCACCGCCACATCTCGGCCGGACCCGGCCGGACACGCTGTCCGATTGTTCGGCGGGCCGACCATCGAAAGGACACGTCGGCGATCACCCGGCTCAATGGTTTGGATACTCGCCCATCGAAATGCCAAGGGAGCGCCAAATATGAGGCCGCCGACACCACGCTCCGTCGCGACCGCCGCGGCGGGGTGTCCCTTGATCGTCACGGGCCCGCCGGCGACGGGCCGATCTCCCGGGAGGCCGACACCGGCGCGCCCGCAAGGAGGTCACGTCCAGGTGAGCACGCGCTTGCGCCAGGCGTAGACGATGCCGAGCGCGATGAACCCCAGGAACACGAACATCTCGACCAGCGTGGTCATCCCGTAGCCGGGAGCGGCGAAGACCGTCGCCCACGGGAAGAGGAACACCGCGTCGACGGCGAACACCACGTACAGGTAGGTGAAGACGTAGTAGCGGACCTGCGACTGCGCCCACCCCTCGCCGACGGGGTCGACGCCGCACTCGTAGGTGGTGAGCTTGTCGGCCGTCGGCCGGGAGGGGCGCAGCAGGCGGTTGGCCATGAGGGCGCCGGCCACGATGGCCACGCCGATGACGAACAGCGCGAAGACCAGCGCGTAGGAGCCGAAGTAGCCACCCATGTGCCGATCGTAACCCCGGCCAAAGCCTCTGTCCTCTTACTATCAAATCGGGGCAAAAGGGGTATATGCCCACTTAGCCTGACCTGCATGCATAAAAGGCGATTCTTCGGAGGAATCGCGCTTATCGCGGTCGCCGCCAGCGGCTGCGGAATGGCCACCGCCTCCCCCGAGCGGGAACTGCGCGTCCCCGCCGAACCCACCATGATCAGCTTTGTCGACCCTTCCGAGGTCCCAGGTCTGACAACCAGGACGCTCACCCACGGCGACGCGGGTGACCGGGATGTGTACATCGCCTATCCCGAGCTCAAGGACACGCCCGGCCTCAACGCCAGACTCCGCTCGCTGGCCGAGAGCAGGATGAGCCGCTTCGCGCGGGTCTCGGCCGCCGCGCCCCCGCAGCCGCGCGCCGAGCTCAACACCGACTGGCAGCTGACCGCCGCCACCCGCGACGTCGTCGGCGTGCGCCTGCGCACCGGCGAGTTCGCCGGGGCCAGCTGGGCCAACTCGCTCCGAACGGTTTGGTACGACAGGGTCAGCGACAAGGTCGTCGAGTCTCCCGACCTGGTCACGGCGCTGCCCCCGCTGGCGACGCTGGTCCGGGCCGAGCTGAAGAAACGCGCCGCCGAACTCGACTACGACGCGGTGGGCGCCGACCGGGAGCTGTTCGACTCGATGGCCTTCAACAGCCAGGGCGATCTCGTCGTCGAGTTCGACGACTACCAGGTGGGGCCGGGCGCGCTGGGCCGGGTGGCCGTGGCCCTACCGAAGAAGCGGGTGGAACCGCTGCTGTCGCCGACCGGCTGGCGGGCGCTGGCGGCCGCGAAGGACGCCGTTCCGTCACCCGCGGTCAGCGGGGCCTCCGTCAAGAGCCCGCCGGCCGTGAGCTCGAGGGCCGGCAGCGTCGACTGCGCCAAGACCAAGTGCGTCGCCCTGACGTTCGACGACGGGCCGGGGCCCGCCACGCGACAGCTGCTGGAGACGCTGGACAGGTATGGCGCGAGAGCCACGTTCTTCACGGTGGGCACCAACGTCGCGGCCAACCCGGGGCTGGTCGGACTCATGCGCGAGAAGGGCCACCTGGTCGGCAACCACACGTGGTCGCACCACGACCTGACCAAGCTGTCGAGCAGCAAGGTCACCAACGCCTTCGCCAGGGCGCAGAGCGCGATCAGCGTCCAGATGGGGCAGACGCCCACCCTCGCCCGCGCGCCGTACGGGGCGGTGAGCGAGGAGGTCAAGAACGCCGCCCGCCGGATGGGCCTCTCGCTGGTCTCCTGGGACGTCGACACGAATGACGCGAACGGCGCCGACGCCGCGCAGGTGGTACGGCACGCCGTCTCAGGCGCGCATCCCGGGGCGATCGTCCTCATGCACGACGGCCAGGACACGGCGGTCCAGGCCCTGCCGGAGATCCTGCGGCAGCTGACCGCGCAGGGCTACGCGTTCGTCACGGTCCCCGAGCTGTACGACGCGCCCGGAATGGCGCCTGGCCGCGTCTACTCCTCGGGTAAGCAGCCCCTGACGTAGGTAAGCCTTCGTGGGCGCATATAGTTAGGCAGCGTGAACCGAACCGTCCTCTTCGCCCGCCTGCACATCGACCTGTGCCGGCTCGCGGCAGGGCTGTGTCGTCCTAGTCGTTCTCTCGCGTCTGCCTGATTTCACCGCGTTTACCCGTGATGCTCCTCACGGAAACGTGTGACCCCCGAGGACTTAGCATGGAATTTGAGAACGTGCCACGAGCGCAGTCGAGGAGGACTTCGCTGTGACCAAGCAGGTTCAGCAACTCGACAGAGTGATCATCCGGTTCGCCGGCGACTCCGGCGACGGGATGCAGCTCACCGGCGACCGTTTCACGGCCGGAACGGCGGAGTTCGGCAACGACCTGTCCACTCTGCCCAACTTCCCCGCCGAGATCCGGGCACCCGCAGGAACGCTCCCCGGCGTGTCGAGCTTCCAGCTCCACTTCGCGGACCACGACATCCTGACGCCGGGTGACGCGCCGAACGTCCTCGTTGCCATGAACCCGGCGGCGCTGAAGGCCAACCTGGGCGACCTGCCCAGGGGCGCCGACATCATCGCCAACACCGACGAGTTCACCAAGCGCAACCTGCAGAAGGTCGGCTACGACGCCAACCCGCTCGAGGACGGCTCGCTCAGCGAGTGGCGCGTCCACGCGATGCCGCTGACCTCGCTCACGGTGAAGGCGCTCGAGAACTTCGACCTGTCGAAGAAGGACGCCGAGCGTTCCAAGAACATGTTCGCGCTCGGGCTGCTGAGCTGGCTCTACCACCGGCCCACCGAGCACACGATCACCTTCCTCGAGCAGAAGTTCGCCAAGAAGCCCGAGATCGCCAAGGCCAACATCGCGGCCTTCCAGGCCGGCTGGAACTACGGGGAGACCACCGAGTCGTTCTCGGTCTCCTACGAGGTCAAGCCCGCCAAGCTGGAGCCGGGCGTCTACCGCAACATCTCGGGCAACCAGGCGCTGGCCTACGGCCTGATCGCGGCCGGCGTGCAGGCGAAGCTGCCGCTGTTCCTCGGCTCCTACCCGATCACCCCGGCCAGCGACATCCTCCACGAGCTGTCCAAGCACAAGCGTTTCGGCGTGCGCACCTTCCAGGCGGAGGACGAGATCGCCGGTGTCGGCGCCGCGCTCGGCGCCGCCTTCGGCGGTGCGCTCGGCGTGACGACCACCAGCGGTCCCGGCGTGGCGCTGAAGGCCGAGACGGTCGGCCTGGCGGTCATGACCGAGCTGCCGCTGATCCTCGTCGACGTGCAGCGCGCGGGCCCCTCGACGGGCATGCCGACCAAGACCGAGCAGACCGACCTGCTGATGGCCATGTTCGGCCGCAACGGCGAGTCGCCGGTGCCGATCGTGGCGCCCTCCTCGCCGAGCGACTGCTTCGACGCCGCGATCGAGGCGGCGCGGATCGCGCTGAAGTACCGCACGCCCGTCTACCTGCTGTCCGACGGCTACCTGGCCAACGGCTCGGAGCCGTGGCGGCTGCCCGACATCGCCGACCTGCCGGACATCTCCACGACGTTCGCCACGGCGACGGACGAGGAGTTCCAGCCCTACCGGCGCGACAGCGAGACGCTGGCCCGCCCGTGGGCGATTCCCGGCACGGCCGGCCTCGAGCACCGCATCGGCGGCATCGAGAAGTCCGACGGCTCGGGCAACATCTCCTACGACCCCAACAACCACGACCGCATGGTCAGGCTCCGCCAGGCCAAGATCGACGGCATCGACGTGCCCGACCTCGAGGTCGACGACCCGACGGGCGACGCCAAGGTGCTGGTCATCGGCTGGGGCTCGACCTACGGGCCCATCGCCGCGGCCGTGCGCCGGATCAGGAAGGACGGCGGCAAGGTCGCGCAGGCGCACCTGCGGCACCTCAACCCGCTGCCCGCCAACACCGGCGACGTGCTCAAGAGCTACGACAAGGTGCTCCTGCCGGAGATCAACCTCGGCCAGCTGGCGCTGCTGCTGCGCGCGCGCTTCCTTGTCGACATCATCAGCTACAACCGCGTGCGCGGGCTCCCGTTCAAGGCCGAGGAGCTGGCCGGAGTCATCCAGGACGTGATCGACAGTGAGTGAACTCGTCAACGGCAAGGGGCTGGCCCTGATCCCCAAGGCGGAGGGGAAGCAGACCCTGAAGGACTTCAAGTCCGACCAGGAGGTCCGCTGGTGCCCCGGCTGCGGCGACTACGCCATCCTGGCCGCGGTGCAGAGCTTCCTGCCCGAGCTGGGGCTGCGGCGCGAGAACATCGTGTTCGTCTCCGGCATCGGCTGCTCCAGCCGCTTCCCGTACTACCTCAACACCTACGGCTTCCACTCCATCCACGGCCGGGCGCCGGCGATCGCGACGGGGCTCGCGGCCAGCAGGCCCGACCTGAGCGTGTGGGTGGTCACGGGTGACGGCGACGCGCTGTCGATCGGCGGCAACCACCTCATCCACGCGCTGCGCCGTAACGTCAACCTCAACATCCTGCTGTTCAACAATAGGATCTACGGTCTGACCAAGGGCCAGTACTCCCCCACCTCCGAGATCGGCAAGATCACCAAGTCGACGCCCATGGGCTCGCTGGACAAGCCGTTCAACCCGATCTCGCTGGCGCTGGGCGCCGAGGCGTCGTTCGTGGCCCGCACGATCGACTCCGACCGCAAGCACCTGCAGTCGGTGCTGCGCGAGGCCACCGCCCACCGGGGCACGTCGCTGGTGGAGATCTACCAGAACTGCAACATCTTCAACGACAACGCCTTCGAGCCGCTCAAGGACCCCGAGGTCCGCGACGACATCACGCTGCGCCTGGAGCACGGCCAGCCGATCGTCAGCGCCACCAAGGCCGTCGTCAGGAACGACGGCGGCGGCATCGAGGTGGTGCCGCTGGCCGAGGCGGGCGACCGCGTGCTGGTGCACGACGCGCACAACCCCGACCCGTCGGTGGCGTTCGCGCTGTCGCGCCTGGACGATCCGGCCTTCGAGCACGTGCCGATCGGCATCTTCCGGCAGGTCGACCGGCCGGCCTACGACACCCTGATGGCCGGCCAGCTGGAGGAGGCCGTGGCGCAGAAGGGCCCCGGCGACCTCAGCGACCTGCTCATGGGCGGCGACACCTGGCGCATCAGCTGACCTGACGGGGCGGGCGGCAGGCGCCCGCCCCGTAACGGTGGCCCCGTTTGGACCGATACACCCCACGCTGAGTTCGCGATCAGAGGGGGATGGTCATGAGCACGCTGCAGGCGTTACGCAACCGGTTCGTGGACGCTCCGAACTCCGTGGGCGCCCGGGCCAGGCGGCGGCGCTGGGACCGGTTCGCGGCCGCCTTCCCGAACATCTCCGAGATGTCGGTGATCGATCTCGGCGGCACGTTCTCCGCGTGGGAGCGGGCTCCGGTACGGCCGGCCCGCCTGCACCTGGTCAACCTGATGGACCCGCCCACCGACCTGCCCTCCTGGGCCAGGGCCGACCGCGCCGACGCCACCGAGCTGCCGAAGGCGATCCTGGGCGGCGACTACGACCTCGTCTACTCCAACGCCGTCATCGAGCACGTCGGCGGACACATCCGGCGCGAGCGCTTCGCCGACAACGTCCGGGCGCTGGCCCGCCGCCACTGGGTGCAGGTCCCCTACCGCTACTTCCCCGTCGAGCCGCACGTGCTCTTCCCCGGCTTCCAGTTCCTGCCCGTCGCCGCCCGGCGGATGATCATCAGCCACTGGCCGCTGGTGCACACCGCGCCGCGGGACCGGCTGCACGCGCTGCGCGACGCCATGGAGGTGGAGCTGCTGAGCGTGACGGAGATGCGCTACTACTTCCCCACCTCCACGATCGCCTTCGAGCGGATGGGCGGCCTGGTCAAGTCGATCATCGCGATTGGCTGATCTTGTAGATGTGGTAGCCGTGCTCGGAGGCGAACGTGTCGGTGAAGCGCCCGTGCTCGACAGGGATCGTGCGGTTCTCGAAGAGCACCTCCACCTCGGCGGTCGCGGCCAGTTCGGCGGGCAGGGTCAGCGAGCGGCTGCCCGGTTCGCTGCCCCGCTCGATCATGGCGAAGACGTAGAAGGAGCCGCCCTGGCCCTTCAGCATGGTCTCCAGGCCCTCGCCGAAGTCGTAGGCGTAGGACTGGGTGTTGAGGACCGGAGCCAGCTGCTTGATCTGCCGGTTGACCTCGGTGACGGCGGCCCTGACCGGCCGGTAGCACGGCTCGCGCAACGCGTGGTGGCTGACGCAGGGGCCGCCGAAGCTGTGGTTGAAGTAGAGGATGCCGCGGGCCTCGTGGATGATCGAGCTCATCACCGCGCCCTTCACCTGCTCCGGTTCGACGGCGCGCAGTCCGGTCCTGTTCCGGTCGCTGAAGGGCCAGCCGACCTCGACGAAGTTGTAGACGGGCTGGAGCTTGCCGTCCATGGCGTCGAGCCGGCGCTGCTTGTCCATGAGCCAGCCGTAGCCGGCCGCCCGCGGGCACTCATTGTCCGGAAATTTCAGGATCGTTTTGGCTTCGACGCAGATCCCCGCGTCGGTGTACCAGTACATGTCGGCCGAGACCAGATCGGTGTAGCCGTTGACGAACTGGCTGTTGTCCTTGTCGCTCCACCACATGCCGACGCCCTTGCCGAAGTTGGCGTAGTACATGCGGCCGTCGCCCTTGGGCAGCTTGTCCTTCTGCGTCCTCATCGCGGTGAAGCCGCACCCCTCACCCTTGGGCGGGACGCAGGGATCGCCCGCCCCGGCGAACCTGCCGTCCCACCGGGCGTTGCCCGGCCGCGGGAACATGTCGGCCTCGTCGGCGATCACCCAGCCCACCGTCTCCGGCCCCGACCCGGGCAGCGGCCTGGTCGTCATCGCCGACATCCCGTGCTTGTCGACCAGCTTCAGGTCGCTGTCGCCGGTGAGCTCGACGTAGAGGTTGATCCCGGCCTCCTTGTCGGCCAGCACGTCCTTGTCGGCCAGCACCGACTCGTACCAGACGCCGATGGGGAAGAACGACGGATCCGTCCACCCCCGGGCCGCGGCCACGGGGAAGCGCCCGTAGTAGGCGGGGCCGCCCTCCCACGGCACCCGCGGCAGGTCCAGGGTCACGGCCGCCGGTCGGCGCGGCAGCGCGCCAGGGACCACGGCGAACAGGACGGCCGCCAGCACCGCTACGGCCGCCACCCCGCCGAGCACGTAGCTCCTTCTCACGGTCACGCCTCCCCGATCCTGATCTTGTAGATGTGGTATGTGTCCTCGGAGTCGAACGAGTCGGCGAACCTGCCGTCCGCGCCGATGGCGACGGTCCTGTTCTCGAACAGCACCTCCGCCTCGCGGGCCGTCGACAGCTCGCTGGGGACGGTGATCGTGCGCGGCCCCATGCTCCCACCTCGCTCGAGCATCGCGAAGAGGTAGAGGAAACCGTCGTGCCGCTTCAGCATCGTGTCGAGGCCGGGCGCGTAGCCGTACCTGAAGGACGGGCTGTTCAGGACGGGCGCGAGGCGCACGATCCGCCGGTTGAGCTCGGTCACGGCGGCCCTGACCCGGGCGCCGCACGGCGCCCGCAGCAGGCCGGTGGTACGACACGCCCGCCCCGCGCTGTGGCCCAGGTAGATGACCCCGCGCGCGCCGTGGATCAGCGAGCTCAGCACCGCGCCGCCGACCTGCCGGGGCGTGATGGCGCCGTCCCCCTCGCGCGGCCGGCCGAGCTCGACGATGGCGTAGACCGGTTGCCGGCGCGCGTCCTTGGCGTCGAGCGTGCGCTGCCTGTCGATGGTCTCGCCGTAGTTGGCCGCCAGGCGGCAGTGGGCGCTCGCCAGGTTCATGAAGCGCCCGCCCTCCTCGCAGGCGGCCCGGTCGGTATACCAGTAGAGGCTCGTGGAGACGGCGTCGGTGTAGCCGTTGACGAACCTGGCGGCCTGGTCGCTGGTGAGCCAGTACATGACGCCCTTGCCGTAGGTGGCGTAGCGCAGGCGGCCGTCGTCGGGCAGGCGGCGGGAGAGGGCGCGCATGGCGGTGTGGCCGCAGCCGGCCTTCGCGGGCACGCAGGCGGGCGCGCCGAAACCCGCCACGCCCGACCAGCGGGCGTTCCCCGGACCGCCCCACATGTCGGCCTCGGTGCCGACGAGCCAGCCCACGGTCTCGGAGCCGTGGCCGGGCAGCGGCCGGCTCGTCAGCGCGGACATGCCGTACCGGCGCAGCAGGCGCGGGTCGCTGTCCCCGGTCAGCTCGAAGTAGGTGTTGATGCCCGCCGCCCGGTCGGTGGTCACGTCCTCGCGCGTGCGCACGGCGGCGAACCACACCCCGACGGGGAAGAAGGAGGGCTTGGTCCAGCCGGCCCGCACCGCCGCGGGGAAGCGTTCGTAGTAGCGCGGGCCGCCCTCCCACGCGACCGGTTCCAGCTCGACCCTGACCGGCGAGAGATCGTCACCGGCGGGCGCCGTGCAGGCGGTCAGCGCCAGCAGGATCGCCGTGAGCGCGTACCGCCTCCTCACCCGGGCGGCCTCTCGGCCAGCGCCCGCAGCTCGGCGGCGCGAACCGACCAGTCGTCGCCGAGCACCGAGGCGCGCAGCGCGTCGGGTGGCCGCGGCGGGCCCTCGGCCAGCGAGACCCTGATCGCCTTGACGAACAGGTCGGCGCCGGCCGCCACGCGGACCCTGTCGGTGTAGCGGGACAGCTCGCCGTAGTCGGTGCTGACGACGGGCAGGCCCAGCGCCAGGTACTCCTTCAGCTTGATCGGGTTGGCGTGCCTGATCCAGTCGTTGTCCAGCCACGGCATGAGGGCGACGTCGAAGGCCGAGCCGTAGGCGGGGATCAGCTCGTAGGGACGGAAGCCCAGCCAGTGGACGTTGGGATGCCTGGTCAGCCGCTCGATGGGCCCGTTGGCGTCACCGATGAGCACCAGCGAGACCTCGGGCAGCTCCAGCGCCACCCGCTCCAGCAGGTCGAAGTCGACGACGAAGTCGTCGAGCGCGCCGAAGAAGCCGACGCGCGGCCCGGGGAGGCGGCGCACGTCCGCCGGCCACCGCTCGGCGGGCACGCGGGTGAAATGCGCCAGGTCCACGCCGTGGTCGAGGAAGTGCGCCCGGTCGCCGGCCAGCGCGGCGTCCTCGGCCATGAGGGTCCTGCTGACGTAGACGACGCTGTCGGCGTGGCGCAGGAGCCGGGTCTCCATGTCCTTGACGGCCTGCCCGCCGCCCTCGGGGAAGGCGGAGTGCCGGTCGGAACGGTTGAAGACCAGCGCCCTGCGCGGCATCGGCCGCACCACGTCCCAGGCCGTCGGCAGGGTGACGACGACCACCGGGCGGCGCAGGCCGAGCGCCGCGCACACCGCCGCCACCTGGGCTCTGACCAGGAGCGCGCTCGCCTTCCTGCCTAACGAGGAGCCGTACAGCGGCAGCGGGAGCGGCGACATGACGTAGAAGTCCGGCGCGGGCCGCCGGACGAACTTGGCGACGCTGCGCAGCTTGCGGCCGATGCGCCGCAGCGTGTTCGTGGACCTGCCGGGCACCGGCATGCGCAGGCCGATGCTGTTGACGACCAGCACCCTGCGCTGGGCCGACAGGTGGCGCATCAGCTGGAAGTCGGAGTGCGCCCGGTTGTGGTACCACCAGTCCTGCGCGGAGAAGCAGACGTAGCCCGGCGGGGGCGGGGCGGCACCTGGCGGGGGCGCGGTCGCGCCCGGCGAGACCGGGGTGGCGCCCGGCGAGACCGGGGTGACGCCCGGCGAGACCGGGGTGACGCCTGGCGCGGACGGCCACTCGGCCATGGTGAGCAGCTCGCGCAGCGCCGCCCGGTGCCTGGCCCTGGCCGGCGCCCTGCCGGCCTCGTTGAGGGTGACGGCCGCGCGCATCAGCGCGCCGCGCGGCCTGCCGTACAGGCTGCGGTGCAGGCGCACCCGGTTGGCGGCGGCCAGCGCCCAGAGCCGGTCGGAGGCAACCTGGTCGCCGCCGAGGTGCACGGCGACGGCCTCGGGCTCGTACCGTACGGCGAAGCCGTGCCGGCCCGCGCGCAGCATGTACTCCGTCTCCTCCGAGTACAGGAAGTAGCGCTCGTCGAGCGGGCCCAGCGCCTCGGCGCAGGCGCGCGAGACCAGCCACGCCGCGCCGGTCGCCCAGTCGACGGTGCGCGCCCGCAGGTAGTCGCGCGGGTCGGCCACCAGCTCGCCCAGCGGCGCGATCCGGCCCGCGCGGAACCCGCCGAGCGCGGCCTCTCCCAGCGCCCTGAGCACGGTGGGCCGCCGGCGCAGCGAGAGCTGTAGAGCTCCGCGCTCGTCCAGCAGCCGCGGTACGGCGATGCCCACGCCGGGCCGGTCCAGCGCCCGCAGCAGCAGGGCGACCGCGCGCGGCCGCAGCCTGATGTCGGCGTTGAGCACCAGGACGTCGCGGCCCGCGGCGGCGGCCAGGCCGGCGTTCACCCCGAAGGCGAAGCCGCCGTTGCGGCCGGTCTCGATCACCTCGACGCCCTGGCCGTAGGCGCGGACCCGCTCGACGGTGTCATCGGGTGAGGCGTTGTCCACCACGATGATCCGGGCGTCGGGCACGCCGTCGAGCCCTGGACCGAGCGACCGCAGGCAGTCCTCGATGATCTCGGCGGCGGCATAGGTGACGATCACCACGGCAAGGGGCATGAACCAACCATTCTCGCGAGCTCAGGGCCTGCGTCCGGTGAGCCGCCGGGCGGCGGCGACGGTGAGCACCTTGACAGCGAAGGGGGCGTCCTCCCGCAGGTAGCGGCGGGCCAGCCGGCCGGGCTCCAGCCACAGCCGGTGCAGCCACTCGCCGCCGGCCCGCTGCAGGAGCGCGGGAGCGCGGCTGAACTGCCCCGCGGCCATCGGGATGCCCGCGCCGCAGCCCAGGTGCCAGGCGTGCGGCAGCAGGGGGCGGAGGGCGGCGATGGTCTTCTCCTGCTTGGGGAAGCCCAGCCCGACCAGCACGAGGTCGGGGGCGGCGGCCACGACCTCGGCCACGGCCGCCCGCATGCCGCGGTCGGTGGCGTCGAAACCGAAGGGCGGCGCGTGGCAGCCCGCCACGCGCAGGCCGGGGCAGCGCTTGGCCAGTTCCTCTCCCGCGCGCTCGGCGACGCCCGGCTCGCCGCCGAGCAGGAAGACCGAGCGGCCCTCCGCGGCGGCGCGCTCGCTGAGGCTCCAGACCAGCGAGGCGCCCGTGACGCGCTCGGGCACGCCGAGCCCGGCGAGCCTCGCCGCCCAGACCACCGGCATGCCGTCGGCGACGACCAGCTCCGCCCCTGCCACCAGCGCGGCGAGCGCGGGGTCGCGGCTGGCCTTGCGGACGATGTCGATGTTGGCGGTGACGATCGAGCCGCCGGCGCCACGCGCCCAGCCGGCGGCGACGTGGTCGGCGACGTCGGCTTCGCTGAGTGCCATGACCGCGACCGCGCCGACGCGGACACGCCCCGGGACGGGAGCCCTCACCGCGCCGCCCGATCGCCCGCCGGCCCGCCCGGCGCCCGCCCACCCGCCGGCCCGCCGGGCGCACCGCCACCCGCCGGCTCACCCGGCGCGCGCGCCCCGTCCGGTACGGCCCGCACCGAGCGCAGCAGCGCGCCCGACAGGCCGACGAACAGGAAGGCGATCCCGCTGGTCGTCTCGAAGGAGTTGAGGTCGAAGGTCGCGCAGCCCACCAGGGTGACCAGGAGCGAGGCGGCCAGGCTCAGGCCCAGGTCGCGGGTGGTCGGGTCGCTCGACAGGTAGCGGGCCCGCAGCGCGGCCCAGATGGCGGTGCCGAACAGGCCCACCAGCGTCGCCACGCCGAGCAGGCCGCCCTCGACGGCCGTCAGCAGGTACTGGTTGTCGAAGACGATGTCGTAGGGCGGGTACCAGGTGCCGTGGCCCCTGCCGAGCAGCGGGTGCTGCTCGATCGCGTTGAGCGCGATCGCGTAGTCGGCCGTCCGGTAGCGGATGCTGGAGTCGTTGCCGATGTTGTCGAACAGTCCCGCGATGGCGCCGACGAGGCCGGGGGCGGCCAGCCGTACGACTGCGAGGAAGAAGACGAGCGCGATGATCGCCTGGACGCGCCGCCTGGCGGGCCAGTGCGACAGCAGCAGCAGTCCGGCGGCGAGCAGCCCGAGCACGGGCGAGCGCGACGCGGAGAACACCAGCCCGGCGGCGACGAGCGCGCAGCACACCCACCAGCGCAGCGCGGGCAGGCCCCGCTCGCGTGCGGCGAAGGCGTAGTGCAGCGCGATGGGCAGGATCATCGAGCACACCACGCCGAACTCGATGGGATGGCTGGTGGTGGCCGCGGCCCTGTTCAGGCCGTTGCGTTCGAGGATCGCGGGCGCCTCGCCCCTGACGCGCGTGCCCGGCACGACGATGTCCATCGTGGGGTCGTAGGAGAGGAGGAACTGGATGCCGCCGATCACGCCGAGGATCGCCCCTGCCACGACCGCCGTCTTCAGCACCAGGTCGACGCGGTCGCGGCCGTGGACCCCGTCGCAGGCCACCAGCGCCACGCCGACCAGGGCGAGCGCGATGACGCCGATGTGGTCGGCCAGGTCGAGCTGGCGCGGCTCGAGGTAGGCGACGGCGGCCTGGGCGTAGCTGGCCAGGTAGGCGACCGCGTAGAGGTAGACGGCCGTGCGCACCGGGTTGGCGCCCTTGGCCGCGCCGAGCGTGAGCGTGAAGTGGGCGCACATCCACCACAGCGCCGCGAACAGGCCGACCGCCTCGGCGGGGGTGAGCGCGAACGGCAGGCCCCTGAGGATGAGCCGCGCGGGCACGATCATGAGGATGACGACGAAGAGCGCGGCGAACGTGGCGCCGTCGGCTCGCCGGCGCGCGGGCCGGTCCGTGACCGGCGGCGCGAGCACCGCGGTCACGGCTGGAGCACCTCTTCCCGCTCGGGCACGGCGGGAGCCGTTTTGGCACGTTCCGACCGGCGGCGCAGCGCCGCCGTCGCGCTCTCGGTGGCGAAGGCGGCGGCCAGGCTGGCCAGCAGGCCGAGGAGCAGGACGGCCGCGGTGTAGCGCAGGCGGTCGTTGCGCAGCGCCACGGCGTCGGTAGGCGGCAGGATCTCGGTGAGCACGATGAACGTCGTGGGCGGGGCCTTGAGCTGGACCTGCCGCTTGTCGAGCTCGGCCCTGGCCCGCTGGGTCACCCGCGAGACGATCTCCTTGGCGGCCCGCGGATCGGAGCTCATCCCCTCGATGAGGACGAACGGCTGGCTGAAGAGCAGTTCGGGGTTGGGGCTGCCGTTGTTGACCTCGTAAGTGGTCTCGCCGTGCGGCCGGGCGCCGAGCTTGGTCATCGTGTCCTCGGCGCCCAGGATCTGGACGAGGACCTCCGCGGTCATGTTCAGCCCGTAGTTGTAGTTCAGCAGCGGGTTGGCTTCCATGATCTGGTCGCGCCGGTCGCCCAGCGTGGACGGCCCGGTGATCGGCACGGTCAGCGACAGCACGGCCGACGACTGGTACATCGGCGGGATGCTCGTGTAGATCCCGTAGGAGCCGGCGAGCGTCACCAGCAGGGCGGGGACGGCGACGTACCATCGCCGCAGCACGACCCCGATCGCCGCCCAGAAATCCAACTCATCTCCCCACTAACCGATAAAGCACGATAAATCAGCTCTTTTCCGGTTCGTCATCGTCTTTCACGACCGGGATCGGCGTCGTTCGGTCGACGGTGGATTCCACGTTCCTGGCCTTTTCCCTGCCTTCGGCGAAGACCAGGACCCTGCCATTGATCTTGCGCGGCGGTGTGATCTTCTTTTCCGCCGGCTCGGGCCGGTTCTCGGCCACCGGTACGGCCCGGCCACGGCGGAGGATCACCAGGTACGCCAACCCGAGCCCCAGCGCCACCCCCAAGCCGAAGGCCCCGGCCGTCGCCATGATCGTGTTGCTCCACACCGCCTTGGGGGCGAGGGTGGTCACGTCGTTGAGCGCGATGTAGGTGCTGTGCGGAGCGCCCAGGATGCGCTGCTGGTTGAGCAGCTCGGCGCGGATGCGCTTCTCCGTCCTGGCGATGGTGTCCAGGACGGTCACGCCGGCGGGCGCCTCCACCGCGACGTGGACGAACGGGCCCGCCGTGGTGATGCCCATGAGCTCGGCGTTGGAGCGGCCGTCGTCGACGGTGAGCTTGATCTCGCCGCCCTCCACGATGCCCAGTTCCTTCTGGATCGCGGGGTTGTTCATGGTCAGGATGAGGATGCCGGCGACCGTCCGCATGCTGTCGCTGTACTGCAGCAGCGGGTTGGTCAGGCCGACCGGCTTGGTCTTGTCGAGGGACAGGGTGCCGCCCGAAGGAGGGGCGACGAGGATCATGGACGAGCTGGCCGCGTAGCGGGCCGGGACCTGGAAGAAGGCCACGGTGGCCAGACCTGTGGAGACGAGGAGGACCGGTAAGGTCACCCATTTCCGACGTAACAGCGCAAAAATACTTTCCCAGAAGCCCACATGTACCCCCCACGCCTCTGGCATTGGTACATATTCCTGGCGATCCGCCACCAGGTCCTACAGCCCTCTATCTGAAGATCGCCCTTCAACGTTACGGTTATCCGACTAGCGAGTCCAGCCCGGATAAATCCAGACATGCCTTTTTGCTTCGCCGTAATGGAGGCTGACAAATGGCCGAAAATTCACCCTCGTTCGTGGGGCGCGCGGCACCGGAGATCGGGCTCGGTCTGTGCGTCTACAACGGCGAGCCGTACCTGAGCGGATCGCTGGCCTCGATCCTCGCCCAGGAGGACGCCGACTTCGAGCTCGTCATCGCCGACAACTGCTCGACCGACGCGACCGAGGAGATCTGCCGGGAGGCGGCCAGGAACGATCCACGCGTCCGCTACCTGCGGCGTGACCGTAACATCGGCGTCATCGCCACGCACAACCGGATCGTCAGGGAGACGCGCGGCGCCTTCTTCGCCTGGGTGACCTCCGACGACGAGTACCGCAAGGACCGCCTGTCGCTGCTGGCGGCCGCGCTGCGCGACCGCCCGGAGGCCTCGATGGCCTTCTCCGGCGCCGAGGAGGTCGACGGCGAGGGCACGCTGATCGAGGTCTGGCGCACCACGGCGGCCACCGACCATCCCGACCCGATCGTACGGCTGCGCGCCAAGCTCGACTTCTACGACGAGACGCTGCAGTTCTACGGCCTGATGCGGCGCGAGGTCCTGGAGCGGGCGATGCCGCTGCAGCCGGTCGTGGCCTGCGACAGGGTGCTCCTGGCGCAGCTCGCGCTGCTCGGCCCCATGGTCGCGGTCGACGAGCCGCTGCTGTGGCACCGCAACCACGCCGGCAGCGTCAGCAGGGCCAACCACGCGCGGACCTTCCGCAGGCGCGAGGCGCCGCGGGAGAACCCGCGCTGGTTCCTGCCGAACGTGGAGGAGGGCCGCTGCCTGGTGCGCGTCATCAACCACACGCCGATGCGTCCCGGCGCGCGACTGCGGGCCTACGCCGCGATGCGCCCGTGGCTGCGGCGCAACGCGGTGCCGATGGCCCGCAACCTCGCCCACGTGGGCGTGGGGCTGGTGCGCGGCAGGTCCGGCTGAGTCAGCCGGCGACGAGGGTGCGGATCTCCCTGAACCTGGCGCGGGAGATCCCCACCAGAACGTAGGCGACCAGGCCGGCGGCGCCCGCGAGCGCGAGCCGTACCAGGGAGAAGGCGCCGTCGGTCGCCGTCATCACCAGCCAGGCGGTCCCGCCCGCCGCCAGCCCGCCGAGCAGCGGCCGGACCGCCGCGGGGCCGATCGGCCCGAGCGCGACGCCCGCCCGGCGCAGCAGCACCCCGGTCAGCGGCAGGGTGACCAGCACGCCGACGGCGGCGTGCGCGATCGCCACGCCGCGGATGCCGCCGAGGAGCGCGCCCGCGTACAGGGACGGGATGAGCGTCACCGCCCACACGACCTTGAGCATCGCGATGGAGCCGACCGCGCCCACCGAGGTGAGCACGTCGGAGCAGGTGTTCATGACCATCCGCACGGCCATGAGCACCATGAGGAACGACAGGGCCGCGGCCGAGGGCAGCCACCGCTCGCCGTACAGGAACGGCACCACGACCGGCGCCAGCACGCCGACCAGCACCGCGACCGGCGTCACCACGATCAGCAGCATGGGCACGATCTGCTGCACCTTGGCCGACAGGTCCTCGGGACGCTCGTCGGCGACCCTGGAGAAGCCGGGCAGCGTGACGTGCCGCAACGCCTCCCCGATCAGCCCGGGGACCCAGTTGGAGACGTTGAGCGCCAGCAGGTAGTAGCCGAGCACGGTGGCGCCGAACACCTTGCCGACGATGATGGAGTCGGCGTTCAGCAGCAGGGCCTCCACGCCCAGGCCGAGGGCCAGCGGCATGCCGAAGCGCAGCAGCCTGAGCATCGGCTCGCGGCGCAGCCCGAACCTGATCGGCGCCCCGGACCAGACGATCATCAGGATGCCGCTCACCCCGGTGGAGGCGACGGCCCCGAAGGCGAAGCTGTACGGCCCGGCGCCCGCCAGCGCGCCGCCGATCGCGACCGGCACCTGCACGCCCACGCCGATCATGGTGGCCAGGGCGATCTTGCCCTGCTGGAACCTGCGCAGCAGGACGGCGCTGCGCACCCCGACGAATCCGTCGATGACGATCAGCAGCGCCATGACCCTGACCATGCCGGCGGCCTCGGCGTTGCCCGCGAACCCGGCGAAGGCGGGGGCGCCGAACCATAAGGCGGCGTAGACGGTGAGGCTGAAGGTGAGCACCATCGTGGTCGCGGTGGGCAGCACCTCCTCGATCCTGCCGCGCCACTGGACGATCGCGGCCACGATGCCGGCGTCGTTGATGTGCCAGAGGAACTGCTGGGCGGCCAGCGCGACCGCGTAGATGCCGAAGTCGGCGGGCGCCAGCAGGCGCGCGAGGACCAGCCCCATGCCGAAGGAGGCGAGCCGGGTGGCCACCCTCGCCACCAGCCCCCACCTCAGGCCCTTGCCCGCCGACCCCGCCCTGTCGGTGATCTCAGTCTCCGGCATGTGCCTTCCGCTCCTTCACTCGACTCGTTCGAGCCAGATCTCCCGCCAGTAGCCGAAGTGGCCGCGGGGGCAGTTGAAGTTGTGCCTGCCGGGGCAGACGAACCCCTCGATGAGGACGCTGGGCGTCTTCATCTCGAGCATCCGCCCGGTCGTCTCGTCGAGGCAGCGCTCGACCCGCCCGGTGACGACGCCGGTCTTGCCGCAGTACATGGCCAGGTCGTTGTCGAAGCCCATGCCCCTGTTGCGGAGCTTGGCGTCGAGGGTGCCGGCGATCTCGTCCTTGGACCTGACACGCACCAACTCTCCGGGTTCGAGGTCGAGCGTGGCAACGGGTGTGGGCCCCGCGACCCGGCCCTTGAGGAACCCCCATGGCAGCCCGTCCCTGAACCACAGCCGCCGGGGCAGGATCCTGGTGCTCCACACCTGCAGCCGGCCGAACAGGGCGATCAGGAAACCGCGCAGGGTCTCAAGCGCGCCGGTGTTGCCCGAGCGGTAGTCCCACAGGAACTGGCGCAGATCCTTGAGCGGCAGGCGCTCCGGGGCCGCCCGCAGGATCTCCGTCGACTGGCAGGAGTAGCGGGGGGCGCCGTCCTCGAACGGCGCCTTCCTGGTGGCGCGCTCCAGGACGGTGACGTCGACGGGTCCGACCGCCCGCGACCGCTCCCGGCCGTCGGCCCTCCTCAGCCAGGCCGTCTTCCAGTAGGTGAGGCAGGCGGCCTGGCAGCCGCCGTGCGCCTGGCCGTCGCACCGCGCTTCGGCCAGGTGGACGGCGTCGCGCATCCGCCGGATGCCGGTGCGCTCGACGGTGTCGCACAGCTTGTGCGCGACCTTGGCGACCGTCATCCGCCGGCCGCAGAAGGCCAGCATCTCCGGCATGAACGGCAAGCCGTCGAGCTCGCCGTTCTCGTCGAGCGTGGCCATGATCTCCTCGGCGCTGAGGACCTCAACCAGGTCCCCGACCCTGTACTCGATCATCGTGTTCCTCCTCTTTCAGCAGACCGGCTCGTGCTAGTGCGCTCGCGGCAGCGCTCACCGCGGTGAAAGGGAGCCCCGAACGAATCGCGATGTCCAGCAGGCCGTGCTCCCCGTCGGAGAGGTTGAGCACCCACAGGATCGCCATCTGGTCGATGTCGGGACGTCCGTACAGCCCTCGTGGTCCGAGCCACGGCTCGCCGTACGGCTCGAGATTGATGTAGGTGCCTTCCTCCTCCAGGACGTGCACGATCTGCTCGACGGCGGAGAGGGTGTCCGCCATCGCCTCCTCGGTGACGAACGAGGGGTCGTCCGCCGAGGTGTGATATTCGGGGAACTCGCCGTTGGGCGTTCTGGTGAGCCGCCCGACCGGCAGGTCGAAGCCCGGCGAGCAGAAGTGGCGCTCGTCGTAGCCGAACGGGACGAAGTCGCGCAGCTCGTGCTCGCGGGTGGACAGCACGTGCGCCGCCGCCCTGTCGATCAGCGCGTCGCCTCTGCGGCTGCGCTTGTAGGTCAGCCGTCCCGGATCTCCGGCGCAGGCCAGCACGAGGCCGTGCCTGATCCGGTGCGCCGTGTCCCTGTTGCGGGCCAGCCAGGCGATCGCGCCCAGCGCCGCGGGCGCGAACAGGAACCGGTAGGTGAGGCGGGGCCGCCGGCGCGCCAGCCTGGCCGCCAGCTCGACGGCCACCGCGATGCCCGCGAGCGTCTCGTTGGCCAGCGCGGGATGGCAGGTGTGGCACGAGATGAGCACCTCGTCGGCGGTACGGCCGCGCACCACGTGCTCGCCGTAGGTCAGGTGCCCGTCGGACAGCGTGGCGTCGATGCGCACCTCGTACTCGCCCTCGGGCAGCTCCTTGAGCGCGTTCTCGCTGAGGCAGAAGCCCCAGTCCCGCTTGAAGTAGCCGGTGCGGTACGGCACCAGGTCAGGCTGCTCGGGCAGCGTGTGCAGGCGCGGGCGCAGCTCCTCCAGCGTCATCGTGGCCGCGACCGGCACGCTGTTGCCGACGACGTGCAGCGGCGACCGGGCGAAGTCGATCACCCTGCGCCCCGTCGCGTCCTTGACGTAGGCGTCGGTGATGTTCCACTCCTGGGGCACGACCCAGTCGAGGACCCTGGTTCCCGTGGGCACCTCGTGCAGGTCCAGCGGGATCGTCTCGGCGATGATCGCCAGCGTGCGCCGCACGCCGTCGCCCGTCATGCTGCGGCAGATCGGGTGCAGCCGCTCGACCAGTTCCTTCATGGGCGCAGCGTCTCGTCGACCGTGCCGTCGGCGCGCCGGGCGGCGATCCTGGCCAGGCGGGTGAAGCGGTGGTCGAAGGCGTCCTGGGTCAGGCCGTGCTCCCGGTAGGCGTCGACCAGCTCGTGGGCGCCCGCCTTGACCGACCAGCCCGCCTCGTAGCCGGGCAGCGCGGCGCGGATGCGGGCGAAGTCCACCCGGTAGGAGCGGGGGTCGTTGCCCGCCTCGCCGGTGATGAGCAGCCGCGATCCCGGTACGGCCGCGACGACCTCGGCCGCGATCTCCGCGACGGTCACGTTGTTCTGCTCCGTGCCGACGTTGAAGGCCCTGGCGTGGACGGCCTCGCGCGGCGCGGCCAGCGCCAGCTCGAAGGCGCGGGCGATGTCGCGGGCGTGGACGAGCGGCCGCCACGGCGTGCCGTCCGACAGGACCCGTACGGTGCCGGTCAGCAGCGCGTGGCCGACCAGGTTGTTCAGCACGATGTCGGCGCGCAGCCGCGGCGAGAACCCGAACGCGGTGGCGTTGCGCAGGAACACCGGCGAGAAGTCGGCGTCGGCCAGTTCGGCGAGGTCGTCCTCGACCCGCACCTTGGACTCGGCGTAGGGGGTGACCGGCCGCAGCGGCGCGTCCTCGGCGACCAGCCCGTCTCCTCCCGACGCGCCGTAGACCGAGCAGGTGGAGGCGTAGAGGAAGCGCCGCGCGCCCGCGTCGCGGGCGAGCCTGGCCAGCCGGACGGCGGCGTGGTGGTTGATGTCGTAGGTCAGCTCGGGCGCGAGGGCGCCGAGCGGGTCGTTGGACAGGGCCGCCAGGTGGATCACCGCGTCGCAGCCCTCGACGTGCTCGGGCCGCACGTCGCGCAGGTCCACCGGATGGCCGGGCGGGTCGGCGGGTGCCGGGCCGAGCACGCAGTCGGCGAACAGCCCGGAGTCGAGGCCGACCACCTCGTGGCCCGCCGCGGTGAGGATGGGTGCCATCACGGTGCCCAGATAGCCCTGGTGGCCGGTCAACAGAACGCGCACAACTGCTCCTTGGTCATCAGCGGGGGTCCATGACGAGCTTGGTGGCGTGGAACGCCTCGGCGTACCTGCGCTGGCACTGCACGCCGCGCACCCGGGCCAGGGCGCCGAAGGCCTCGGCGTCGAACCAGCTCCGGCCGTGTTGCGAGGGATAGTGCTCGTGCAGCAGGCCGATCTTCTCGGCCATCAGGTCGTCGGTCAGCGGCACGAAGACGCTGGGCTGGGCCAGGTCGGACTCCCACTTGAGGATCTCGTAGCCGAGCACGTGGTGGTCGCGGAAGACGGTGGGCACCAGCGCGGCGAGGCCGCGATGGTCCTGGTGGGCGTCGTGCGGCGCGGGCGCGAGGATCAGCGAAGGGTCGCAGCCCTCCCGCAGCTCGTGCAGGGCCCGCTTGGCGCGTTCCCAGTGCGCGGGCAGGCGGCCGTCGGGCAGGTCAAGGACGCGCACGTCGAGCTCGGCCTTCGGGCAGAAGGCGGCCAGCGCGGCGCGCTCCTCCGCCTCCCGTACGGTGCCCCCGCCCGACAGCACCAGCGCCGTGACCCGCAGGCCCGGCCGGGCCCCGCACAGGCCGAGCAGGGTGCCGCCCGCCCCGATGGCCACGTCGTCGCAGTGGGCGCCGAGCAGCACGATCTCCTCAGACCGCCCGGGAGAGAGCCGAAACACCGGCGATCCGCCTTCCCTCCCACAGCGCCCAGGGCCGCTCGCCCCTGGAGTACTCCTCGTCCAGCGCGGCCCGCTCCTTGACCGTGTCGGTGGGCCGCCAGAAGCCCCGGTAGGGGTAGGCCAGCAGCCGGCCTTCCTTGGCCATCGCCGCGCACGCGTCGGCCACCAGGTCACCGCCGGGCGGGATCCGGTCGAAGACCTCGGGGCGCAGGACGAAGTAGCCGCCGTTGATCCACAACGGCATCTCGGTGACCGGCGTGATGCCGCCGACCCTGCCGTCGGCCCCCAGCTCGACGCAGTGGAAGGTGCCGGGCGGGGGCACGACCATCATCGACGTGCCCGCGTCCGACGCCCGGAAGTTGTCGATCATCTCGTCGAGCGGGGCGTCGGTGAGCACGTCGGCGTAGTTGGCCAGGAACATCTCCTGCCCGTCGAGGTGGCCGCGCACCCGGCGCAGCCGCTCGCCGATGGGCGAGTCCGTGCCGGTGTGGACGAAGGAGATCGACCAGTCCGAGATGTCCGTCGACAGCAGCTCGATCTTGCCGTCACGCAGGACGAAGTCGTTGGAGGCGGTCTCCTGGTAGTCCAGGAAGAAGCTCTTGATGTGCTCGGCCCCGTATCCCAGGCACAGCACGAACTCCTTGTGCCCGTAGTGGGCGTAGTAGCGCATCACGTGCCAGATGAGCGGGCGCGGGCCGACCGGCTGCATCGGCTTGGGCAGGTCGGTGACGCCGTCGCGCATCCGGGTGCCGCGACCGCCGCAGAAGAGGACGACCTTCACACGACCTCCAGTCGCGGGATGGGGAAGACCAGCCTGCCGCCCCACTCGTGGACGTAGGAGAGCTGCCCGACCAGCTCGTCCCGCAGGTTCCACGGCAGGACGAGCACGTAGTCGGGGCGGTCCTCGGCGATCCGCTCGGGCGGCAGGACGGGGATGCGCGTGCCGGGAGTGAAGCGGCCGTGCTTGTAGGGGTTGCGGTCGACGGTGTAGGCCAGCAGGTCGGGGCGGACGCCGCAGTGGTTGAGCAGCGTGTTGCCCTTGCCCGGCGCGCCGTAGCCCACGACGGTCCTGCCCTCGTCGGCCGCGTCGATGAGGAAGCGCAGCAGGTCGCGGCGGACCTTGGCGACCCGGCCGGCGAAGTCGGCGTATCCGGACAGCTCCAGCAGCCCGGCGGCCTTCTCGCGGGCGATCACGTCGTGCACGCGCGGGGACGGCGTGCCGTACGGCTTGGCCCAGAGCCTGATCGACCCGCCGTGGGTGGGCAGCAGGTCGACGTCGACGAGCGTCAGACCCCCGCTTGCCAGCGCCCGCTGGGCGGCGGCGACCGTGTAGTACTGGAAGTGCTCGTGGTAGATCGTGTCGTACTGGTTGAGCTCCACGAGCGTCAGCAGGTGCTGCACCTCGACGGAGACGACGCCGTCGTCGGCCACCAGGCTGCGCAGGCCCTGGGTGAAGCCCACCACGTCGGGGATGTGGGCGTAGACGTTGTTGGCCACGACGACGTCGGCGGGGCCGTGCTCCTCGCGCACCCGCCGCCCCGTCTCGGGCGTCAGGAAGGCCGTCAGCGTCGGCACGCCCTTCTCCACCGCCGCCGCGCCCACGTTGGCCGACGGCTCGATGCCCAGGCAGCGCACCCCGCGGGCGGCCACGTGCTGGAGCAGGTAACCGTCGTTGCTGGCCACCTCGACCACGAACGCCCCCGGCCGCAACGCCAGCCCGTCCACGAAGCGCCTGGCGTGCTCGACCCAGGAGGAGGAGTAGGAGGAGAAGTAGGCGTACTCGGTGAACGTCTCCTCCGGCGTGATCAGCGGCGGCAGCTGCGCCAGCCAGCAGGAGGTGCACACCCGCAGGTGCAGCGGATAGGTGACCTCCGGCTGGTCGAGCCGGTCGGCGGTGAGGAACAGCTCGCACGGCGGGGTGGCGCCGAGGTCGACGACGTCCGCCAGATCAGGCGAACCACATAACCGGCATATGGTCATGCATCATCTCCAGACACACGGGTTCTTCGGGTGGGAGGCGCGGGTGTTACAGCTACTCTTCGGATCATGAAGCCCCTCAGCATCGACGGCGCGTGGGCGTTCACCCCTCGGGTCCACGCCGATCCCCGCGGCAGCTTCCTGGAGGCCTTCAGGGCCGCCGACCTGCCGGTTCCCTTCGAGCTCGCCCAGGTCAACGTCTCGGTGTCCAAGGCGGGCGTGCTGCGCGGGATCCACTTCGCCGACGTGCCGCCGGGGCAGGCCAAGTACGTGATGTGCGCGGCCGGCAGCGTCCTGGACGTCGTGGTCGACCTCCGGGCCGGCTCCCCCACCTTCGGCAGGTGGGAGGCCGTCACGCTCGACGACCGCGAGCGGACCGCCGTCTACGTGGCCGAGGGTCTCGGGCACGGGTTCATGGCGCTGAGCGCGCAGGCCACGGTCGTCTACCTGTGCTCCACGCCGTACGCCCCGTCCCGCGAGCACGGCGTGCACCCGCTCAGCCTGGGCATCGCGTGGCCGGACCTGGAGCCGCTGCTGTCGGAGAAGGACGCCGCGGCGCCCACCCTCGAGGCGGCCCTGGAGGCGGGGCTGCTGCCCGACTACGCCGCCTGCCGGCGCTTCTACGCGGGACGGCACTGACGGGCCTCCTCCGTCGCCAGCGCCGGCCAGGCCGCGTGCAGCGCCGTCCGCCAGTGCCTGATCGGCTCGCACCTGGTGTTGGCCAGCACGCTGTTGGCGGGGCGGGACGCGGGTCGGGGACAGGCAGCGCCCGGCACCGGCCGCACCCGGCCTGGATCCGCGCCGAGCAGGGTGAAGACCTCCCTGGCCAGGCCGTACCAGGTGGTCTCGCCCGAGCTCGTGCCGTGGTAGACGCCCGGCATCAGGTCGGACGTGGCCAGCCGGACGAGGAAGGCGGCCAGGTCGGCCGTCCAGGTCGGCTGGCCGCGCTGGTCGTCGACGACGTCCACGGTCTCGCGCGCGGCGGCCAGCCTGATCATGGTGCTGACGAAGTTGGGGCCGTGCGCGCCGTAGAGCCAGGCCGTGCGCACCACGTAGTGCCCGGCGGCGGCGAGCTCGCCCGCCAGCTTCGTCCTGCCGTAGGCGTTGACCGGCGACGGCTGGTCGTCCTCCCGGTACGGCACGCGCGAGCGCCCGTCGAAGACGTAGTCGGTCGACAGGTGGATCAGCCGCGCCCCCGCCCACGAGCACGCGTCGGCCAGCACCCCGACCGCCCGCCCGTTGATGGCCAGCGCCTCGGCCTCCCTGGTCTCCGCCGCGTCCACGGCGGTCCACGCCGCGCAGTTGACCACCACGCGCGGCCGGTAGCCGCTGACCAGCTCGCGCACCGCCCGCTCGTCACGCAGATCGAGCTCGGCACGCGTCGGCGCCATGACCTGCTCTCCCGAACGGGCCAGCAGCGCGAGCAGGTCGGCGGCGAGCATGCTCCCGCCGCCGGTGATCAGCCAGCTCACGCCCACCAGTCCCGGTGGTCGGCGTACCAGCGGACGGTTTCCTTCAGTCCCTGGTCGAAGGGGATCGCCGCGCGGTAGCCCAGCGCGCGCAACCTGCTGTCGTCGAGGGAGTAGCGGCGGTCGTGGCCCTTGCGGTCGGCCACCGGCTCGACCTGGTCCCACCCCTTGCCGAACGCCTCCAGGAGGTGGCCGGTCAGCTCCCTGTTGGTCAGCTCGGCGGTGCCCGCGATGTGGTAGGCCTCGCCGGGGGCGCCCCGCTCGGCCACCAGCCGGATGCCGGCGCAGTGGTCGGCGACGTGGATCCAGTCGCGCACGTTGCCGCCGTCGCCGTACAGCGGGACCTTCCTGCCCTGGAGCAGGTTGGTCACGAACAGCGGGATGACCTTCTCCGGGTACTGCCGCGGCCCGTAGTTGTTGCCGCACCTGGTGATCGACACGTTCAGCCCGTGCGTGATCGCGTAGGCGCGGGCGATCAGGTCGCCGCTCGCCTTCGAGGCCGCGTACGGCGAGCGCGGCGCCAGCGGCGCGTCCTCCGTCCACGACCCGGTGTCGATCGAGCCGTAGACCTCGTCGGTCGAGACCTGCACCACCCGCGGTACGGCCGCCGCGAGGCACGCCTCCATCAGCGCCTGGGTGCCGAGCACGTTGGTGCGCACGAACTCGGCCGCGCCCTCGATCGAGCGGTCCACGTGCGACTCGGCGGCGAAGTTGACGACGAGGTCGTGCCCGGGGACGACCTCGCCCAGCAGGCCGGGGTCGCAGATGTCGCCGTGGACGAAGGTGTGCGGGACCTCCTCGAGGTTGCGCCGGTTCCCCGCGTACGTCAGCCTGTCCAGCACGGTCACCTCGGCCTCGCCCGCGACGAGCTGGGCGAAGTGCGAGCCGATGAAGCCCGCACCCCCTGTGACCAGGATTCTCTTCATGAACTGATCTGCACCTTGCTGTGATCGCCCAGCACGAGGCGGTGGGCTCTTGGTGTGTCGGGCGCGGGCGTGACCTGCACGTCGTGGCCGATGAGGGAGGACTCGATCCTGCGCACCCCTTCGATGGAGGATCGGGGCAGCACGATCGAGTACTCGATCTCGCTGCGGGTGATGACGCAGTCGGCGCCGATGGAGGTGAAGGGGCCGACGTAGCTGTCGGTGACGCGCGCGCCCGCGCCGATGATCGCCGGACCGACGATACGGGAGTTCTCGACCGTCGCTCCTGGCTCCACCACGACCCTGCCGATCAGCTCGCTGCCGGTGGAGGTGCCCAGCAGGCGCGGTTCGAGCGACTCCAGGACCAGGCGGTTCACCTCGAGCATGTCCTCGACGTTGCCGGTGTCCTTCCAGTAGCCGGTGATCCGGGTCGACTCCACCCTGCGGCCGTTGTCGATCAGCCACTGGATGGCGTCGGTGATCTCCAGCTCGCCCCGCCACGACGGCTTCAGCTCGGCAACCGCCTCGTGGACGGCCGGGCTGAACAGGTAGACCCCCACGAGGGCGAGGTCGCTCTTGGGCACGGCGGGCTTCTCCTCCAGCCCGACCACCCGCCCGTCGCGGTCGAGCTCGGCCACGCCGAACTGGCGCGGGTCGCCCACCCTGGTCAGCATGATCTGCGCGTCGGGCCGCTCGGCGGCGAACGAGGAGACGATCTCGCCGATCCCGCCGACGACGAAGTTGTCGCCGAGGTACATGACGAAGTCGTCGTCGCCCAGGTAGTCGCGGGCGACGAGGACGGCGTGCGCGAGGCCGAGCGGAGCGGTCTGGCGCAGGTAGGTGACCTGCGTGCCGAAGGCGGAGCCGTCGCCGACCGCGGCCTCGATCTCGGCGTGGGTGTCGCCCACCACCATGCCGATCTCGGTGACGCCCGCCGCCGCGATCGACTCCAGGCCGTAGAAGAGCACGGGCTTGTTGGCCACGGGCACGAGCTGCTTGGCGGAGGTGTGGGTGATCGGCCGTAGCCTGGTGCCCGAGCCTCCCGCCAGCACGAGTGCTTTCACCGCTAGTAAGCCCCTTCTCCACGGGTCACGGCCTTCCAGGTCTTCCACAGGATCTGGAGGTCGAGGATGAGCGACCACCGCTCCACGTAACGCAGGTCGAGCCTGACCGACTCCTCCCAGCTGAGATCGGACCGGCCGCTGACCTGCCACAGGCCGGTCATGCCCGGCTTGACGACGAGCCTGCGCCGTACGTCCGCGCCGTACTTGGCGACTTCCTCCGGCAGCGGCGGCCGGGGGCCCACCAGGGACATCCGGCCGCTGATGACGTTGAAGAGCTGCGGGATCTCGTCCAGGGAGTAGCGGCGCAGGAATCCGCCGATCCTGGTGATCCTTGGATCGTTCCGAATCTTGAACAGCACGCCGTCACCGTCGTTGGCGTGCTCCAGCGCGCGCTTGAGCCGCTCGGCGTCCACGATCATGGTCCTGAACTTCCACACCGTGAACTCTTCGCCACCCTTGCCCACCCTGACCTGCCGGAAGAACGCCGGCCCCGGGCTGGTGAGCCGGATCAGCATGACGATCAACGCGAACGCCGGCAGCAGGACGACGATCGCGATGCCGGCCAGCACGCGGTCGAAGACGTTCTTGACGATCTGCTTGGCCCCGTCGAACTCGGGGTGGTCCACGTGCAGCAGCGGCATCCCGGCGACCGGGCGGATGCTGATGCGCGGACCCGCCACGTCCATGAGCGCGGGCGCCACGAACAGGTCGGTGCGCTGCTCCTCCAGGCTCCAGGCGAGCCTGCGCAGCGTGTCGCCGTCGAGCTCGGGGCAGGCCGCGACGGCGACGGCGTCGGCCTGGGTCAGGGACACGGCCGCGGCCACGTCCTGCAGCCCGCCGAGCACCGGCAGGCCGTCCACGTCGAGGTCGCCCTGCGTCCGGGGCAGGCACACCCCCACGACCCGCATCCCGTGATGCGGCTCCCTGCGGAACTGCATGATCAGATCGAGGACGGCGGCGCGATGGCCCACGGCGATGACATGACGCATGTACTTTCCGTGGGCCCTGGCTAAATGCAGTTTTTTGCGGACCCGAAACCGGAATGCCAGCGTCAGGACGAGCGCGAGGGGAAGGGCGGCCATCACCAGACTGCGCGCGATGCTGGTTTGCGTGGCATATGCGCCAATTGCCACGGTTGCCATCAATCCCACGCCGCCATTAAATACCGCCCGAAATTCCTCACTTCCCTCGCCGTGCCCTCTCTCCCGGTAGGCCGCGCTCAGCTGCATGGTGACGGGCCAGGACGCCATCAGGGCGACACCGGCCACGACATCCTCGACCGGGATGTACGCCCCGAACAGCAGTTTCGTCCCGAGAACCACCATGCAGGCGGCAAAAGCGCACGCGACATCACCCGCCCGGAGAAAGCGGACATACTTCCGAGTCCAGATGCTCGGCGCCCGTTGTGGCGCCGCCTGAAGGAACACGACACCGGGCTCCCCCGCTCCCACGCTCATAGCACCCCACCCTGGAAATCTGCTACGACACCGCAAGGCGCCCCATTCCGCCCCATTGATAACGCCTTTCGCTTCGTCACCAGGGGCGGCAATTCCCACTAAAGACTAAAGATCAATGCGGAATCCGGAAATAACAGCAGATGACCAACATCGGACGCGCGTCGCGCTTGACGGGAACGGTCCAATGATGCCAGGTGCACAATCGATCACCCAGGGTGATCAGTCGTACTCGAGGTCAGGGAGCGAGGAAGGCGGCTCGGGGCTGCGCCACACGACGATCACCTTGTCACGGGCGGTCTGCGCCGCCAGGTGCAACCGGTCGAGATCGAAGTCGGGCAGGTAGCGCAGGCGGGCGAGGAACGTGGCGTCGGTGGCCGACTTCGGCACGACGCAGCCCTCCCCGTCACGGTCGAGGAGGATGTAGAGGATCTCGGCTTCCGTCTCGGCCGCGACTCGGACCTCGACGACATCTTCCCAGGCGAGGGCCTCGACGCTGCCGTCAGCGTAGTGACGGGTCACGCCCTCCTCGGTGACATACACGTAGGAGTCCGGCACGTGCATGGCCGCGATTCTTGCGACTTCTGCCCGGTTACCGCAAGGGATCGGAGCCCCAGGAATGACTGAGATGTTCCTTGACAGCCGCTTGTGCGTCGCCGTGAGCGATCGCGTCAAGAAGCGCGCGGTGTTCGGACACCAGCCGATCGCGGTCCTCGTACACCCGGCGCAGCCGGACGAGGCCCAGCCGGGTCTCGGCGGCCAGCACGCCGTACAGCCTGACCAGCCGCGGGCTACCCACGGCGTCGACCAGCGCCTGGTGCAGCGCCATGTGCTCGGCCACCACGTCCGACCAGGGCGCCTCGTCCGGCAGCGCCGCCATCCGTTCCAGCGCCGCGTCGGCCTCGGCGACCCGGCGGCCCGCCAGCGAGCGGGCCATCAGGTCCTCCAGCGGCCTGCGCACGAACATCAGGTCGTCGAGATCCTCGATCGTCACCTCGGGGACGTAGGCGCTGCGGTTGCGCTCGCGCCTGAGCAGCCCCTCGTGCACGAGTACGGCCAGCGCCTCCCTGACCGTGGGGCGGGCGACGCCGTAGAGCGCGGCGAGCTCCTGCTCGGGCAGCGACGTGCCCGGATCGATCTCACCCGACAGCACCCGCTGCCGCAGCGCGTCAGCCAGCGCGCTGACCGTCGACACCGGTCTCAGCACTGATCGACTCCCTTTCTGGGATCGGCCCTCGCCCCCGGGCCCTTCCGGGGACGGCCACCGCCACGAGGCTAGCGCCCAGCAGCACCAGCCCGCCCCATGAGACCGGGCTCAGAGTCTCGTGCAGCACCACGACGCCGAGCAACGCCGCCACCGCCGGTTCGGCGAGGGCGAGGGTGGCCGCCGTGGCGACCGGGGTGGTGCGCAGGCCCCTGCCGTACAGGAAGTAGGCCAGGGCGGTGGTGCCGAGGCCGAGGTAGAGGGCGGCCAGCAGGCCGCGCGGCTCGGCGAGCCAGCCGGGGCCTGTCGCGATCAGGACCGGCAGCATGATGGCGGCGGCGCCGCCGAACATGACGCCCATCACGCCGTCGGACGGCGCGCCCGCGCTGATGGCGCGGGCCGCCGTGACCGCGTAGAAGGCGTAGATGAGGCCGCCGAGCAGGGCCAGGAGCACCCCTTCGAGGACCCGGTCGCCCGCCTGGGCCTCGCCGCCGGCGATCAGCGCCGCGCAGCCCGCGATGGCCGCCGCGGTCGCCGCGGCCCAGCGCGGCGAGAACTGCCGGGAGAGCAGCCCGGTGAAGACCGGACCGCTGCCGATGGCGACGACGGTGCCGATGGCCACCCCGGTACGGCTGACCGCGGCGAAGAAGCACAGCTGGTAGGCGGCCACGGCGACCGCGCCCAGCAGCAGGGCGGGCGTGATCCGCACCCCTCTGGCCATGAAGGCGAGCGCGAGGCCGCCGATGACGAGGCGGGCGGCCGCGACGGAGACGGGGTCGGCGGTGATCAGCAAGCCTGCCGTGCCCGCCGTACCCCAGAGGACCGCGGCGGCGAGGACGTTCTTCATGGGCACATTGTCTGACAACTAGACAACGTTCGTCTACACATTTGCCCGGGTATGTCACGTGAGGTGAATCTCAGGGGCGTCGCGGCGATCCCGCTGGCCATCGGAACCTTCATCGGGAGCGCCGGAGCCGCCGCCCCACCCGACCTGCCGGTACGCGAGCTGTCCGCGCTTCCGCCCGAGGCGGCGGCGACCTGGCACCTCATCCAGGACGGCGGGCCCTTCCCCTACCGGCGCGACGGCGTCGTCTTCCAGAACCGCGAACGCCTCCTGCCACAGCGCAAACGCGGGTACTACCACGAGTACACCGTGCCCACCCCAGGCGCACGCGACAGGGGCCCGCGACGGCTCGTGACCGGAGAGCGGACCGGGGAGCTCTACTACACCGGAGACCACTACCGGTCCTTCGTCGCGGTAGACGTGAAACGATGAGATTCGAGCACCACATCCACGGAGCCGCGCTCCACACGCCCGACGGCGTGATGACCGCGATCGCGGCCACGCTGAGGTTCCCCTGCTACTTCGGGCACAACCTCGACGCGCTCTACGACAGCCTCACCGACCTGTCGTGGCTGCCACCCGGCGAGCACCTGCTCGTCTGGTCGAACCCGGGCGCGTTGCGCGCGGTCGACCCCGACGCCTACGACGCCATCACCAGCGTGCTGGCCGACGCCGTCGCCGACGGCACCGGCGGTGCGGCCGCCCTCTCGGTCCTGCTGCGGCCCGGCTAGCCTTCCTTGTCGCCGCAAGGGCCCCGCGGATACTGTCACCGACGGGGCCGCGGGTGCCAGTGCGTGGCCGCTTCCCGGAGGCGAGGAATGAGTGAAGACTGGTTAGTCCGGCCGTACATGATGACGCGCGGCCGCACCCGCCCGACCGGCGATGACTTCGACCTCATCGCCATCGTGGCCGCCACCGGCGTGCCGTCGCCCACCGCCGGGCTCACCCCCGAGTACCTCAAGGTGCTCGCCGCCTGCCGCCACCCCGTCTCCGTCGCCGAGGTCGCCTCCACCACCGGGCTGTCGATCGGCGTGGTCCGCGTGCTGCTGGGCGACCTGCGCGAACGCCAGCTGGTCACCGTACGACACGCCGCCGAGGACGTGGGCGTGCTGCGCGAGGTGCTGCAGGGCCTCAGATCTCTGTGACCTCTTCCGCGATCTCCTCCACCAGCCGGTCGAGCAGCCACCTCGCGGGCGAGACGACCTCCCCCACGGCGTCCTCCAGGATCGACACCACCTCGTGGACGCTCCCGGAACTCCGGTCCACCGGCTCGATCAGCGCCCGCTCCTCCACCAGCGCCGCGCCGCTGACGCGGAAGGCCGTCCGGGTGTGGGTCAAGGACACCGAGAACCGCACCAGCCGCCCGTCGGGCAGGGTGAACAGCACCCCGGTCGTCCACCCGTCCGGCTGGAAGTAGGTCAGCGGCTCGCGCCTGGCGTACGGATGGCGCAGCTCGTCGAACGCGGCCGCCGCCCGGCTCATGGCCGTCAGCAGGCCGGCCGCCGCCCGGCTCTCGCTGTCCACAGCCCGAGGGTAGAGGAGCGGATCAGTCGGTGACCAGCCGCGCGTGCCGTTCGAGGGCGCACCGAACCCCGTCGTGGACGAGCTCGGCCGTCCACGCGCGCAGGCTCACAGCGCGAACCTCTCCAGGTCGGCGGCCAGCAGGTCGGTGAGGAACCGCGCGTGCCTGTCGACGTGCCACTCGCCGTTGACGGCCGTCCAGACACCCCATTCCAGCATCATGTACAGCAGCGCCGTCGGCCACAGCGCGCGCTCCCGCTCGGTGAGCTCGACCCTGGCCAGGTAGGCGTCGCGGAAGGCCGCCCACTCCTCCCCCGTGAACAGCCGGGCGGGCTCGCCGTCCAGGTCGTTGTGGAACAGCAGCGCCGCCAGCGCCAGGTCGAGCAGCCGCGGCGCCCGCTCCCCGTTGTCCGGGTCGACCAGCACCGGGCCCGCACCGGTGTAGACGAGGTTGACCGCCTTGAAGTCCATGCTGACCTCGGCCACCGGCAGGTCCGCGTCGCGGATCGCCGGCAGCGTCGACGTCATGAAGTCGCGCAGGCCCTGCTCGAACCGGTCGGAGTACGGCGCGAGCCCGTCGATGTCCTCCTGGACCGAGGCGGCGTCGTGGTCGGGCCACGCGAAGTCCTTCAGCCCCTCCTCGGTGCCCGCCGCGTGCAGCCTGCCCAGCAGGTCGCCGGCCGCCACCAGGTCCGCCGGCGTCCCGGCGTAGCCGCGGCCCTCCACCCACGGATAGGCGACCCACGTCTCGCCGCCGATGTCGTACGGCCCCGCGACCGGCGTCACCACGGGCAGGCCCAGCTCCGCGAGCCCGCGCACCCACCGGCCCATCGCCTCGGCGTCATGGGTGCGCTTCACCGCCACGGGACGGCCGTCGACCTCGCCCCTGAAGACCGGCGCGTAGGGGTAGATCGACTCCTGGGGCGGGATGCCGAACCGTGCGAAGACCTCGTCGTGAGCAACCGTCACGACGCGAGGCTAGCGGCCCCGCCGCGACGGGGGCATTCCGATTTCTCCCCTTCAGCCCGCGGCTTCTCCCCTTCAGCCCTCGGTGTCGAGGCGCGTCACGACCCCGGCCAGGCCGGACTCGACGCTGGACGGGTCATCGGTGTCGAGCCCGTGCAGGACCTCGTGCCAGGGGCCCAGGCGGTGCCAGACCAGGGCGCGGTCCCGCTCCCGCTCGCTCACGCCGTACTCGGCGGCCACGGCGTCGGCGAAGGGGCGCGGCGTGCCGTACAGGATCCAGGACAGATCCAGCGCCCGGTCGCCCACGTGGGCGTCGGAGAAGTCGATCACGCCGGTCAGCTCGCCGCCCTCGGACAGCAGGTGCTCGGGGCCGAGGTCCGCGTGGACGACCGTGTCGGCGGGCAATCCCGCGACCCTGTCGAGCAGCGCATGCGCGGGACGCGGGTCGGGCAGCAGCGGCACGACCACGTCACGCAGCCGTTCGACGAGGGCTTCGCGTTCCTTCACGGCGTCGTCGGGCAGGCCCCGCGCGACCGCCTCCCCGACGTCCGCCCGGTGGAGCGCCCCGAGGAAGGCGCCGACCTGGCGGCCGTGGGCGGCCGTCAGCTCCCGCACCGGGTCGCCCGGAACGGCCTCATGCCGGACGACCAGCGGGTCGTCGCCGGCCACGTGCGGCACGGGGACCCGCATCGGTAGCTGGGGCGCCAGCCATGGCATCACGGTGGTCTCCATCATCAGCAGCCCGGCCACCTCGGGCCGGCGCGGGCGCCGTTCGATCCATCGGCCGTCGACCAGCGTCGCCACGCTGTCCCACCCCTGAGTCACGTTCACGGGGGCGAAGTAAACCATGATCTCGCCGATCGCTCGCACGCCCGCCCCCTGCCCCGCCGACGCCGGCCGTCCCGCTGCGCCTGAGTCTGTCACACCTACTACTAGGCGACGCCTACTAGTTGGTGTTACCGTCCTTTCATGGCGGACGTGACGTCCAGGCGGACACAGTGGCTGCGCGGGGTGCTCGACCTCGCCGTGCTGGCCCTGCTCGCCGAGACCGGCGAGGACTACGGCTACGCCCTGCTCCAGCGCCTGGACCGGGCCGGGATACCCGACATGAAGGCCGGCACGCTCTACCCGCTGCTCAACCGGTTGACCACCGACGGCCTGCTGCGGGCCGAGTGGCGGGCCGGAGAGGGCGGGCCGGGCCGGAAGTTCTTCAGGCTGACCGACGAAGGCCGAGCGGCGCTCGCGACGCAGGGGCCCGAATGGGCGGCATTCGCGAAGACCGCGATCACCGTGATCGAGCGAGGAGTGAAGGCATGACCGCTCTCGACAGGAAGTACCGCGAGGACCTGACGCTGGCGCTGCGCCTGCGCGACATCTCGGGGGCCCGGGTCGGCGAGGTACTGGCGGAGGTCGAGGCGCACGTCGCGGAGACGGGCGAGGACCCCACGACGGCGTTCGGCACCCCCAAGGAGTACGCGGCGACGATCGCCGAACAGCTCGACACGCGGTCGGGCAAGCCCACGGCCCTCCAGAAGACGGTAGGGGGGCTGGCCACGGGCGCTCTGGCCTACGTCGGCGTGACCCTGCTCCTGAGGTCACTGACGCCCGAAGGGCCCGCGGTGTCCTTCACCACGGCGAACGTCGTCGCGGCGATCGCCTTCCTCGCCTTGATGACGACCGGGTTCGTCCTGTCCTTCCAGGCGGCCACCACACTCGCCCAAGGCAAGGTGTACGGCATCCTGGGCGGCTGCACCCTGATCGCCTCGCTCGCGGCCTTCCCCTTGTCGGGGGCTCTGTTCGACGACGAGACCCCGCTCATCGAGATATCGCGCTGGGTGGCGGTGGGGCTTGGAGGGGTGGCGGTCGCGGCCTCCGTCCTGCTGTTGGCCGTCGCGATCAGGCACGGCCGCATCGTCGATCCCCGCTGACCACACCACAGGGCCGGCCCGGCCTCCCGACCCGAGCCCGTCACGCGCGAGGCGCGCCCCATCGGGGCATCACACGGCGCTCAGCAGCCGTTTGGGCGCCGACAGGGACCACGCCTCGAGGACCATCTCGCTCAGCTCGTCGGCCTCGATGCCGTCGAGGTGCACCACGACCCAGCCGAACCTGCCCGCCGTGAACTGGGCCTCGAACACCTCGGGCCGTTCGGCGACCATCGCGAGCTGCTCCTCGATCGTGGCCTTGAGCCCGACCGTCTCGGTCTCCTCCCACAGGTAGCCGAACCCCTTGCCCGTCACCTTGAAACCGACGTAGCCGGCGCTCTCGTGCTGCGACACCTCCGGCAGCCGCATGACGATCCGCAGGAACTCCTCGACGCTCACTCCCATGACCACGATGTAACCAAACCGCACCGACAGTTCGGGCGGGTCCCCGGAAACCGGCGACGAACGGAAGAGGGCAGGCGGCCCGGCGAGCCCGGGCGGCCTGCCCTCTTCCGGGGCCGGAGTCGTCACATGTTGATCATGTGGCCGGCGAGACCGTGGATCGCTTCCTTGACCGCCTCACCGAGCGTCGGGTGGGCGTGGACGTTGCGGGCGACCTCGTGGACGGTCAGGTCCCACTGCTGGGCCAGGGTCAGCTCGGGCAGCAGCTCGGTGACCTCGGGGCCGATCAGGTGGGCGCCGAGCAGCTCGCCGTGCGTGGTGTCGGAGATGATCTTCACGAAGCCCTGGGCGTCGCCGAGGCCGTGGGCCTTGCCGTTCGCGGTGAAGGGGAACTTGACGACCTTCACGTCGTAGCCCAGGTCGCGCGCCTGCGCCTCGGTGAAGCCGAAGCTGGCGATCTGCGGCTGGCAGTACGTCGCGCGCGGGATCATCGCGAAGTCGACCTCCATGGTCTCCGCGCCGCCGATCGTCTCGGCGGCGATGATGGCCATGGCCTCGGCGGCGTGCGCCAGCATCAGCTTGGCGGTGACGTCGCCGATGGCGAAGATGTGCGGCACGTTGGTGCGGCCGCGGCCGTCGACGGCGATGGCGCCGCGGTCGGTCAGCTTGACGCCGGTCTTCTCCAGGCCGTAGCCCTCGACGCGCGGCTGGAAGCCGATCGCCTGCAGCACCTTGTCGGCCTCGAGGACCTGCTGCTGGCCGTCCTTGGTGACGGTCACCTTGACCGAGGCGCCGGTGTCCTCGATGGAGTCGACCCTGGTGGAGGTGAGGACGTCGATGCCGAGCTTGCGGTAGCGCTTGGCCAGCTCCTTCGACACCTCCTCGTCCTCCAGCGGGACCATGCGGTCGAGGAACTCGACGATCGTCACCTTGACGCCGTAGTTGTGCAGCACGTAGGCGAACTCGACGCCGATGGCGCCGGCGCCCGCGATGATGATGCTGCCGGGCAGTTCCTCGGTGAGGATCTGCTCCTCGTAGGTGACCACGCGCTCGGAGAGCGTGGTGCCGGGGATCAGCTTCGTCGTGGTGCCCGCGGCGATGATGCAGTGGTCGAAGGTGACGGTGTCACCGTTCACCTCGATGGTGTTGGCGTCGATGAAGGTGCCGCGCCCGTCGAACTCGGTGATCGCGTTCTTCTTCATCAGGAAGTGGACGCCCTTGACCCGGCCGTCGGCGACCTTGCGGCTGCGCTCGAAGGCGGCGCCGTAGTCGAAGGTCACCTCACCGTTGATGCCGAAGGTCTTGGCCTCCTTGGTGAAGATGTGCGCCAACTCCGCGTTGCGCAGCAGCGCCTTGGAGGGGATGCAGCCCACGTTCAGGCAGACGCCGCCCCAGTACTTCTCCTCGATGACGGCCGTTCGAAGGCCGAGCTGGGCGGCGCGGACCGCCGCCGTGTATCCCCCGGGCCCCGCGCCGAGGACGACAACGTCGAAGTGAGTGCTCATGCTCCGGACACTATTGGACGCCGGTCACTGCGCCGAACTTGACCCCGTTAGTGATTGGCCACTAACTTATTCGCATGGTCAGGATGAGCGCCGAGGAACGGCGAGAGAGCGTCATCCGCGCCGCGATCACGGAGTTCGCGCGCGGTGGCTACCACGGCACCTCCACCGAGGCGATCGCCCGCCGCGTGGGGGTCAGCCAGCCGTACCTCTTCCGGCTCTTCCCCGGCAAGCAGGCCATCTTCCTGGCCGCCGCCACCCGCTGCCTGGCGGAGACACGGAAGGCCCTGGAGGACGGCATGGACCCCGGCGACCCCCACATGTCGATGGCCGCCGCCTACAAGCGGCTCATCCAGGACCGCGACATGCTGCTCATGCAGATGCAGGTCTACGTGGCCGTCGCCGCCATGGAGGACGAGTTCGGCGCGGAGATCCGCAAGGTGTGGGAGGACTGGTGGGACGCCATCCACCTACTGCTCGGCGCCGACGCCCACGAGACCACGTTCTTCATGTCGTACGGCATGCTGATCAACACGCTCGTGTCGCTCGGCTTCCCTCCCGACCACCGCGTCTGGTCGAACTTCGCCGCCCCCTGACGGCGTTTTTCGTGCCCGCGAAACTTAGTAAGTAATAACTAATAAAGGAGCCCCCCATGTCTCGTGTCGCCCTCGCCCTCGCCGTCATCGGTGGCCTGTTCATCTCCTACGTCGGCCTCAACTACCTCATCGACCCGCAGGCGGTCGCGGCGGGCTTCGGCTTCCGCACGGTCCCGTCCGACAGCTCGTTCCTGCTGGTGAAGGGCGTGCGCGACGTGGCCACCGGGCTCATCATCTTCACCCTGCTGATCGTCGGCCAGCGCCGCGCCCTGGGCTGGACGATGCTCGCGATCGCCGCCATCCCGCTCGGCGACGCCGTCGTGGTCCTCAGCCAGCACGGCGTGCCCGCCCTGGCGTACTTCATGCACGGCGGCACCGCCGCGCTCGTCGCCCTCACCGGCGTCCTCCTCCTGCGCAGCACCCGTTCCGTGGTTGGCTAGCGAGATGAGCGACCAGTTAGCCTCCGGGACGCCCGCCCTCGTGACCGTGGCACGGGTGATCCTGATCGTCCAAACCGCCTTCGGCTACCTCGGCCTGCTGGTCGTGGCGGGGCTTCTCGGCCGGTCCCCCTTCGATCTGACCGTCTTCCTGCCGGCGATCGTCATCCCCGTCGCACTGCTCCTGATCATGGTCAGGTGGCGGTCCCGGCGCCGGTGGGTGTGGATCACCGCGCTGGTCGTCGAGGCGCTGACGGCCGTCGTGCAGACCGTCCCCCTTCTGGTCTACGGCCTGCTGCGGCCCACCGACCTGCTCAACGTCCACCTGATCGGCGCCGTCGCCGTGATCGCGCTACTCAGCCTGAGCGACGTCAGGGGCTGGTTCGACCGCTGACCTGATCAGAGGGGCGTAGCCGTCCTCGAGGTCGTCGGGCAGGTCAGCGACGGGGAAGAACCTGAGGTCGCTGTGCTCGTCGCTCGGCGTCAGCGCGGACGGCGGGCAGCCCCGAACGGTGGCCAGGAGGGCGACGATCACCACCTTGCCGGCCTTCCCGATGGTCAGGATCTCGGCGCCGACCACGGGCCCGACCGTCACCTCGAGGCCGCTCTCCTCGCGCACCTCCCTCGCGACGACCTCGGCCAGCGTGGTGTCCTCCTTCGCGGGCCAGCCGCCGGGCAGTTCCCACCTGCCGCGGGGGTTCCTGCACAGCAGCACCCGGTCGCCGTGCAGCACGACACCCTTGATCGAGGCGTGCATGAAGTACCAGCCGGTCTCAGCGTCGATCACGGTGGGATCGTCGCACCGTCCTCACGCCGGGGGAAGAGGAGGGGTGCGGCCCTCCCGCAGGGACGCCTCGCGCGAGGAGGCATCGCGCGAGGACGCCTCCCGCGAGACCTCGGAGGAGGAGTCGCCTGGGGAGACGTCGCGGGACGAGGCGAGCACGCGTCCGATGACGATGCCGAGGGCCACGGCCCCGGCGGCGAAGAGCAGGGGCCGCCTCCTGGCCAGGTCCTTGACGTCCTCGACGATCCCGGCGAATCCCCGCTGGTCCAGGTAGTCGGCCGCGCGCAGCCCCACGCCCGCGATCTCCTGCATCGCCGCGTCCACGGGCGAGCCCGGCTCGCCGGTGTCGGCCGCGGACGCCAGCTCGTCGGACCACTGCCGGATGTTCCGCGCGGCCCGGTGCGCCTGGGAGTCCGCCTCCTTGCCGAAGCGTGTCCTGAGGTACTCGACGACCCCGTTCGTGTCAGACATTTCGGCACCTCCACCCGGAGCGCTACCCGCCTCGGGCGGATCCACGCATGTCAGAGGGCCGGGTACCGTTGTCACGTCCCAGCCGCTCAGACGACCAGCCGGAATGTTGTGGGAAGTCTCCATGCTCGATCCCGGACATCCTGGTGTGTGATCAGACGCATGATGAATGATTCCCCCAGCCGTCGCAGGTTCCCTACCGGGGACATCGCCAGGATCAGTGTGTTCGCCGCGCTGATCGCCGTCCTCGGCCTGCCGGGGGCGCTCAACCTCTTCGGCAACGCCGTCCCCATCACCCTGCAGACGTTCGGCGTGATGCTGGCCGGCGCGATCCTCGGCTCGTGGCGCGGCGCGCTCGCGGTGACCGTCCTGGTCGTGCTGGTGGCCGCGGGCCTGCCGCTGCTCGCGGGCGGGCGCGGCGGTCTCGGCGTGTTCACCGGGCCCTCGGTGGGCTTCCTGCTCGGCTGGATCCCCGGTGCGGCCCTCACCGGCTGGATCGTCGAGCGCGGCGGCAAGAACCCCGGCACCTTCCGCCTGCTCGTCGCCTGCCTCGCGGGCGGCGTCGGCGTGATCTACCTGTTCGGCGTCCCCGTCCAGGCGGCCATCACGGGGCTGCCGCTCGGCGCCGCGGCCCTGGGAAGCCTGGCCTTCATCCCCGGCGACGTGGCCAAGGCGGTGCTCGCGACGCTCGTGGCGCGGGGCACGCAGCGGGCCTATCCCGACGCCGTCCCCGCCGTCCACCGCGAGCGGGTCAAGGCCGGTTGATCAGCGCATGCCCGTCGCCGCACAGGTCCAGCGCCACGCCGTCGAGCGTCCTCACCAGCCGGCGCTGTACGGTCCCCGAGGCTCCCTGACCTACGCCCAGCTGTGGCAGGAGGTGATCTCCAGGCCCCTTGACGGCAAGGGGCTGGTGGCGATCACCCTGTCCGACCCGGTCGACCAGCTCGTCGCCGTGCTGGCCGCCGACCTGGCGGGCGCCACGCCGCTGCTGTGCGACGAGGAGCAGCGCGCGCGGGTGGCCGATACGGTCCCCGTCGACCTGCACGTCGACGCGCCCCTCCCGGTCACCGCGAGTGCGCGGGTCCCGGCCGCGCCGGCCGCCGACGACCTGGCGTGGGCGTGCCTGACCTCCGGCAGCACCGGCAGGCCGCGCGCCGTGGTCCGCACCCGCGCGTCCTGGGCCGGCTCCTTCCCGCACCTCGGCGCGCTGGCCGGCATCGGCCCCGACGACGTCGTACTCGTGCCGGGACCGCTGGTCTCCTCCCTGTACGGCTTCGCGGCCGTCCACGCCCTGGCGAGCGGCGCGACGGTGATCGTCCCCGGACGCTGGTCGCCCGGCTCGCTGACCGTCCAGCTCAGGAAGGCCACCGTCGTCCACGTGGTGCCGCACCGCCTGCCGGCCGTCCTCGACGTGCTGGAGGAGGTCGGCGGCCCGCTGCGCACCGCGGTGGTCGGCGGCGCCGCGCTGTCCCCGCAGGCGTGGGAGGTCGCCGCCCAGGCCGGGGTGGGGGTCGTGTCGTACTACGGCTCGACCGAGACGTCGTTCATCGCCGTCGACGTCGACGGAACGGGCCTGCGCCCCTTCCCCGAGGTCGAGATCCAGGTGCGCGCCGGCGAGGTGTGGGCGCGCTCGCCGTGGCTGTCGCAGGGCTACCTCGCCGGGGCGCGAGGACCGCTGAAGACCGACGGGGAGGGCTGGATGAGCGTCGGCGACCTCGCCGAGCCGTACCGGCGGGGTGAACCGCTGCGGCTGCGCGGGCGCGGCGACGGCGCGATCCAGACAGGCGGCGCGACCGTGGTGCCGGAGGACGTCGAAGCCGTGCTGCGCGGCGTGCCGGGCGTCACCGACCTGGTCGTCGTCGGCTCGCCGCACCCCCGGCTCGGCTCGGTCGTGACCGCGGTGCTGGAGGGCTCGCCGCCCTCGCGGGCGGCGCTCGACGCGATCGCGCGCGGCGGCCTCGACGCCGCCCAGCGGCCGAGGCGCTGGTACGCCATGGGCGACCTGCCGCGCACCCCCACGGGCAAGCCGGCCCGAGGCGTGGTCGCCGCCCGGCTGGCCGGTGGCGATCCCGAGCTGAGGCGGCTCGTCTGACATGAGCGAGCAGCCTGTCGTCGTGGCCGCGCGCCGTACCCCCATCGGGACGGCGGGCCACGCCTACAAGTCGCTGCCGGCCGACCGGCTGGCCGCGCCCGTGATCGCGGCGGTCGCCGGGGAGGTCCCGCACCTCGCGGTCGACGACGTCGTGCTCGGCAACTGCATGGGCCCCGGCGGCAACCTGGCCCGCGTCTCGGTGCTCGCCGCCGGCCTGGGACACGACGTGCCCGGCCTCACCGTGGACCGCCAGTGCGGCAGCGGCCTGGCCGCGATCCTGCTGGCGGGCCAGGCGGTCCGCGCGGGAGACGCCGGCCTGGTCATCGCCGGCGGCGTGGAGAGCGCGTCGACGGCGCCGCTGCGGACCATGCGCGGGGCCGCCGAGCCGTACCGGAGGGCGCCCTTCGCGCCCTCAGGCCATCCCGATCCCGACATGGGACCCGCCGCGGAGGCCCTGGCCGCCGCGCGCGGCATCTCCCGGGAGCGCCAGGACGACTACGCCTTCCGCAGCCACGCCAGAGCGGTCGCCGCCCGCTTCGACGACGAGCTGGTGGAGATCGACGGCAGGCGCGCCGACCAGCGGCCCCGCGTGCTGCGCAGGGAGACCCTGGCGCGGCTGCCCGCCGCCTTCGTGCCCGGCGGCACGGTCAGCGCGGGCAACTCCTCGCCGATCAGCGACGGCGCGGCGGCGGTCGCCGTCGTGCCCGAGCGGCTGCGCGCGGGGCTGCCGGGTCTGCGGCTGGTGGCCGGCGCGGTCACCGGATGCGATCCCGCGCTGCCCGGCTGGGGTCCCGTGCCGGCCGTCCGGCGGGTGCTGGGCCGTACCGGCGTGAGCATGGCGGACGTCGCGGCGGTGGAGATCGTGGAGGCCTTCGCCGCTCAGGTGCTCGCGGTGACGGACGCGCTGGAGGTCGACCTGGATCGCGTCTGCGCCGACGGCGGCGCGCTCGCCCTCGGACATCCGTGGGGCGCGACCGGCGCGGTGGTGGTGACCAGGCTGTTCAGCAGGCTCGTGCGTTCCGGCGCGCCCTCGGGGACGCTGGGGCTGGCGACCGCCGCGGTCGGCGGCGGCATGGGCGTGGCGGCCCTGTTCGAGGTGGTGTGAATGATCGAGTTCAGCGGCGTCAACGTCACGCTCGGCGAGCGTGAGGTGCTGTCCGACCTGACGCTGTCCCTGCCGGAGCGCAGGATCGGCGTCGTGGGCGCGAACGGTTCCGGCAAGAGCACGCTCGCCCGCCTGATCAACGGGCTGGCCCTGCCCACCTCCGGTGACGTCACCGTCCTCGGCCTCGACACGCGCCGCCACGCCGCCCGCATCAGGCGGGACGTGGGGTTCCTGTTCACCGACCCCGACGCGCAGATCGTGATGCCGACCGTCGCCGAGGACGTCGCGTTCTCGCTGCGGCGCAAGGGCCTGTCTCGCGACGAGGTGGCCGAGCGGGTGCGCGCCGTCCTGTCCAGGTACGGCCTGGCCGACCACGCCGACCATCCCGCCCACCAGCTGTCGGGCGGGCAGAAGCAGCTGCTGGCCCTGTGCTCGGTGCTGGTGCTCGACCCGCAGATCCTGATCATGGACGAGCCGACCACACTGCTGGACCTGCGTCACTCCCGCCAGGTCGCCGACCTGCTGGGCCGGCTGCCCCAGCAGGTGGTCGTCGTCACCCATGATCTCGGCCTGCTCGACTCCTTCGACCGCGTCCTCGTGCTCGACCAGGGCCGGGTGGTGGCCGACTCCACGCCGAAGGCGGCGATCGACCACTACCGGGACCTCATGTCATGACCGGGATCTACCTGCCCGGCGACTCGTTCCTGCACCGGCTGCCCGCGGGGGCGAAGCTGCTGGGTCTCGCGCTGCTGTGCACGACGCTGCTGCTGCTCGGCTCGCCGCTGTGGCTCGGTGGCTTCACGGTGCTGGTCGTGCTGCTCTACGCGGTCTCGGGTGTGGGGCCGGCCGCGGCGTGGGCGCAGGTCAGGCCGCTGCGCTGGTTCGCCGTGGTGCTCTTCGTCATGCAGTTCGCGCTGGTGGACCTCTACGGCGCGGTCTCGTCCACGCTGCGGATCGTGCTCGCGGTGGCGCTGGCCGGACTGGTCACGCTCACCACCAGGTTCGCCGACATGACCGCCTGCTTCGAGCGCTGCTTCGCGCCGCTGCGCGCGTTCGGGATCGACCCGTTCCGCGTGTCGCTGCTGCTGTCGCTGACCGTCCGCAGCGTGCCGGTCATCTCGGCGCTCGCGACCAGGGTGCGGGACGCGCAGCGGGCGCGCGGCGTCTCGTGGAGCGTGCGGGCGTTCGCGGTGCCGCTGGTGGTCAGCGCCCTCCGCCACGCGGACGCCTTGGGCGAGGCCCTGAGCGCCCGCGGCCTGGACGACTAGCGCGCCGCTTCTGAGGCGGGTTCGCCCCCGCGCGGCTCAGGTGAGCGCGGGTGCCTTCCGCCAGATCCTGCTCCGCAGGTCCATGCCGCGGATGACCTGGATCCGGTACGGCTCCAGCCGCAGGACGTGCAGCTTCGGGTCGGCCGGCGAGGTCCAGAAGTTCCCGAGGTCGTAGCCCGCTCCCCGCGGGCTGGTCCGGCGATACAGCTCCCAGACATGACGTCTGGTCTCGCCGTCGTCGACCCAGGCCGCGACGGCGTCGATGGCGACCGAGTTGTTGCCGCGCGACCAGTAGGAGAAGCTCGTGTGGGGGTTGCCTGCCAGGTGGGCGGCCTTCACGGGGGTCCGGTAGGTGGCCAGCCAGCCGACGGGCTGGCCGTCGACGTTCTCCCAGACGGGGATGAGCACGCGGGTGCGTGGCCGGTTGGCGGCGTCGACCGTGACCATGGTGGAGTACACGATCGAGCCGACGTAGGCGTTGAACTCCTGCTCGATGTCGCTGAAGGCGATGGTCATCGGGCGCTTCCCTTCCTGAGTCCGAAGGCGCTGACCGCGGCGGCCAGGCCGGCCGCGACGAGCGGCACGACGAGGGCGGACCGGTAGGAGTCCGCGAGGTTCTGCGAGGTGACGATGACGGCGGTGGTGGCGGCCAGGCCGAGCGCGGCGCCGAACTGGAAGGAGGTGTAGAGCAGCCCGCCCGCCAGGCCCTGCTCGCTCTCGTCGACGCCGTCGGTGGCGACGATCGTCAGCGGGCCGTAGGCGAGCGCGAACGCCACACCGAGGATGATCATCGTGGGGAACATGGCGGCGTAGGTCCAGTCCATGCCGACCGGCAGGAACAGCGCGTACGACAGCGCCGCGAGGAGCAGGCCGTACAGGATGACCTTGGCGTTGCCGAAGCGGTCGACCAGCCTGGGCGTCAACGTCGGCGCGAGGATGGCGTCGGCGCCGATCGCCAGCATGGCCAGGCTCGTCTCGAGCGACGACCAGCCGCGCAGCTCCTGGAGGTAGAGCACGACGACGAACTGGAAGCCGAAGAACGAGGCTGAGAACAGCAGTCCCGCGAGGTTGGCGCGCACCAGCGGTCCGGAGCGGAAGATGCCGAGCCGTACCAGAGGGGCGGGCGAGCGGCGCTCGACCACGACGAAGAGCGCGAACAGCGCCAGCCCTGCGGCGATCGTGGCCGCCGTGACGCCGGGGCCCACGTGGGTGGCGCGCTCGATGCCGACGACCAGCAGCATGATGGCGCCGGTGACCATGACCGCGCCCGCCAGGTCGACGCGCTGCCCCTTCCGCCGCCGCTGGTCGGCCTTCGGGATCAGCGGCACCGCCGCCACCAGGATGATCAGGGCGAGTACGGCGGGCGCGAACAGCACCCAGCGCCACTCGGCCTCGGCGAGCAGGCCGCCGAGCACCAGGCCGAGCGAGAAACCGCCGGCCGCGGTGCCCGAGTAGACCAGCAGCGCCTGGTTGCGCTGCCTGCCCTCCTCGAAGCTGGTCGTGATGATCGACAGGCCGGCGGGTGTCATGACCGCCGCGGCGACTCCCGCCACGAACCTCGCCGCGATCAGCATCCAGCCCTCGCTCGCCATCCCGCCGAGCGCGGAGACCACGAGGAAGACCGCGAGCCACGACAGGAACATCGCGCGCCGGCCGAACAGGTCGGCGGCCCGCCCGCCGAGCAGCATGAAACCGCCGTAGCCGAGCACGTAGGCGCTCATCACCCACTGCAGCTCGCCGGTGGACAGGCCGAGATCGGTCCTGATCGCGGGGAGGGCCACGTTGAGCATGGCGACGTTGATGCCCTCGAGGAAGATCGCGCCGCACAGGACGAGGAGCATTCCCCAGGCACGCGGTGTCATCCGGTCGAGCGGCGGTGATGAGACGGTGGCAGACACAGTGATCCCTCGGTATCGAAAGGTATGTCGGTTCTTTCTTGTAACCGAGAGCATCCTGCGTCACCATGAGGAACTGTGGAAGACGGCACTTCAAAGGCACCGAGTTACTCCTGCGAAACCATGGATGACGAGGTGATCCAGTGGGACACGCGGGCCGACTGCGAGGTCCGCCAGATCCTCGACCGGATCGCCGACAAGTGGTCGCTGCTGGTGATCGCGCTCCTGGAGCGCCGCACCATGCGCTTCACCGAGCTGCGCCGCCAGATCGACGGCGTGAGCCAGCGCATGCTGACGGTGACGCTGCGGCAGCTGGAGCGCGACGGCCTGGTCCAGCGGACCGTCCACCCCGTGGTGCCGCCGCGCGTCGACTACACGCTCACACCGCTCGGCGCCACGCTGCACGAGGCGATCAAGACGCTGGTGGTCTGGACGGAGGAGCACCAGCAGCACGTCGCGGCCGCGCGCTCGGCCTACGACGCCCGGGTCGCGGCCGAGGAGCAGCAGCTCAGCACCGGGATCGCGTAGATCGGATCTGTCGTAGCCGATCACTACCGTGGCCGCCATGACCCACGAGAGCGTGATCGCGATCTGGCGGCGGCTGCTGCACCCCGCCACGTCGTGGGTGCTGTTCGCCAACGGCACCTGCGTGATCCTGACGGAACCGGCCGACGACCTCGCCGAACAGGCCAAGGAGCTGCTGCGCGAGTACGGTCCCGTGCGGCCGGGGACGCCGGCGGGCGACTTCATCACCGTCGACCTGGACGACGCCCCCGGCTGGGCCGTGACGGGCCACCACCCCGACATCCTCACCTACGTCGCGGAGGACGAGCTCGAAGCCCGCGACGACCTCACCGTCGGCCTGTTCGGACGGGGCAAGCGTGGCCAGGACGGCCACGAGCTCGCGATCGCCCACATCGAGGACAGGCGCGCCTGCTGACCGGCAGGGCTCCGGTCACCAGTGGTGGTGTCCCGAGCCGACCTCGAAGGGCGCCCGGCCGGGCAGGCTGACCACCGCCGTCGTGTTCGGCGGCACCACGGCCGCCACGGCCAGCCGCCCGCCGTCCAGCGACCAGCGCGTCTCCGCCATGCCGTACGGCGTGCGCAGCTCCGCCTTCGCCCACGTCAGCCCGCCACCCGGTCGCGGCGCCACCAGCAGCCTGCGGTAGCCGGGCGCGGCGGGCGCCAGCCCCGCGACGGTCCTGTGCATCCAGTCGGCGACCGCGCCGAGCGCGTAGTGGTTGAAGGAGGTCATCTCCCCCGGGTTGACCGACCCGTCGGGCAGCATGCTGTCCCAGCGCTCCCAGACGCTGGTGGCCCCCATGGTCACCGGATACAGCCACGACGGGCACGCGCGCTGGGTCAGCAGCCGGTAGGCGGTCTCCAGGTGGCCCGTGTCGGCGAGCGCGTCGCACACCAGCGGCGTGCCGAGGAACCCGGTGGGGATCCGGTGGCCGTCCCGCTCGACGAGGGCGGCCAGCCGGGCGCCCGCCCGGACGCGCTGCGCCCCGGTGGGCAGCAGGCCGAAGCGGATGGCCAGCGCGTACCCGGTGGCCGAGTCGCCGAGGACCTGCCCGTCGGCGGTGACGAACTCCTCGGCGAAGGCGGCGCGCGCCGCGGCGGCGAGCGCGGTGTAGTGGTCGTGCTCGGCCTGGCGGTCGAGCACGTCGGCGGCCATGGCGACCAGGTCCGCCGAGCGGACGTGGTAGGCGGCGGCCACCAGCCGCTTCGGCGTCCTGCCCTCACCGGGCCGGTCGGGGGGCGCCGACGGGTCCAGCCAGTCGCCGAACTGGCGGCCGGTGAGGTACTCCTCGCCGAGCGCCGCCACGTGGTCGACCCAGCGGCGCATGCTGTCGAACTGGTCCTGGAGGATGCCCGCGTCGCCGTACCTCTCGTACAGCGTCCAGGGCACGATGACCGCGGCGTCGCACCATCCGGCGGCCGCGAAGACCGCCTCGGGGCCGAGCGGGTTGGGCACGACGACCGGCAGCGAGCCGTCCTCGCCCTGCTCGGCGGCCAGGTCGGCGAGCCAGGAGGTGAGCGGTCCCGCGCAGTCGTAGAGGAAGGCCGCGGTGGGGGCGAAGACCTGCAGGTCGCCGGTCCAGCCGAGCCGCTCGTCGCGCTGCGGGCAGTCGGTGGGCAGGTCGAAGAAGTTGCCGCGCATGCTCCACACGACGTTCTCGTGCAGGCGGTTGAGCAGCGGGTCGGAGCACTCGAACCAGCCGGTGCGCGCCATGTCGGTGTGGCAGACGACCGCGTGCGCCCCGGTGACCGGGCCCTCGATCGCGGCGTAGCGGAAGCCGTGAAAGGTGAAGCGCGGCTCCCACGCCTCCTCCCCGCCGCCGCGCAGGGTGTAGGTGTCGACGGCGGCGGCGGTGCGCAGCGGGCGGGTGCACAGCTCGCCGTCCTCCAGCACCTCGGCGTGCCTGAGGACGACCTGCTCGCCCGCGCGCCCTTCGGCCGTGATCCTGAGGCGGCCGACGAGGTTCTGGCCGAAGTCCACGACGGCGCCGTCGCTCCGGCCGCTCAGCGTCTCGACGCGGCGGACGGCCGGCCCCGTGGGCGCGGTCAGCGTGGCGAGGTCACGCTCGACGGCCAGGGCGGGCGTCCAGTCCTCGGTGTCGTGGCCGGGCCGCGACCAGCCGCGGCGCTCCCGTCCCGCGTCGTAGCACTCGCCGTCGTAGATGCCGCTGGAGACGATCGGCCCGCTCGCGGCCAGCCAGTGGGTGCCGGTCACCACGCGCTCGACCTCGTCGCCGGAGTGGACGAGCTCGAGCTGGGCCAGCAGCGCCACGCCGTCGCCGTAGGGGACGCCGGCGTCGGCGAAGCCGATGCGGCCGCTGTACCAGCCCTCGCCGAGCATCGCGCCGATCGCGTTGCGGCCCGGTCTGACCAGGCCGGTGACGTCGAAGGTCTGGTAGCGCAGCCGGTGACCGTAGCTGGTCCAGCCGGGCGCGAGCACGTCGGCGCCGACCCGCTGCCCGTTGAGCTCCACCTCGTAGACGCCGAGCGCGGTGACGTAGAGGCGGGCGCGGGTGAGGCCGGGCCGCGCGTCGAACTCGGCGCGCAGCAGGTCGCGGCCCTCTCCCGGGCTGACGAAGCGGGCCGACCAGTCGTGGGCGGACAGCAGGCCCGCCTCCACGGGCACCGGAGCGCTCCACGCCGACCAGCCGCCCGCGCCGCGCACCCGTACCCGTACGGTCACCCGTTCCCTCGACGCCAGCGGCTCGAACGGCCAGGGCACCAGCACCGACGCGTCCGACTCGACCACCACCCGCCGGCCACGCGCCTCGACCTCGTAGGCGGTCTGCCGCCACGGCCCGTCGGCCTCGGTCGTCCACGACAGCCGGGGGTCGGCGACGCCGATGCCGAGGAACGGCTCGCTCAACTGCTCGACACGCACCCGGGAAATCCTCATCCAAGCTCCTTACTTACAACTAAGTAAGTAATAATCTAGAATGCCGGGCATGGCACAGAGAAGGGCATCGGGGCGACGCGAGGAAATCGCCGGAATCGCCGCGGAGATGTTCGCGAGAAGAGGCTTCAGAGGCACCGGCATGACCGAGATCGCGGCCCGCGTCGGCATCACCGAACCCGGCCTCCTCTACCACTTCCGCAACAAGGAAGGCCTGCTCAGAGCGGTCATCGAGTGGCGCGACTCGCGCAGCATGGACTACGCGCGCGAGGTGACCGCGCTCGGCGGCCTCGCCACCGTCCGCGAGATGCCCGCCTACGCCCACCGGAACAGCGCCGAACGCGGCCTGACCAAACTCTTCGCCGTGCTGCTCGCCGAGAACCTGGACGAGGGTGATCCCGCGCACGCGTTCTTCCGCGACCGCTACCGGGAAATGCGCGCGCTTCTCGCCGACGCGCTGGCGGTCGGCCAGGAACGCGGCGAGATCAGGGCCGACGTCGTGCCCGCCCGCAAGGCGGCGGAGATCCTGGCCACCCTCGACGGTCTGGCCACCCAGTGGCTGCTCGACCCCGACGAGGTCGACCTCGTCGACGCCATCGAGTCCTACGCCAGGTCGCTGGAGCGCGACCTGGCGGCCGTGGGATCCGCCCTCGGCCAGTGAGAACGACGGGAGCGTTCATGCACCTCGACCCCCCGCTTGTCCGCCTCTACGGCAGGCTCGCCGCGCACGCGGCCGAGCTGCCGCCCGCCACGCCCGGCGACCTCGACGAGGAGCGCCGCAGGTCCAACGCGACGATGCTGCTCATCGCGCCACCTCATGACCCGTCGCTCCTGGTGGAGGAACACCGGGTGCCGGTCGAGGGCGGGGCGATCACGGTGCGGCTGACCAGGCCGAAGGGTCTCGCCGAGCCGGCTCCGCTGCTGGTGTTCCTGCACGGCGGCGGCTGGTACAAGGGCGACCTCGACGCCGGCGAGGTCGAGTGCGGCCCCCTGGCGAGCCTGGTGCCGTGCGCGGTGGCGTCGGTGGACTACCGGCTGGCGCCCGAGCACCCCTACCCCCTGCCGCTGGAGGACTGCCTGGCCGCCTACCTGTGGCTGCTCGACCACGCGGACGAGCTCGGGATCGACCCGCGCAGGGTCGCGCTCGGCGGCGCCTCGGCGGGCGCCAACCTGACGGCCGCGCTCTGCCTCCTGCTCAGGGACAGGGGGCTGCCGTTGCCGATCTTCCAGCAGCTCGACGCGCCCGCGCTCGACCTCACGCCCGAGGGCAACGACGCGGACGGCGGGCTCGGCGGCCTGACGAGCGCCGAGGTGCTCCGGTACGCCGCCTACTACCTGGGGGCCGACGGCGATCCGCGCGACCCCTACGTCTCGCCGCTGCACGCGCCCGACCTGTCCGGGCTCCCGCCCGCCGCCCTGGTGATCTCCGAGCACGACCCCCTGCGAGCGCACGGCGAGCGCTACCTGGCCAGGCTGCACGAGGCGGGCGTGGCGGCGGCGGCCGTACGGGTGCTCGCCCATCCGCACGGCGGCTGGATCGCGCCCGGCACCGTGACGTTCACGCTGGTGCACGAGATGCGGGCGGGACTGCTCAGACGGGCGTTCGCGGGCACGCTGATCGCCCCCGTGTCCGGCTAGACCGGCGGCAGGGGGAGGGACGGCCGGCCGTCCCTCCCCCTGCTACAGCCCCGCGCCGAGCGGGAACAGCGGGTCGGCGCTCTCCTGCGGCACGTCAGGACGGCCCGCCTCCACCTCCGCCATCGAGCGGGGCAGTTGGAAGGGCAGGCGCCCCTTCGGCGTGGCACGTCCGAACACGACGTCGAGCACCGCCTCGTCGCTCGCGCCGTAGACGGCCACCAGCGCGGCGGCCCGCTCGGCGATCTCCGGGATGACCGCGGGCCGGTCCAGGTTGATCACGACCACGGTCGGGACCGTGTCGAGCAGGGCCAGGATCTCGGCCAGCCGCTCGGCGGGGAAGTCCAGCCGGCCGCCGCGGAACATCGACTCGTACCAGGTGGAGCGCTTCTCGTAGGGCGCGTCGATCCGCAGCACCGCCAGGTCGGCGGCGCCCGGGTGCTCGGCCGTCTCCACGCCCCAGGCCGCGAGGCCGGTGGTGAACCCCTCGGCGTACACCTTCGGGGCCGCGCCGTCCCCGAGCGCCGGCAGCGGCCCCTTGAGCAGCGTCGCGGCGGCGCGTTGCGCGGCGGCGCCCTCCGCCCGGTAGACGGCGTTGCCGACGATCTCCTCGGCCGCGTCGGGATCCACGAAGGGATGGTCGAACAGGCCGAGGACGAACTTCTCGCGCAGCAGCCTGCGTACCGAGGCGTCGATCCGGTCCTCGGCGACCCTGCCGCTCCTGACCAGCTCGATCACCAGCTCGGTGCAGTGCTCGCCGCCGAGCTGGTCGGCACCCGCCTCGATGATCTTCAGGACGCGTTCCGGCGGGCTCAGGTGCTCCACACCCCACGCCCGCGCGGGGATCGGCTCGCCGAAGACCACCCGGTCGGTGACCAGCGTCCAGTCGGTGCAGACGATCCCGTCGAACCCGAGCTCCTCCCTGAGCAGCCCGGTGACGACCCCGCGGTTGAAGCCGAACCCCACCTCCTCGTACGGCGTGCCGACCGGCATGCCGTAGTAGGGCATGATCTGCGTGGCGCCCGCCGCCAGCGCGGCACGGAACGGCTCCAGGTGATGGTCGAACCTGCCACCCGGATAGACCTGCTCGCGGCCGTTGGCGTAGTGCGGGTCGAGGCCGTCCTTCTGCGGGCCGCCGCCGGGGAAGTGCTTGACCATGGCGGCCACGCTGCGCGGACCGACCTCGGGCCCGCCGCGCAGGCCCTCCAGGTAGGCGGTGACCAGTCTGGAGGTGAGCGCGGCGTCCTCGCCGAACGTGCCGGAGATCCGCGACCAGCGCGGCTCGGTGGCCAGGTCGATCTGCGGGTGCAGGGCGACTCTGATGCCCACCGCGCAGTACTCCCTGCGCACGATGTCGGCGTACCGGCGCACCAGGGCGGGGTCGCCGATCGCGGCCAGGCCGAGCGGCTCGGGCCACTGCGAGAACGCGCCGGCGCTCATCGAGGCGGCCACGCTCTGGATGAAGGCGTGCCTGGGGTCGGTCGACAGCGTCACGGGGATGCCGAGCCTGGTCTCCCTGGCCCGCTGCTGCAGCTCGTTCTGCCATCTGGCGATGGTGCCCGCGGCGTGCGTGCCGTACAGGTTGAAGTGGGACATGTGCCGCTCTCCGACCATCTCCTCCAGCGAGGGGAAGTCGGCGCCGTCGGGATAGTCGCCGATGACCGCGAGCGTGTGGAACATCAGCCCGGCCTTCTCCTCCAGGGTCATCCTGGGCAGGAGGTCGGATACCCGATCCTCGACGGACAGGGCGGGGTCGCGATAACGCATCATCTGCTCCACAGCTCGTGCACCTCGGCCGCGTGGTCGGCGACCACGCGGCTGTTCTCGTCGAAAACCTGCGTCGGCCTGGTCGCGGCGGACCAGGCGGGCCATCCGGGGTCGCCCGTCTCGGCGAAGCGCACCCATGCCTCGTGCATGGCGCGCGTCAGCGCGGCCGGCGTGTCGGGCCCGGTCATCAGTTGTGCCTCCGCCGTCGCCGTCGTGGCGAACACGAAGGGGATCTCCATCGCGTGCGCGGCCCCGAGCTCGTGCGACGGCGACCGCCAGGCGAACTCGTAGAGCCAGGTGCGCCCGGCGGGCCGGGCGTCGGCCAGCTTCCTGAGCGGGACGCGCAGCAGGTGGTCGGTGATCAGCAGGCCGAACGCCTCGCCGGGCGACAGCCGGGGGTGCAGCACCCGGTACCCCCTGAACACCCGGCCGGGCACCCGCAGCTTCAGCAGCGCCAGGCGCACCATGACGGGCTTGAGCCGTGCCGCCAGGCCCGTCGGCACGAACCAGAGCCGGTACTCCTCGCTGGTCTGCCCGAAGATCACGGGCTTGCCGGGATCGAGGTCGCGCCCGGTCAGCAGCTCCCCGTCGAGCACCGGGCCGAAGCCCGGCCCGCCCATCAGCGAGCCCTTGCGGGAGACCGCCACCTGCGCGTCCAGCAGGCGTTCGCGGTCGACCGCGGCGAAGGCCGCGGCCGTGGGCGGCACGCCGAGCAGCTTGGCGATCATCGCGGTGGTCTTCCTGGCGGCCGCGGGCGGGCCCACCGCGGGCGGGCCGCTCTGCACGATCGCCCGGCTGAACAGCCCCGCGACGGACGGCACGGTCAGCAGCGCGGCGATGTCGATGGCCCCCGCCGATTCGCCGAACAGCGTCACGTTGCCGGGGTCGCCGCCGAACGCCTCGATGTTGTCGCGCACCCACTCCAGCGCCGCCACCTGGTCGAGCAGGCCGCGGTTCTCCGGCGCGTCGGGGAAGCTGCCGAACCCCTCCACGCCCAGCCGGTAGTTGATCGACACCAGCACGACGCCGCTGCGGGCGAACGCGCCGCCGTCGTAGACGGGCACGGAGTTGGACCCGTTGCGGTTGGACCCGCCGTGCACCCACACCATGACGGGCCTGCGGCCCGACAGGCCGGGGGTCCAGACGTTGAGGTTGAGGCAGTCGTCGCCGTCGATGTGGATCTCGGGGAGGATCGTGTCGAGCGGCGGCGCGTAGGGGCGTTTGGGGGCGGTCGGGCCGTACTCCAGCGCGTCGCGCACCCCCTCCCACGAGGCGGGCGGCTCGGGCGCGCGGAAGCGCAGGTCGCCGAAGGGCGGCGCGGCGTACGGCACGCCGCGGAAGACCGCGACGCCGTCCTCCATCCGACCCCGCAGCTTGCCGTACGTGGTGTCAACGATCATGCGCGTGCCTCGGTAGGTGGACGGGTATGTCCAGATCCTGGTGAAGCGGTGTCCCCGAGTCACTAGGCGCCGGCCGCCGCTTCCTGTCACCCTCTTGTGCCGCCGCACAATTCGTCAGCCGCAGCGCGAGCACCCCCGTGTACAGCGCCGTCACGTCCTCGGGACGCTCCAGCGACCTTCCGGTGAGCTGCTCGACCCGGTCCAGCCGGTTGCGGACGGTGTTGCGATGGCAGTACAGGCGTCTGGCCAGGTCGGCGGTCGAGTCGCCGGTCCACAGCCACGCCTCGAGCGCCTCCAGCAGCCGCGTGGTGTCGCGCCGGCCCAGCAGCGGGCCCAGGATCGCGCCCACCAGCCGTTCGGCCAGGTCGGGACTGGCGGCCAGCAGCGCGCCGACCGGCCGCGCGTCCACCGTCGCCACGCCCGTGACCCCCTCGGGCAGGCTGGCGCGCGCCAGCGTGGCCAGACGCAGCGCCGCCGCCGTCTCGGTCAGCCGCTCGTACGGCGGGCTGACCCCCACCCTGCCCCGCATCCCCGCCACCGAGCGGGCCGGCATCACGCCCACCTGGTCGTCGGCGCGCAGCCGCCACGCGCACCCTCCCGGCATCGCCGTGCCAGGGTCGGCCACCACGCACACGTAGGGCCCCTTCGCGGGCAGGCCGAGCGCCTGCGCGCTGCCGTCGAGCGCCGTCCAGTCGTTCACCCTGCCCTCGATGAGCACGTCCAGCAGCACCAGCCGCTGCCGCTCGTCGTGCCTGGTCAGCTCGACCATGGTCTCTCTGTAGCTCTCGGTCACCGCCACCGAGTAGGCGTCGACGAGAGTCCAGATCGCGGTCATGGAGGTGGCCAGCGTGTCGACGGGATAGCCCGGGTGGGCGGTGGCCCGCTCCACCAGGCTCTCCCACAGCACCCTGAACCCGATCCGGTAGGCGTGGAGCAGCGCGCCGAGCGGGAAGCCCTGCGCCGCCCGCAGCCGCGCCGTCTCCCTCGACGCCCCCGTGCACGGCGCGCGCTGCTCGGCCAGGTCGGTGAGCTGGGCCAGCAGGTTGCGCCGGTTGTGCTCCTTGACCTCGGCCAGCAGGTCCCGGTCGAGAGCGGCGTAGGTCTCGTCCTCGGCCACGATCGCCGCGAAGATCTTCTCGGTCAGCTCGGGCACGTCCCGCAGCAGCTCGGTGGCGAGCCGCGCCAACGACGGGTAGGCCATGGCGGGGAGCCTACTGTGCGGGTGCACAGCTCACCGTGCCGGTCGGGAAGGCGCCGAACCCCTCCTGCCTGACCCTCCAGGTGCCGTCGCGCGGGAAGCCGCCCTCCTTCGCCATCATCGCCACCGCCGCGAGCAGGCCGCCGTTGGCGGGCAGGTAGACGCTCAGCCCGCCGCGGAACTGCGGCACGTGCCCGCCGGCCAGTGTGCGGTTCTTGGGTGTGTCCATGAGCAGCGCGTCGACCGCCGCCTCGGGCCGGCCCAGCTTGGTGGCGCACATGGCGAGCACCGGGTAGTCCCATCCCCAGGTGCTGGAGAAGTCCCAGCGGGCCAGCACGTCGTCGTAGGTCGCGGCCATCGTGTCCCGATCGATCATCGGGGTCTCCGGCACGAACCCGAGCGCCATCAGCATCGAGGGATGGTCGTCGGTGACCGTGTACGGCTCGACCGCCACCGCCGCGTAGACCCCGTCACGGACCGGCGGCCTGGCCAGGCCGTCGATGACGGCGTCCCAGGCGGCGCACCTGCCCATGCCCAGCCGTTCCCGCCAGTCCTGTGCGACGCCGAGCGCCCACGCCCAGTAGGCCAGCTCGAACGTCGGGTCGGCCGTGCGAGCCCGGTCCGGGTAGTAGGTCTCCTGGGCGGGCACGACCGGAGGGCCGAGATGGTAGGTGCCGCCGTCCTCCTCGGCGAAGTCGGCCATGAACGCGGCGGTCTCGAGGACGATCTCCCGGTAGCGTTCCAGCACGGCGTCGCCGCCGCCGTTCAGCCGGAGCAGCTCGGCGTAGTAGATCGGGTGCGGCTGCTGCCAGATGATGAACGCGCCGATGTCGCTCGGCGACTCGCGCCCGTCGGGGCCGACCTGCTTGGGCCACCTGGCTCCCGCGTAGCCCTGCCGCCGGGCGGTCTCCCCGGCCGCGCCGAGGACGTCCCGGTACCAGCCGAGGCTCCGTTCGAGCAGGTCGGGCCGCCCCCACACGGCGAAGTGGGCGGCGTGCCACCAGTGCATCTCCAGGTGGAACTTGCCGCCCCACGAGTTGTGGACCAGCCCGGACTCCTGGGGCGGCATGGTGCCCGCGCAGTGGACGGCGGTGAGGTAGCGCGACAGGACGACCCTGCGCTCCAGCTCGCGGGCGCGGGGGTCGGAGCTGCCCTCGAAGCTGACGGCGGCGCCGCGGGTCCAGAAGTCGCGCCAGTGCGCGGCGGCCACCCGCCGCACCTCCTCGAAGGCGGGCAGGTCGCCGGCGCGGGTTCCGTCGGTCGGCTCGGAGGCAGGCCGGTCGCCGGTGGGTGTTCCGGCGGTCGGCTCGGAGGCGGGCCGGTCGCCGGCGCGGGTTGCGGCGCGGGTTGCGGCGAAGGCGGCGGTGGCGGTGAGCTCGTCCGCCGCGGTCCCGATCAGCAGCTCAGGGCCGAGCACGCCGTCCGTCGCCACCTCCACGACGTACCGGGCGTCGCCGACCCGCCGCTCGGCCCACGCCTCGCCGTACACGGTCTCCTGGAGCAGCTTCTCGCCCTCCAGCAGCGGGTCGGCCTGATCGGGGAAGGACAGCCTGAGCCGCAACCGCCCGTCCGCCAGCAGCGGGGACCGCACCCGGGTGGCCACCAGGTCGCGGTCCGGGTGGACGACCGTCCACACCTCGACGGGGCGGCCGAACACCGTGAAGCGCGCGTGCACGCACCCGGTCCACAGGTCGAGCTCCACGCGCGTGGCCGTCAGGTCGCCGAGGCCCACCTGCCGGCCGGCGAAGTCGAGCCCCAGCCTGCCGAGGTCGAGCCGGCGCGGGTTGGCGTACAGCCACGCCGCCGCCTCCGGCACCGGGCCCAGGCCGTCGGGGTAGCGCACCTCGCCGCGCCTGGTCCGGTAGCCGGTGGCGGCCTCGTCCAGCGTGTACGGCCGGCCGGGCGCCGTGGCGTACCAGCCCCACGTCGACTGGACGCGCAGCGGCACGGGGAAGTCGTCGAGGTCGAACTCCCGCGCCGGCAGTCGCCTGACGCCGTGCTCGTCGGTCACCAGGACCGGCCTGGGCAGCAGCTCGTGCGCGTGCGGGAAGGTCTGCAGCCCCGTGACGTCCACGTTGACGGCGAAGTCACCGTTGCCCACGCTGAGCGTGGACGAAGGATGCCACGTGGTCACCACCACGTTGTGGCCGCGCACCAGCCGCTCACGGTCGATCATCGCGCATCCTCGCCGCCAGCTCCTCGAGGCTCTCTGGGTCGATCTTCGAGCCGGGGAACCGCGCCAGACGGCTCAGCGGGATCGAACCGATCGTCTTGACGTAGTCGTCGGTCAGGAAGCGGGAGGGCTCCCGCACCACGTCGAGCAGCGCCGTACGGCCGGCCGAGTCGGCGAACCAGTCGCCGAGCGGCGAGTCCGGCGTGAGCACGGGACGCCTGCCGGCCACGTCGAGGCCGACATCGGCGGACAGGCGCAGGTCCCGGGAGGAGGCGCCCACGTGGACGCGCGCCGTGCCGGACTCCGCCTGCCACCGGCCGCCGGCCACGTCGAAGTAGGCGAAGTCGCGGTAGCCGAGCGTGAAGCGGACCTCGGCGCTCTCGCCGGGCTCCAGCGCGAGCTTCGTGAAGCCGCGCAGCTCCCTGACCGGACGCCTGACCGTGGCGCTCGGCGCCGACACGTAGAGCTGGACCACCTCGCGCCCGTGCCTGCCGCCGGTGTTGGTGACGCGTGCCGCCACCTCGACCGCGATCTCCTCGTCGGTTCCCGTCACCGACACGGTCAGGTCGGAGTAGGCGAAGCTCGTGTAGGACAGGCCGTGGCCGAAGGGGTAGCTGACCTCGCCGTCGACGGCGTCGTGGTAGCGGTAGCCGACGAAGACGCCTTCGCCGTAGCGCACCTCGTCGGGGTCGCCGGGGAAGTTGAGGTAGCTGGGGGTGTCCTCCAGGCGCAGCGGGATCGTCTCGGCCAGCCGTCCTGACGGGTTGACCACGCCGAACAGGATGTCGGCGACGGCGCCGCCGCCGGCCTGTCCGAGCAGCCAGCCCTCCAGGATCGCGGCGACCTTCGCGTCCCACTCCGACACCGTCACCACGCCGCCGTTGGACAGCACCACCACGGTCCTGGCGGCCGTCGCGGTCACCGTGTCGAGCAGCGCGCGCTGGCCGGCGGGCAGGTCGAGGTGGGTGCGGTCGTAGCCCTCCGACTCCTCGCCCTCGGGCAGGCCGAGGAAGACCACGGTGACGTCGGCCGCCGCCGCGACGGCGCGGGCCTGGGCGACCAGCTCGTCGTCGGGCTCGCTCGAGTCGAGCCGGTAGCCGGGCGCGAAGGGCAGGTCGGCGCCTGCGGCGGCGCGCATCTCGCTCAGCGCGTCGTCGAGCCTGGTCGGAATGATCTGCGAGCTTCCCGCGCCCTGGTAGCGGGGGGTGCGGGCGAGTTCGCCCACGACGGCGACGGAGGCGGTGGGGGCGAGCGGGAGCACGCCGTCGTTCTTCAGCAGCACCGCGCACTGCCCGGCGACCTCGCGGGCCAGCCGGTGGTGCTCCTCGGCGCCCGCCACGGCGATCGCGACCGCGCCGCCGGCCTGGGCCGCCTCGTAGGCGCGGGTGAAGTCCGGCGTGCCGGCGTGCGGGAAGGCGCCAGGGGCGGCGCCGGCGCGGGCGGCCCGTACCGCCTCGGGCTGGGCGGCCTGCGCCCGCGCGACCAGCGCGAGCACCCGCTGGGCCGCGAGATCCAGCAGCTCGGGGTCGAGCCGCCCGTCGCGGACGGCCTCGACGATCTGCGCGTCGGTGACGCCGCCCGAGGTGGGCATCTCCAGGTCGAGCCCTGCCCGCACGCCCGCCACCCGGTCGTCGACCGCGCCCCAGTCGGACATGACCAGGCCGTCGAAGCCCCATTCCTCGCGCAGGACCTGGGTGAGCAGCCAGCGGTTCTGCGAGGCGTACTCGCCGTTGACCTTGTTGTAGGCGCACATCACGGTCCACGGGCGGGCCTGCTTGATCACGTGCTCGAACCCGGCGAGGTAGATCTCGCGCAGGGTGCGCTCGTCGACCTCGGCGCTGACGCGCAGCCGGTTGGTCTCCTGGTTGTTGGCGGCGAAGTGCTTGAGCGCCGCGCCGACACCGCGCGACTGCAGGCCCTCCACGAGCGCCGCGCCGAGCACGCCGCTGACCAGCGGGTCCTCCGACAGGTACTCGAAGTTGCGCCCGCACAGCGGCGAGCGCTTGATGTTGATGCCGGGGCCGAGCAGCACCTGCACGCCCAGCGAGCGAGCCTCGGTGCCCAGGGCGGCGCCGACCCTGCGCAGCAGGTCGGCGTCCCATGACGAGCCGAGGGCGACGGCGGGCGGCATGCAGGTGGCGGGGATGCTGTGCCCGATGCCGAGATGGTCTCCGCCGACGATCTGGCGGCGCACCCCGTGCGGGCCGTCGCTCAACGTGATCGAGGGGATTGCGGCGCGGTCGACGGGCTTGGTGGTCCAGAGGGAGGCGCCGGAGGTCAGCGACGCCTTTTCGGCGATGGTCAGGTCGTTCACGGGGCGATCGTGTCCAGGTAGTCGTCGAGGGAGGCGAGCAGGTCGAAGTCGGGTTCGAGCAGCCACTGGGTCTGGAGGCCGTCGAGCACGGCGATGAGCACGGGCCCCATGGCCGTGTCGCTCACCTCGCCCCTGCTCTTGGCCTTGTCGAGGGTGCTGGAGAACAGCTCCCGGCTGGTGCGGTAGCGCTGCCGGAAGAACTCGTGGGCGGGGTGTCGTGGATCGACGGCCTCGGCGGACAGGGTCACGAACAGCCGCATGACGCCTGCCGCGGCCATGTTGCGGGTCATCAGCTCGCGGGTCGCCTCGCGGAAGCTGCCCGCTTGCGCCCATGTCGTCTCGAACCAGGGGATGTCGGTGTCGTCTCGCTGCTGCAGTACGGCGGCCAGGAGAGCCTCCTTGGAAGGGAAGTAGTGCAGGACGCCCGCCGGCGTGAGGCCCACCTGGGCGGCCACGTCGCGCAGGGAGGCGCCCCGGTAGCCCTTGATGCTGAACAGCTCGCGGGCGGCGTCGAGGATCTGCTCCCGGCGGGCGGCGCCCACGGTGGAGAGCTTGCGTGCGGCCATGAAGTCAAGGCTAACAAAACCACCTATCAGTTGGTAGGTTTTTGTCATGGCACTCGATCCCCTCCTCGTTCCCCTGCTCGAGCTCTACTCGTCCCTGCCCGCGCCGGAGCACGACGACGTCGCCGAACGCCGCCGGGCACAGCGCGCGCGGTCCGCCGAGGAACGCCCGTACACGCGTTACGTCGAGCCCGCGCCCAGCGTGGCGGAGGTCTACGACGTGACCGTCCCGCCCGACGGCATCGGCGCGCGGGTCTACCGCGCGGGCGGGGACAGCACGGGCACGCTGGTCTTCTACCACGGCGGCGGCTGGTGGTCGGGACACCCCGACGACACCGACACGCGGTGCAGGACCATCGCCGCGGGGACCGGCGTCACCGTGGTCAGCGTCGACTACCGGCTGGCGCCCGAGCACCGTTTCCCGGCCCACGTCGACGACTGCTACCACGCGCTGGAGTGGGCGGCCGCGCAGGACTTCGGCCCCGGCTGGCTCGGCGTCGCGGGCGAGAGCGCGGGCGGCAACCTCGCCGCCGCCATGGCGCTGCTGGCCAAGGCGCGCGGCGGACCCGCGCTGAACCTGCAGGTCATGGAGATCCCCGCGCTCGACCTGACGCTGTCGTCCCCCTCGGTCGACAGGTACGCCGAGGGGTACGTGCTGACCAGCAAGGAGATCCGCTGGTGCGTCGAGAACTACCTCGGCGACCACGATCCCACCGACCCGCTGGTCTCCCCGCTGCACGCCGACGACCTGACCGGCCTTCCCCCCGCCGTCATCCTGACGGCCCAGTACGACCCGCTCGCCGACGACGGCAGCCGCTACGCCGAACGGCTGGCGGCCGCCGGGGTGCCGGTGACCTACAGGGAGTTCGAGGGGCAGGTGCACGGCTCGCACGGGCTCACCGCGCTCCTGCCCGTCGCCCGCGAGTGGCGGACGACCCTGCTCGAGGCCATCAGGGCGAGCCTGGCAGCCTGACCACGCCGCCGCCCGGCGAGTCGAACACCATCACCGGGCGGCCCTCCTCCCACGCCGGCCAGCCGGGCTCGCCGTACGTGACGAAGCGCACCCAGGCGGCGTGCATCCGGTCGGCGAGCTCCTGCGGACCGCCCGGCCCGCAGATCGCCTCGGCCTCCGGGGTGCCGAGCGTGTCGAAGACGTAGTTGAGCTCCACCGCGTGCGCCGCGCCGAGGCCGTGGACCGGCGAGCGCCACCCGAACTCGTACATCCACGTGCGCGCCCCGCGGGCCTCGGCCAGCGCGTGCATCGGCCGGCGCAGCAGCAGCTCCGTGGTCAGGTCGCCGAGGATCTCGCCGCTGCTCGCCCCGGGGTGCGCCCGCCGGAGCGCGGCGAGCTCCCTCCGCGGCACCCTGAACTTCAACCGCGCGGCCAGCAGGTGCAGCCAGGTGACCTTGTCGAGCATCCCGGTGGGCGCGTACCACAGCCGGTACTCCTCGGCCGTGTACCCCATCAGGAGCGGGATGTCCGCACCCGCGCCGTCGAGCAGCGCGGCGCCCGGATCGGACACCACCGGCTCGTTCCCCGGCACGGGCCCGAAGCCCGCATTCCTGCGCTGCGTCCGCGCCTGGCTGGCCAGCAGGTCCGCCGGAGACACGGCGGCGAACGCCTCCCGCGTGGCGGGGATGCCGAGGTCCTTGGCCATCAGGTCGGTGATCCGCCGTGAGGACCCCGCGGGTCCCGGCCCGACCGGACCGCTCTGGATGACCGCCCCGGCCATCAGCTCCTTCGCCGACGGATGGGCGAGGAGCGCGGCCACCGATCCGCCGCCCGCCGACTGGCCCGCGACCGTGACCCTGCCGGGGTCGCCGCCGAAGGCCGCGATGTTGTCCCGCACCCAGCGCAGCGCCGCCACCTGGTCGGCGAGCCCCAGGTGCGGGGGCGCGCCGTCGAGCACCGAGAAGCCCTCGGCGCCCAGCCGGTAGTTGACCGACACCAGCACCACGCCGTCACGGGCGAAGGCGCGCCCGTCGTAGGTGCCGAGCGCGTTGCTCCCCCTGGTGAGCGCGCCGCCCGGCAGCCAGACCATGACAGGGTGGCCGGCGCCCTCCGCGGGCGCCCAGATGTTCACGTTGAGGATCTCGTCGCCGTCGATGATCACGCTGGGCAGGACCTTCTCCAGCCCTCCCGTGTACGGCAGCTGCGGCGGCGTCGGGCCCATGCGGGTCGCGTCGCGCACGCCGTCCCAGCGGTCGTGCGGCCGCGGCGCCCTGAACCGGTCCTCCCCGTACGGCGCGGCGGCATAGGGCACCCCCAGGAAAGCGGCGATCCCCCCTTCGACGTGTCCCCGCACGGCACCCTGCCAGGTCTTGACGATCACATGCCCTCCCCTGTCCGGCCGCCGGCCCCGTGCCGTCGCCGCGCCGGTCACGCCGGCTCCACCACGGCCGTGCGCCGTTCGGCCAGCCGCTCGGCCGCCTCCCGCGCCACGGCCCTGCTGATCGGGTAGGCCGTGAACGCCAGCGCGCCCACCAGCCCGATCCCCGCGGGCACGAGGCTCTGCGCCAGGAGGATCCCGTTCAGCGTCTCCGCGCTCTGCGCCACGCCGCCGCTGCGGTAGCCGGTCAGCGCGAGCGTGTAGGCCAGCAGGCCGCCGCCGATCCCGCCGCCCGCCTTGGCCGCGAAGGACGTCATCGCCGCCAGCGACGCCTCCGTCCTGAACCCGTGCTTCCACTCGGTGTAGTCGGTGAGCTCGGCCAGCAGCACCAGGCTGAGCGCCACCGCACCGCCGAACCCGATCCCTGTCAGGGCGAAGCAGGCCAGCACGGGCAGCGGATCCGTCGGCACGACCATCAGCAGCGCCAGCCCGGTGATCGACACCCCGAGGCTCGCCACGTACAGCGGCTTCGCTCCTGCCCGCCGCGCCAGCGCCGGCACCACCACGGCGCCGCCGACCATCGGGATCGCCATCACGAACGCCGCGGCCGACAGGTACTTCTGGTCGCCGATGTAGTACAGGAAGAAGTACGGCATCGCCGCCGTCAGCGCCCCGCTGGCCGCCTGCACCGACACCTTCGACAGCAGCAGGATCGGCACCGCCCTGCCGGAGAAGAACACCTTGCGCACGTCCGACAGCCGGTACCGCTCCGGCGAGAGCGGCACCACCCGCTCGCGCACCCGCGCCACCATGACGGTCACGAGGCAGAGCCCGGCGACCGCCGAGCCGATGACGTAGGTGAGCCAGCCGGTGGTCCCGCCGCCCAGGGCGTTCACCACCGGCAGGGTCAGCCCTGTGGCCAGCGCCGCCGCGAACAGCCCGGTGACGCCGACGATCGCGGCCAGCTGGCCGCGGGTGCGGGGGTCGCCGCTGATCGCGGGCACCAGCGAGGTCATCGGGATCTGGAAGAGGTCCAGCAGCAGGCCCCACAGCAGGTAGGTGATCCAGACCGCGACGAGCGCGTTCGGCAGCATCGCGGGCACGACGAACAGCGCGACGACGCAGAAGACGCACAGCACGGCGCCCAGGAGGACGTACGGGCGGAACCTGCCCCATCGGGTGGGCGGGAGGTGGTCGACGAGGTAGCCCATGAGCGGGTCACTGGCGCCGTCGGCGATCCTGGCGACCAGCATCAGCGTGCCGACGGCCGCCGCGCCCATGCCCACGACGTCGGTGAGGTACAGCAGCAGGAAGCCGGAGCCGGCGCCCATGAGCACGCCGCCGAGCACTCCTGAGAAGAAGGCGAGCTTCTCCCCCACGCCGGGCTTGTCGTCCATCTCGCTCCTCACATTCAAAACCTACCAACTGATAGGTAGATGGCTCAGGCTAGAGTCGACCGCCGCGCACCGTCAACAGTCGGCGTGATGTCAAGAATTCTTGACCTCACGTCCGCGATGTTTTACATTCCTCGATGTCTACTTTCTTTTACATGAGGGGTATACGTGTCCATCGAGGAGAAACGCGTCTGGATCTACGCCGCGATCGCGACCGGCGTGCCCATCGTCTACTTCGCCGTCATCCTCCGGCAGCTCTCGACCACGGACGTCACCCACATCGCCTACGTCTGGCCGCTGCTCACCGCCATCACCGTGGCCGTCGTCATGAACATCGCCGGCAGCGTCGTGACCGCGATCGCCTCCCCCAGAGAGGCCGGCAAGCGGGACGAGCGCGACATCGACATCCACCTCCACGGCCAGCGCGTCGAGTACCTCGTCCTGGTCCTCGGCGGCGTGACCGCCTTCGGCCTGGCGCTGGCGAGGATCGAGCACTTCTGGATCGCCAACGCCCTCTACCTGGCCTTCGCCCTCTCGGCCGTCGCCTCGTCGATCGCCAAGATCGTCGCCTACCGCCGGGGATTCTGACCATGGGCAAGCCCACCAAGGTCACGAACGTGATCCGGTCCCTCCGCTTCGCCCACGGCGAGATGACCCAGGCGGAGCTGGCCGACCGCATCGGCGTGACCCGCCAGACCGTCATCGCCATCGAGCAGGGCCGGTACTCACCGTCGCTGGAGATGGCCTTCCGGATCGCCCGCGTGTTCGGCGCCCCCCTCGACGAGGTCTTCCAGTACCCCGACACCGAAGGATGACCATGAAAGCGATCGTCCGCGACACCTACGGCCCGCCCGACCGGCTCCGCCTCGCCGACATCGACCAACCGGCCGTCGGCGACGACGACGTGCTCGTCCAGGTCGTCGCGGCGGGCCTCGACCAGGGCGTCTGGCATCTCGTCACCGGCGTGCCGTACCTGGCCCGCCTCGCCATGGGCGTGCGCAGGCCGCGGGTCCGCGTCCCCGGGCAGGACATGGCCGGCCGGGTCGCCGCCGTCGGCCGCGACGTGACCCGCTTCCAGCCGGGCGACGAGGTGTACGGCACCTGCGAGGGCGCCTTCGCCGAGTACGCCGGCACCCACCAGAACCGGCTCGTGGCCAAACCCGCCGCCCTCACCTTCGAGCAGGCGGCCGCGATCCCCACCTCCGCCTGCACCGCCTTCCAGGCCCTGGCCACCGTACGGGCGGGGCAGCGGGTCCTGGTCATCGGCGCGGGCGGCGGCGTGGGCACGTTCGCCGTCCAGCTGGCCAAGGTGTCGGACGCGCACGTCACCGGCGTGTGCAGCACCGCGAAGACCGCGCTGGTCCGGTCGATCGGCGCGGACGAGGTCATCGACCACACCCGTGACGACTTCGCCGCCGCCGGCCACCGCTACGACCTCATCGTCGACACGGGAGGCAACCGCCGGCTGTCACTCCTGCGCCGCTGCCTCACTCCCAGGGGGACGCTGGTCGTCGTCGGCGGCGAGAACGGCGGACGATGGCTGACCGGCACCGACCGCCAGCTGCGGATGATGCTCCTCGACCGGTTCGTCGGCCAGAAACTGCACCCCCTGTTCACCACCATCCGCCAGGCGGACCTGCTGGCCCTGACGGAGCTGGCCGAGGCGGGACGGCTCACCCCGGCGATCGACCGCGCCTACCCGCTCGCGCAGGCCGCCGAGGCGATCGGCTACCTGCGCGAGGGACGCGCGGCGGGCAAGGTCGTCATCACCGTTTAGCCCCGGATCGGCGGTCACATTCCTTCCACCCGGCTGCTCAGCCGCTTCCAGCCGGTCGACGCCCGCGACGTGGCCGAGCGGCTCGCCGAGCCGGCCCCCGGCGAGCCGGCTGCCCTGATGCCTGATCTGGCAGGCCTGATGCCCGACCGGGCAGGCCTGATGCCCGACCGGGCAGGCCTGATGCCCGACCGGGCAGGCCTGATGCCCGACCGGGCAGGCCTGATGCCCGACCGGGCAGGCCTGATGC